>JBDHAF010000027.1:0-29418 GCA_039588255.1 Gemmatimonadota bacterium | reverse complement strand
TCCGAGCACGAACACGTGATCGCGTGATAGATCGAACCGCTCTCCCGGCTCGAGGACGACGATCGGGCCGTAAAGGCCCGCCGTGAGCTGTTCCAGGTCGTTCAGGTGCGTGTGGTAGATGAACGTGCCGGCTCGTCGCAAGGTGAGGCGTGCGGTGAAGGAATCGGCGGGCGCGATCGGCGGCGCAATGCGCGCCCCCACACCGCTCCACCCGACCACGCCGTCGGAGTAACTCTCCAGCTCGAGACCGTGCCAGTGTACTCCGGTGGCCTCGGGTAAGCGGTTTACGACGACGATGTCCGTGGGCTCGTCGCGGGTGAGGATGAGGGGCGAGCCCGGTATCTCCACCGAATCAGGCGCCGGCGGCGTGTCGTCTCGTTGGAGCACGTACGACATCGCGCGTTCGGCGCGGCCGCGGCGATGTCCTTCCTGAACGAATAACCGGAGTTTGCGGGGAGAAGGTCGCGGCGGCTCGACCCAACCCGGCGGCGGTCTTACTTGGATTCCCATCACGAGCCCGGCCATGTGTTCGCCCACGTCGCCCGACAGCATCTCGTGGTGTTCCGGCGGGTCGAGCCTGGCAGCTTCCGGTAACACGTGGAAACCCAGGTGGCAATGAAGCAGCCAGTTGCCCTCACGCTCTGGCGTCCACGTCATCGCCATGGTCTGAAACGGCAGCAGGTTCTCGGTCACCACTAGGCGTTTCTCCGCTTCGGCGTAAGCCGTATCCGCCAGTCCGTCTCCTTTGGCATGCACGTTGAAAAAGAATCCGTGGAGGTGCATCGGGTGCGCGCGGTTGCTGGCATTGATGAACCGCCAGCGCTCCGGGCTGCCCACCGTTGTGGTAAGGCGTTCGGTGTGTGGCCATGCGCGGCCGTTGATCGTGAGCGTGTTGCGATACTCCTGGGAGGAATCCATCGGCTGGCCCCAGATGTTGATCACCAACACGCGATCGTCTGCCGTCGCCCCGGTTGGATCCACCACGAACGCGCCGGCGAGCTGTTCGTGCTCGAACATGTCCGAATACTGCCCCGGGCGCATGCGGTACAAATACGTGCCCGCGGAACCGGCGTTGAAGCGAACCGTCCGTGTTTCACCGGGGGCGATGGCCACCCCACCGTCGGCTCTTGCTGGATGCTGCTGCATGCCGTGTACCGTGACGCCGGAATCGGGGAGCGCGTTGCGGATCGTGGCGACGATAATGGTACCTTCCGGCACGCGGATGAGTGGAGCGGGCACGCGCGGCGGACCACCTTCTTCGGCGACGACCGGCACCACGATCGACGGACCGTCGGCCGCCTCGGGAAACCAGCGGGCCATTTGCACCACGAGGTCGATGTTCAGCTCGCCGTCGCGCAACGTGCCGGCGGGCACACGATTGTCGTTTTCCAGAACGACGGGAATGGTGTCTGCCGGCATCCTCCGACCCGCTACGACACGCGGGACAGATGTGTACACCGGCAAGGTCACGACGAGCGCCGCGACCAACGTAGACATGCCAACTGACTTCATTGAATAACCTTTCTCGGCTGCTCGAGAGGCCACCGAGCCGGCCCCTCCCGGCTCGAACGCCCAATTGCAGGGCTGGCGGCGTCAAAACTGCTTGTCAATCGGCATTGCGCAAGGGCCCTGGGGTAAGAACTGGCAAGAAAGTTGACGGCGCATGCGTCTATGACGTATGTTGCCGGGCCTCCAGCCCCGCCGGAGGTCATAAGACGGAGCAGCCACGTCGATCGGAAATGCGGAGCCGGGACCCACACCTTGGCGGGTTACCGCTTCCCGTCCAATCTATCGTTCACTGCCCCACGCTCGAAACTCGGATTTTGGAGCCGTCGCCGTCCGCTGGTCCTCACACAAGTGCGGATTACGCGGCGACGGACAGTTCATCATTACCAATGGAGGAGATGGGAACCATGCGTAAAACGATAGCTGTATTGACGGGAACGCTCCTGTTGCCCGGATCCGCCCTGGCGCAGGACGCCATTCACAGTGCGATGAGTGCAGCACCCGCTTCCATCTCGGCCGCGGCAACCATCAGGGACTGGGAGGGCAATGAACTCCGTTCGGGAACGAATGGTTGGACGTGCTTACCCGACCGATCTGATACCCCTGGCAACGATCCCTGGTGTGTGACGGGTGCTTGGCTGAATCTACTTGAAGCGTATGTGAACAAGACGGAGCCCACATACATGGAGATCGGTTTTGCTTACATGCTGCAAGGAGATACGCCAGTGAGCAACAGTGATCCCTACGCATCAGAGCCGACTGGACCGGAAGATTGGGTCACGGATCTCGGACCGCATCTCATGATGCTCGTTCCGGACCGCGGGATGTTGGAAGGCATCTCTACGGATCATTTGAATGGTGGTCCGTGGATCATGTGGCCTGGGACGCCATACTCCCACATCATGATTCCGCTCGAGAGTCGAGGCCGTTGACCGGAGGCGAAGCGACGGTTTTTTGGGGGATCGCTGTCCAACAAGCCAATGAAGCTGCCGGTGGCTTTCGCGTAGCTGGCGAAGTGCACGATTACGGGAGTGCCGGCGGCTCCGATCATCAACTCGCCCCGGTGAATGCGCAACGAACGGCTTGATTTGGCGTGCGTGGGTAAGCAGCGATATTCTCGGGCTTCCTCACGTGGACGCGCCAGCTTCGGTCGTCACCCTAAAAACAACCCAACCAAGGAGCGGCTAGTGGCCTCAACCAAGGACGTTTTAGAGCATCACCTGCAGTGTTTTAGCCAGGGAGACCTCGACGGGATTCTCTCCGACTACGCTGTGGATGCAGTCTTCTTCACACCGGACGGGCCACTTAATGGCACCGCCGCCATTAAACCGTTTTTCGTGGCCCTGTTTGCGGAGTTCGGAAAGCCTGGTAGTTCGTCTGCGATGAAGATCCAGTCGATAGAAGGCGACTACGCCTACATTCTCTGGTCTGCAGAAACGGCGGACAATGTCTACGAAGTGGGAACCGACACGTTTGTCGTGCGAAACGGGAAGATCGTTGCGCAGTCTTTCGCCGGGAAGATTACGGCCAAGGGCTGAGAGTACGAGAAGGCGATGTACATGTCCCACATCCATGAGAAGGTGACCTTCCCAGGATCTTCTGGGACACTTTCCGGAAATCTGCAGATTCCAGAGGGAACTCCCAAAGGCGGTGTGCTGCTCTCCCATTGCTTCACGTGCTCCAAGTCTCTCAAGGTCACTCGGAGACTTGCCACCGGCATAGAGGCTGGCGGCTATGCCGTGCTGCGCTATGATTTCACCGGGTTGGGTGAGAGCGAGGTTTCTAAGGAAGGTCCCCGAGTTGTGAGACTGGCAAGAAGCGTCACAGGATGACGAAATCGCACGCTGAGTTCTCTGGGTCGATTCCGGCCGTGTACGACACGTGCCTGGGACCTCTCCTGTTCGAGTTCGCCGCTGCTGACCTTGCAGACCGCGTTGCACGTGTGATCAGCAGAGGGCGCGTTCTCGAGCTCGCCTGCGGTACTGGGATATTGACGCATTTTCTCCGCCAGCAGCTTCCGGCAGAAGTAGAGATCCTCGCGACCGACCTCAACCCCAGCATGCTCGATTTCGCACGAGAACATCGCGGAGGACTTCCCCGGGTGCAGTACGAACTGGCAGATGCCCTCGCCCTGCCATACGAGGGCGGCTCATGCGACGCTGTCATCTGCCAGTTCGGGATCATGTTTTTTCCCGACCTGTCGGAGGGATTATCTGAGATCCGCCGCGTGCTTAGTCCGGGCGGTTATGTGGCGTGCAACGCCTGGGATTCGCTCGAGGCAAACCCTGTGGCAGGCGTCGCTCACGATACGATCGCTCGCTACTTCGAGTTGGAGCCACCCACCTTTCTCAAGACGCCGTTCGGCTCATGCGAGCTAGACGCTACCCTGGAAGCCTTTCGCGCTCTCGGGTTCGAGCGCATCCAGGGCGAAGTCGTCGATGCGACGGTCGAGCGTCCTTCGGCAGTGGAAGTGGCCCGAGGATTCGTTATGGGCAACCCGGGCGTCCTTGAGATCCAGGAGCGGGCAACGGCTGAGCCCGAGATCATCATTGCGGTGCTCGCAGATGAGCTGGAACGGGTCTTCGGTCCGGCTCCGCTCCGAATCCCGCTGCGAGCGTTGGTGTTCACGGGCCATGCGCCCGGCTAGGGCCGATTCCTGTCACCTACCAAGCGCATGCAGCAGCCGGCGCGGCTCGTGGACCAAACGAAGGCCATTGCGCTATGACGATGCGACTTCGCGCCCATCGCGCCAGGCAGTTGGTGCTTGACCAAGAAACGAAACGGAAACATGAAGATCATTGCCATCAGTGTCGGGCTTCCCCGAGACGTTCTCTGGAAAGGACAAACCGTCACCACCTCGATTTTCAAATCGCCCGTCGACGGACCCGTGGCTCTGCGACGCCACAACCTCGAAGGAGACCAGCAGGCGGATCTCTCCGTTCATGGTGGTCCCACCAAGGCGGTCTACGTGTATCCGTCCGAACACTACGAGTTTTGGAAGCGTGAGCTGCCCAACGCCGAACTGCCATGGGGCAGTTTCGGCGAAAATTTTACCGTTACCGGCATGGACGAGGACAACACCTGCATTGGTGACGAGTTCCGTGTCGGGACCGCGCGGGTGGTAGTGACCGAGCCGCGGATGCCGTGTGTCAAGCTTGCTACTCGATTTGATCGGTCCGACATGCTGAAGCGATTTCTGAAGAGTCAACGCACCGGTTTCTACTTCGGCGTCGTCGATGAGGGAAGCGTACAGGCTGGCGACGAGCTAGAGCCCCTGTCTAAACACCCCGATCGATTGGCGGTCTCTGACGTAACTCGTCTGTACACCACGGAGCGCTCGAACGCAGACTTGCTCCGCAAGGCCATCGGCGTGTCGGCCCTGCCGGAAGGCTGGAGCAGTTACTTCGCGCGCCAGCTGGAGAAGTGATGGTTCTCTCCGTCTATGTCCTGCTGAAGGGGGGTGGATCGGGGAGCCTTGATCTGAGGGCGACTGGGGCTGATGCTTCCTAACAGGCGCTCACCCATACCCCATCACCCGCAACCGCGGAATCCGCCGATAGTGACGCTCGTTCCATGTAACGATGAGTTGGTCGAACGCCAGCGCCGTTGCCCCAATCCACAGGTCGTTTGCACTGATCAGCAAACCGTTGGCCTTCAGGTATCGGTAGGCCTGTCCGTATTCCCAGCACACATCTTGCGTGCAGGGAAGGACGCGAAACGGGGCGATGAACTCCTCCCATCGCCCGCGCACATCAAGGGGCAACCCCGCTGCAAGCTCACCAGCCACCGTGAACGTGATATGCAGTGACGCTGACGGGTGCTCCGCGAGGAACGCTTGCGCTCGACCGCCCTCTCCCCGCACGAGTTCACGCTCGAGGTCGATGAGAAAGGTGGTCTCGAGGATCATTCCTGAGTCCACTTGTCCTCGGCCGGTCGGTCTCCCGCTTTCAGTTGTTCCAGTGTGTCCAGACCCACAGCATCGTATGTCGGACCGCGCTCGCGCACCTGCTTGAGGAATTGGCCGGCCGTCACCGGCTCTTCCGCCCACCGCGCCCGCATGACCACGTCACTGAAGGACTCTCCGGCATGCCGACGGGCCCGCCGAAGCCGCTCGTACGCCTCCAACCGCAGGGAAATCGTCTTACTAGGCATTGCGTACAATGCACTATACATGCAATAATGGCAAGATATGATCAGGAAACCGTGTCAATGAGCGCATAGTCTGTGTATTATCTGTGCATATCTTGAGCGTGCTCTGAAAAACCTCGCCGTCCCTATGCAGCCCCTATTGCTGTACAATTCGGACAACCAATCGACGACCATCGTCATGAACGATCTGATTCTCCTTCGGGACCTCCTGCTCCTCATTGCGATTGCCATCCCGGCAGTCGCCGGAGCGCAGCGTCTCAAGATCCCGGCCGTCGTGGCTTTCCTTATTACAGGCATGGCAATCGGCCCGCACGGACTCGGCCTCATCGCCCGCCCGGACGAGGTAGCCGCGCTCGCCGAGATCGGCGTGGTTCTGCTGCTGTTCGAAATCGGGCTCGAGGTTTCGCTCGCGCAGGTCATTCGTCTGCGATCCACCATCGCCCTCGGTGGCACGATGCAGATCGCCATCACGGTCGGGGCGACGTGGCTGATCGGCATGCTCCTCGACATGCCGGCCGCCCAGGCGGTCGCTTTCGGATGCCTCTTTGCGCTGTCCTCCACGGCGATCGTGCTCACGTCTCACCGCGACCGCGGCGAATTGGACGCGCCCCACGGACGTGTATCCCTCGCCGTGTTGTTGTTTCAAGACCTCATGATCGTCCCCCTCATCGTGTTGCTCCAGATCTTCGGGACCAGCGGAGGTGACGGTGAATGGCGCGAGGTGGCCAGGCCGCTGCTGGGACTTCTCATCCTCATCGTGGTCGTGCCGGTGGGTCGGGTGTTGGTGCCGGCGGTGCTCAAGCGCGTGCCCGACATCCGCGGCAGCGACCTGTTCACGCTGGTCATCAGCTTCTTCGGGCTGGGCGCGGCGTTCCTCGCCGCGTCACTCGGCCTTTCGCTCGCGGTGGGCGCGTTCATCGCGGGGTTGATCATTTCGGAATCCGAGTACGGTGCGCAAGCGCTGTCCGACGTCCTGCCGTTTCGCGCCCTGTTCAGCAGCATCTTCTTCACGTCCGTCGGGATGTTGCTCGATCTCGGTTTTGTAACCGACAACATCGCGTTGGTGGGTTCGGTGGGATCGGCGGTCATCGTCGGAAAGGCCTTGATCGTGATGCTAGTGGTGACGCTGGTGCTTAGGCGTCCGCTGTTCACCGGTATCCTTTCCGGTTTAGCGCTCGCACAGGTTGGCGAGTTCTCCTTCGTGCTCGCGAGCGTGGCGCTGGGGACGGGGCTGATCGCGGATGCCGCCTATCAGGTCTTCCTGGCGGCAAGCGTTCTCTCGATGGCGGCGACTCCGTTCCTCATGGCGGGTGCCCGGCCGATCGGAGAGTGGGTCATCCGCATGGTGGGCGGCTCGCCGCCAGAGGACGCCACCGCCACGATCCCGTCGTCCGACCTCACCGACCATGCGATCATCGTGGGTTACGGGTTGAGCGGGCGCCATCTGGCGTCAGTGATGAAGGCCGCGCACCTCAAGTACATCGTGCTCGAGACCAACGGCCAGGTCGTGCGGGCCGCGAGAGACGAAGGCGAGTCGATCGCGTTCGGAGACGGCACCCGACGGGAAGTGCTGCTCAAAGCCGGCATTCGGTCGGCGCGGGTGTTGGTCATGAACATTGCATCGCCGCTCGACGAACGCCGCGGCGTGGCCGTGGCAAAGGAACTGAATCCGAATGTGAAGATCCTCGTGCGGACCCGGACCGTTGACGCCATCGCGGACCTGGAGGAACGCGGCGCAAACGATGTCATCGTGGAGGAGTACGAAGCCGCGTTGGAGCTATTCCAGCGGGTGTTGCGTCACTATCACATCCCCATGAACACCATCTCGACGGAGATGGACGCGGTCCGCGCCGAACACTACGGTATTTTGCGCGGGGTGCCGAAGGACGTCTTGCGACTCGACCAGCTCCGGTTCCTCGGCATTCACCACGCGCTCGAGCTGGTTGAGGTAGAAGAAGGATCTGTCGCAGTGGGCGAAAACCCGTTCACGCTTCGCCTCCGATCGACGACACATGCCACCGTCGTCGCCGTTGTCCGCAAGGCTGTACCTATTTACACGTTCGATGCGGATTCACGGTTTTTGGTTGGAGACACCGTAGTCCTGGTCGGGCCATTGCCGGCACTCGTTCGTGCAATCAAGCTGTTCCGGGCGAAGCAAGCGGACTCGTGATGTCCGGGCCCATCGATCCGTTCACTCGATCCGCAATACCTCAATCGGGTCCACACGCGCCGCCCGCCGCGAGGGCAGGTAACTGGCCAACACCGCGATTGTGGTGAGCCCGATGGCGACGACACCGTAGGTTACCGGATCCACGGGACTGACGTCAAACAACAGAGTGGACATCAGACGTGTGAGTCCCACGGCTGCAATCAGTCCAACCGCCACACCGACGCCCGCAACGGAGAGGCCGTGCCTCAGCACCATGCGGCTCACATCCTGCTGTCTGGCACCGAGGGCCATCCGCACGCCGATCTCCCGAACCCGCTGCGACACCAGGTACGAGATAACACCATAGACACCCGCTGCGCCGATGAGGAGCGCGACGGCAGCGGCGATGGCGAGCATGACCATCGTAAACGACGTCCGTACCATGGAGCGATCATAGATGTCTTCGAGGGTCTGCACGTTGGCCAGGGGCAGTGTCGAATGTACCGACGAGACGGTCTGACGTACTTGGTCCAACAGGCCGGTTGCTCCAACCATGCCACTCCGGATGGCGTAGACCATCGTGCGGCGAGCAAAGATGTCGAGGCCCCAGAAATCCTCCACTACCGGAGGCCAATATACGATCGCTGTGGCTCCCTGGTTCGTGCCGTCGTCGTGCACTTTCCCAACCACGCCGATTATCTCTCGCCAGGGCTGTGTTCTTCCTTCTCGAATCCGCTTTCCCAGCGCCTCTCCGGGATTGCTCCAATACTGCCTGGCGAAGTTTTCGGTCACCACCACAACCCGCGCTTTGGCGTGGACGTCGGCCCACGAAAAGGATCGGCCGGCCAACACGGGGTTTCCCATTGTCTCGAAGTAGCCGGGAGAGATCCACTTGAAGCGGCGTAGTGGCGCAGCCTGGTCCTCCGCAAGGGGAAACTCCTCGACGTGAATCCCCTGGTTGCTGCCCCATCCGTCCATCGTGATCGACGAGGTGAACGCCGCCGCCGTGACTCCGGGTATAGCTTGGATGCGACGCACTATCTGCTCGTGCGTGGCCGCTGTGGCGTCGGGGTGGCTTGCCTCGGCCCTGGTGGGCGTAATATTCGCCGTCCACACCTCGTCCGGACGCTCGAAGCCGGGGCTCACCCGGTGCATTGCCTGGAAGCTCCGGATCATGAGCCCCGAAGCGACGACCAGTACCAAGGCCAGGGCCATCTGTGAGACCACCAGCGCGTTGCGTACATATTGTCGTTGTCGCCCTGCTCCGCTCCCGCGGCCGCTTTCCTTGAGAGACGTCCCGAGGTTGGGGTTGCCATATCGCAACACGGGGAACAACCCGAAGAAGAATCCCGAGACGACCGATATCGCAGCGGTGATTAGGAGTACCGTGGGGTCGATGGCGATCTCGGTCGTTCGTGGCAGTTGCTGGGATCCCTGGACAACGAAAAACTCGATTGCGACGTACGCCAGGCCCAGGCCGACCACACCCCCCAAACCAGCCAGTGTCACACTCTCGGCAAAGAAGTGCCTGGCGATGTGGCGCCGGTCCGCACCGATGGCGGTGCGAAGGGCCACTTCCTGGCGTCGCCCTTCCGCACGCACGAGAAACAGGTTGGCCACGTTGGCGCAGGCGATCAGTAGCACAATGCCGACGGTTCCCAGAATGATCCACAGCGTCGCGCCCACGTTGCCCACCACGTCGTTAATCAGGGGATGGACGTCCGGACCGAGCTGCACGCTTGCAATGTCCGAGGGGCTCATACCTCCGGGGAACTTCTCCAATGCCAGTGGGATCATGCGAGCCACGTCGGCATTCGCTTGTTCCATTGTCACACCGGGCCGAAGCCGGCCGATCGCCGGGTAGCTGAGGTCTCCGAAGACGGCTACCTGCGACCGATCGAACCGGTAGGGCAGATACACCGCCGGGTCGATCTGGAAAAAGTCGAAACCGGGCGGCGTCACGCCGATGATCTCCCGTGATCGCCCGTCGACCGTGAGCGTTCGTCCGATGACGTCCCGATCCCCACCGAAGCGGAGCCGCCAGTACCCGTGGCTCAGGATGACGGTGAGCGCCGCGTCCGGTGAGTCGTCTTGCGGTGTGAAGGTCCTGCCCAGCGTCGGGGCGACCCCGAGCACGGGGAGTGTTCCGTCGGTGACGAGCAAGGCCGTAACCCGTTCCGGCTGATCGAGCCCGGTCACCGATACCTGGGTGTTGTTCCATATCCCGATGTCTTCAAAGACCCGGGATTCCTCCCGATAGGTGAAGTAGGTGGCCGCTGATTGGGGCATCCAGCCGCCGACTCCCCAACCAGGCGCGCTGTGCCAGACGCCGACCAACTCCTCGGGTTCGTCGAGCGGCAGAGGTCTCAGCAGGACGCCGTTCACCACGCTGAACACGGCCGTTGTTGCTCCGATTCCCAGGGCAAAAGTCAGGATGGTGACCGCGGTGAATGCCGGGCTCCTTCGTAGACCTCTGAATCCGGACCTCACGTCTCGCCATGTTGATTCGACCATGGTATTCCATCGTGCCGGGAGCCCGGCCGACCTCGTCATAGGGGGTTGTCTGTTTCTTGCGCTCAGACGCGCGAGCGCAAATCCGGCGGACAGCTTCAACACCGCCAGCCAATAGGGGGGTTGCTGCCTGGTGAGGCGACCAGTTCGGCTCGAAAGAGACGCGTACTCCTCTTCGAGGTCGCCGAGGAGTCCGTCACAGACGTTTCGATCCCGAACGGCAAGTTGGAGGAGGAACCGGGCGACCCTAGAGCGGAGGCTAGCTGATTCGCGCATGGTCGGTTTCGCCGCTCAAGTCTCGTCCAACAACGACTCGTGCCCGACCCAGAGATTCCTCAAGGCCCGGCCAGATACCTTGAGTGCCTCACGGCCGGCATCAGTGAGCGCGAAATACCGCTTGGCCCTGCCCCCGCGTTGGGGATTGGGGTCGCCCATTCGAGCCGTGAGGTACCGCTTGCGTATCAGCCGTTCGAGAGTGATGTAGGTCGCGCTGCGCGAAACGGTGCGACCCGCCCGATCCTCCAACTCGGCCCGGATCGACATGCCGTAGGCCTCGTCGCCCAGGCGAAGGATCGCCAGGAGCACCATCTGCTCGAATTCACCGAGAAAGCTTGTCTTGTTCATGTATAATTATGTTGACAATTGCTGCATCAGTATAATTATGTTGACAATATTTGTCAACTGGAATCCAGATTGAGCGGGCCGGCGATCATGTGGGTGGTGATCGATGCGGAGTCACCGTTTTTGGCTGGAGACACCGTCGTCCTGGTCGTGACACCGTCGTCCGCAGCTTCATCGAGGATCGAAACCAGCCAGGACCTCACGCAGCATCGCGTTGAATTCCTCTGGCCGCTCCAGCATCAGGAAATGCCCGACATCCTCCATGATCCGGGCGTCGAAGTCGGCGTAGCGGCGATTGACCTCGATTTCGGTCTGCGGGACGGCCGGCGGTCTCGCCGCGGCGTTGATGGCGCGCACGGGCACCCCGGCGGCCGACAGCAACACGCTGAAATCCAAGTTTGCCACGTCCCGGGCGAGGCCGATTGCAGCCGGCTGGTTTGTAGCGACGGCCTTCTCGATCACCCACTCTACCACGGCGCTGTCCGCACCGTCGGCAAATGCCGCCCGGACGAATCCGGCCATGCTCTCCGGAAAACTCCCTTCCAAACCGCTGACCGCCTGCTCGTTCTGCTCGGGGTCGATGCGGACCTCCGCGTCATGCATCGTTTCGACGCAGACGACACCGAGCACACGCCCGGGCATCCGGCGCGCCGCTTCCAGTGCAACCGGACCTCCCAGCGAGTGACCAACGAGGATGACGTGATCGAGGTCGAGGGCCTCGACGACCGCCTGCACGTCGCCACCCAACTGCAGAACGGACCACACCGCTCGGTTGGTTCCGGACTCGCCGTGCCCGCCGAGGTCCAGCGCCACGACTCGATAGTCAGCAGCAAACGCATCGAGTTGCTCGCGCCAAAACGAGCGGTCACAGGCCCAACAATGGACGAAGACGAGCGCGGTGTCACCCTTGCCGCGGGTATCGTAGGCAATGGAGACTCCGTCAGCCGCGCTGACTGTCCCCTGGGCGACTCCAGCGCCTTCGGATGTCGAGCGACACGCGAGAGCGCACAGCGCGCCGACGGCGAACAAGACGGCTCTCATGAATGCTTCAGATGTCTCCACGGCGGCAAAAGTTCCGCAAGAATCCTTCACTGTACCCCACGGTCGCGGGAGTGGCTCGTTGACGGCTCCGTTTTCCAGGGCGTACCTTGGCCAGTCCCCACGGCGCCGGTGCTAGACAGAGGGGAAAAACCGGAGAAGAGATGTTTGAGGAACTTGAAAGAATAAACACACGTCCCAAGCCGTTTGAATTCTATACGGCAAGGGACCTGTGGACGGATGAGCATACATCAGAGCAGATGCTTGCGTTCCACCTGAACGAGAACATTGATGTTTCTTCCCGGAAAGCGGCATTCATCAACCGCTCAGTTGAATGGATCTCTTCCCGCTTCAACGTCGGAGCGGGGACGAGGATTGCCGACTTCGGCTGCGGCCCAGGATTGTATGCGACGAGACTGGCTCAAAGGCAGGCGGATGTGACCGGGATAGACTTCTCGAAGAGGTCGATTCTGTATGCGCAGGAAGTCGGAACCAGGGAGGGGCTATCAATCCACTATGTAAACCAGAACTACCTGGAGTTTGAAACAGATGATCGCTTTCACCTCATCCTGATGATCATGTGCGACTTCTGTGCCCTTGGTCCCACCCAGAGAAAAAAGATGCTGAGCAAGTACCACACACTACTGGAGCCGGGCGGTTCGGTTCTCCTCGATGTGTATTCGCTGAAGGCCTTTGAACAGCGAGAAGAAACAGCAATGTACGAGGCCAATCTCCTGAATGGTTTCTGGTCGTTAAATGAGTACTATGGATTCCTAAATACGTTCAAATACGAGGAAGAAAAGGTAGTCCTTGACAAGTATACGCTTATCGAAGCAGCACACACGCGAACTGTCTATAACTGGCTGCAGTATTTCAGCTCCCAAGCTCTGGAAAGAGAGTTTGTGGAGTGCGGGTTTACGATTGAGGAGCTTTATTCAGATGTAGCTGGCTCACCCTTCGACGCGGAAGCCAAGGAATTTGCAGTTGTCGCCAAGAAACCACAGAAGGTCTAGCTGCCAACCCGGCACCACGCGCCAACCACGACGGGGGAGGTAAGCACGCCCCCGTTGGTCGTCACTTCTTCCCTCAGTCGATCTTCCAGTTGATCTACCTCTTCCACCGGTAAGGCGGAGGCGCCGAGGCGGTCTGCAAGCGGCAACATGCTTCGGACGCTCTCCACTATATAGGAATACGTGGGAGCGTCCGGCCCACCATCGGCCCGTGCCTGAAGC
This sequence comes from Gemmatimonadota bacterium, assembly GCA_039588255.1. Classification (GTDB taxonomy): domain Bacteria; phylum Gemmatimonadota; class Gemmatimonadetes; order Gemmatimonadales; family GWC2-71-9; genus B3T1B10. Next base: position 16,212 of record JBDHAF010000027.1, on the reverse strand, counting down.
CAAAGCTTGGGCACTGGGAGACCTGCGTCGACGAACGTTTGGCCGAGCCGAAGTCCCATGTCGGGATGGGCGCCCGCGGCTGCAATCACCTCAACCAACCATCGCGCGATACGGTCGTACGTCGGCGAATACGGGCATGAGTGAATTCCAGCCACCAACCCGCTCATATGTGATTCGAGTACGACGACGACACCACCCCGGCGGACGTGGCGAGCGGCGGCGCGCAGTGTGCGAGCTGGATCTTCCTGATGCATCAGCACAAAGCGTCCCACGACCGCATCAACGGGCTGACTCACCGGCATCGCTTCGACGTCCATCACGTGGAAGTCAACGTGTTGCATACCGCGGGCGCCAGCCCGCGCGGCGGCAATGGCGATGGGCTCCCTCGCACGATCGATGCCGAGCACGTGCCCAGACGGCCCGATCAACTCGGCTGCCAAGAGACTGACGTCGCCCACGCCACAGCCGATGTCGAGCACCCGCATCCCTCGGGATACGCCCGCTTTCTCGAGAACCAAACGGGTGATGCCCTCGAAGAAGTGTCCCTGGGCTTCCAAGCGTTCGAGCTCGGTGGGGGAATGCCCGCACAAATACAACGGATGGAGTGGCTCACTCATTAGGAAGGGTGCTCGGCCGATGATGACTACAGCTTCAGCTCGAACGTCTGCCCGATCAAATCGTGTCCGAAGCTGTGGTGCGGCTCCTCGTCAACCAACTCATAGCCGGCCTGCTCATAGATGTGCCCGGCGGCATGCAATACGCTGTTCGTCCACAACACGATCTTCCGATAGCCAACCTGTCGGGCGAACCGCTCGCATTCGTTCACCAAGCGCTTGCCGATGCCCAGACCGCGGGCCTTCGGCTCCACCAACAGGAGGCGCAGCTGGCCCACGGTATTCGACTTCTTGACGAGGAATACGGAGCCCACGTTCTCACCGTCCTTCTCGGCGATCCAGCAGCGCTCGCGTTTCGGGTCGAGCTGCTTGACGAATCTGGCAACGATGTCGGCGACCAAGGCCTCGAACTGTTCGTCCCATCCGTACTCCTGAGCGTACAACACGCCGTGGCGGTGAACCACCCATCCCATGTCTCCGGGCTGGTGCAACCGCAAGAGGTATGGCGCTTTCTGCTCGGCTTCGGCGCCGAGGAGCACCTCGACGGTGTGCATGGCGTCCATGAGCCGATCCTGCTCTTCCTCCGACAGCGCATTCAGCGTCGCCTCGATTTCGGCATGTGAGCTGGCGTTCAGCTGGGCAAACGCTTCCTGTCCCCGATCCGTCAACCACAGGAGACTCCGTCGCCCATCGGTTTCGGACGACTTCTTCTGAATCAAACCGTGGCTTTGGAAACCCCGCAGGATCCGACTCAGATAACCCGCATCCAGCCCCAACTCCCCGCACAACTCCGTCGCCGTCGTCTCTTCGTGATGCGCCAGCTCGTAAATGACGCGGGCTTGGGTGAGGGGAAACGGACTGCCCAGGAACCCCTCTCGCAGTACGCCGATCTGCTTGGTGTAGAAGCGGTTGAAACGGCGGACGGCCTCGACGCGCCGATCCAGGTTCGGGTGGGCCATTACTTCCCTTTGCAGCTGCCGATTCCGAAGGGAACTCGGGACATGAGTTTACATGTCAATGTCAACTAGTTAATTGATTTTGTCAAGTATTACGCAAGACTGAGGGGGGCACGCTAGCGCATTCAACCCGTCGTGCCGATGCCCATGCGGTAACCCCGCTTCCACACCGTCACGATGAGTCGCGGCTCGGCCAGGTTGTCTTCCAGCTTGCGGCGTAGCTCCGCGATGTGCGCATCCACGGTACGGGACACGACGGTGTCTTCATACCCCCACACCTCCCGCAACAGGTCCTGCCGGCTGGCGACCGCACCGCGGCGGCGGAGAAGCGCCAACAGCAGATCGAAGGCACGGGGGGTGAGAGAAACTGGCTTCCCGTCCCGTGTTGCCGTGCGGGAGTCCGCATCCACGACGACGGACTCGAGTCGATAGAGCTCGCGTCCCGACTCATCGCCAGACCGTGCCGCCGTCGAATCGACCCGGCGCAACAGGGCCTCGATCCGTGCCATGAGCTCGACCACACTGAAGGGCTTGGTCAGGTACTGATCCGCGCCAAGGCGAAACCCCCGCACCTTGTCCACCTCGTCGCCCCGAGCCGTGAGGATCAGCACCGGCACCTGCGACCCGTCGTCGCGTAGCGTTCGCAGCACGTCGAATCCGTTGACCTTCGGAAGCATGAGATCCAGGATTACGGCGTCGGGCTGGAACGACTTCACCAAATCCAGCGCCGCCGCGCCGTCGGCGGCGTGGGTCACCTGATAGCCTTCGAACTTGAGATTGTTGCACAAGCCGAGGGCAAGCGTCTCATTGTCCTCCACCACCAGGATCCGCGGCGGGGTCATCTAGCTTACTCGTCAGGACAGACCGGCCGGGCTTCGCCCCGGGCCCGCAGAACCGGCGTCGCCATTGGACGGCGGCTGATCCGCACGCGGCAGTTCGACCACGAACCGGGCGCCACCGCCGTCTGCGTCCTCGACCCACACCCGGCCAGAAGACAGTCCCACAAACTCCCGTACCACCGCCAGGCCGATCCCGGTACCCGCGGTGGCGGACTCCCGGTGGTGGTCCAGGCGCACGTACGGCTGCCAGATGCGGTCGCGATCCACACCGTGTGGCACACCGGGTCCCTCGTCCCGAACCCACATACGGGCTACGCCGTTGGTTCGCTCCACGCCCACCTCGATGACCTGCCCCGGCGGCCCGTATTTCACGGCGTTGTCGAGCAAGTTGACGAGCACGAGTTTCACGGACATCGGGTCGGCAAAGGCCGTGACACCCCGGGCAATCTGCACGTCGATACGATCGTTGCGCCGCTTCGCCAGGGGCTCGAACGACTCCACCACCCGATGCGTCTCGGTTCCCAGATCGAGGGGGACGGGATGCAACCGAGCCGATTGCCGTTCCGCCCGGGAGAACTGGAGCACGTTCTCGACCAGGTTCGTGAGCCGCTTCGCCTCTTCGTCGGCGATCTCGAGGTATTCCCGTTGCTGCGCCGGGGAGTCGGTGCGCTCCAGGAGCAGTGATTCGAGAAACATGCGAATCTGCGCCAGTGGCGTGCGCAGCTCGTGTGAGACGCTCGTCGCGAAGTCCGCCCGGAGACTCGTCAACTCCACGTCACGGCGCAGTTGGAGGAAGGCGACGACGGCCAACACCATGGTCAGGATGAACACCGCGAGGACGATCGGCAACCGGGACGCCGGCAGCCCGCCGATCACCAGATGCTCCGCCGCTCCCGGTCGAAGGGCCACCCGGGCCACCAGGCCGCCGAACTTCGGCGGGAGGGGCTCCAGCGCCACGGCCCCCTCAGAGGTCGACGTCCCCAGCACGGAAATGGTGTGGCCCGACGGAAACCGGATGCCCGCCGCCACCAGCGAGTCATCGTCGAGCCCCCCGGTGAGCGACGCCGGAAGCAGGGGCTTGGGCGTCCCATGTTCGCGCAAGGCGTTGGCCAAGATCTCGGGGGCCGCCTCGACGCCGTACACGTATTGCCCCCACTGCGTGAACACAACCGCCCGCGGAACCGTATCCGGCGAGCCCAGAATCGTGGCGAACATCCACGAGGCCCGGTATTGCTGCTGCCGGTGCGCCACGACCGTGTCGCGAATCCAGGCGAGCAGATGGTCCGACGGCTCCACCCCGGCCACGATGGGCAGCGAATCCGGCACCCGCATGCGAAACGCCGTCCGGGCGCCGGCCAGCCCCGGGCACGCGCACTCCGCCACGGCAGCGGGCCGTAGCAACACCGACGGATGGCGTGGCCTCATCGTTGCCCCCGTGCGCATGGAAAAACGCACCGGTGCAAAGAAGGACTGCACGGCACTGTTCAGGGCATTGGCCGCTTGATCCTGATAGCTCCAGGCGGCGAAGGCCGCGTAATCGGCCAGGGTGCTCTCGGCCAACGACCGATGAGACCTCGCCGCGGCGATGGCCTGAAAAGCCAGGACGCCGCCCAGGGCCAGGGCCAGGGCCAGCACAGGGAGTGGCCAGCTTCCCTTCCCGAAGAAGCGGAGCCACGCTCGTGAGGTTGTCATGCGCATATTCCTCTATCCCCCAAACTACGCTCTTTCCACCGCCTGGGTTGCACCACGCCAAGATCCTGACGACTTCGGTAAAGATGTAAGAGAGTTGTAAAAGGGCCTTGCACTCGGCCTCACAGAATCCGCGCCAGTCCACAACCACCGCAGCCTCCGGCGGTACTAGCTTCGGCCAACAGTCACACGCGGCGCGCCGTCAAGGAGGTTTCGATGCGGACTATCGTGATCGGGTACTTCGGTTTGTGGATCGTGGGATCCGCTGGCTGCGATGCGGCCGGAGGAAGTGAAGCGGCGACCGTCGTCCGCGACAGCGCGGGCATCTCCATCGTGGAGAACAGTCACTCGATGTGGCGATCCGGCCAGGGGTGGCGCTTGAGTGCCACTCCCGAGGTGGTCGTGGGTGACCGGCTGGACGACCCGGATTACGAGCTGTTCCGGGTGACCGGCGCCGTGCGCCTTCCCGACGGTCGCTTGGTGATCGCCAACTCCGGAACCCAGGAACTGCGCTTCTACGACGCCACGGGCGTGCACCTACGCACCGTCGGCCGGCAAGGCGGCGGGCCGGGTGAATTCGAGTGGGTCGGCTGGATGGCCCGCTACGGGGCCGATTCGCTGATCGCCTGGGACAGCCGGCTGAGGAGGATCTCCGTGTTTGACCGGAGTGGGGATTTCCAGCGGAACGAGAACCTCGAGGATCAAACCTACTTCGCCGATTTCGCCTTTTCGGACGGCACGCTGATCGCACGGGAGATGGTGATGATGATGATGGGCGGCGACGGAGACGAGATCATCGAGGGTTCGCAACGACGGACGGTGCAGTACGCCAGCTTCGCGCCTACCGGCGAGCGACTCGGCGACATGGGGCCGTTCCCGGAAGACGAATACTGGATCGACGTCGAGGAACACATGCACCGGTGGCTCCGCGTTTTTGGGGGGCGTACGGTTCGGGCCCTGGCGGATTCGATCTTCTGGGTCGGAACGGGCCGGACCTATACGCTGAACGGCTACGACCGGAATGGGAGACTCGTCAGGCAGGTCCGGAACCTCACGCACAAACCCGCCCCCGTCATCGCCGGCGACGTAACGCAATGGGTCGAGGAGACGATGGCCGGCATGGAGTCCGGTATGGCCGACCACATGCGGTCTTTCTTCGAAAGCATTCCACCGCCTGAAATGATGCCACCGTATGACGACCTCGTGGTGGATACCGAAGGGAACCTCTGGGTGGAACGGTACCAACGCCCCGGGGAATCGCAGCACGTCTGGACGGTGTTCGACCCCGAGGGACAGATGCTGGGCGCCGTTGACGTTCCCGGAGGCGTGTCGGTCCTGGAGATCGGGAACGATTACGTGCTGGGCCAGTGGCAGGACGAATTCGACATCGAGCAGGTCCATCTGTACCGCTTGATCAAATCATGAACACACGAAACACCGGAAACGATATGAAACCGGCCATCATTGGGTGTCTGCTTCTCGCAACCGCCGCGTGCGCCAGCGCCGGCGCCTCCCTCTCACCGCCACAGGGCACCGGAAACGACGTCTCGTCGCCACCGGCGGTAACAACTCAAGATGCGGTGTCAGTACCTCTGCAGGACACTGTCCCCGAGCTGAGCGATTCCAAGGATCCTTGGGACTGGTACACGCCGGAGCTTCTCAGGCGGTCGACGCCCCGTGACCGAAACGATGCGGCGCCCCGGCAGCAGCATACCAGGTGCCAGTGCTCGAGGACCACTCGCGCCAGGGGCTGCAGGTCCGCGCGGTATCGCCGAGGAGCGAGACTGACCTACATTTGAGCATCGACTCATCACGTCCGCAGGGGAGCGTATGCCAAGCCGTAAGCACAACCTCACTGTGGCGGCCGTCGTGCTCGCCGGCCTGGTTGCGCACCCTTCCGTGTCTTGCGGGCAGCAGCTTCGGGTGGTCGACACTCGCATCATTTCGGAGGACAGACTTTTCGACATGGTCGAGTCGTATCTCGCCGTGAATCCTACGAACGCCTCCAACCTCATCGCGGCGGCGATGGCAACGAGCACCGATTACTCCGTCGTGTACGAATCTCAGGATGGAGGAACCACCTGGCAGCAGGCTGGTCGGGGCGACTCCACGGTCTTCCCAGGCGGCGACCCCATGGTGGCCTTCGACGGCACCGGTCGCGCGTTCTTCACAACCATCACGCCCCGGTTTCAGGTGTGGCGCTCCGACGATGGCGGCCGCACCTGGTTGGGCCCGAGCGAGGTGCCGGGGCGGAGCTTCGACCGTCAATGGGTGGCCGCACCCGCCGGGTCCGGGGAGCCCCGCCCACTCGTGTACGCCGCGGGCAAGACACCCAGTCGCGAGAATACCCGCCTCGACGATATCGCCGTCACGGTTTCCACCGACGGCGGTGTGTCATTCCCCCAGCCCCACCTCATCCGGCCGGACAGCGGTTTTCTCCACGTCGTCACGCACCTCCACGTCTTCCCCAACGGGATCGCGGTGCTGCCGTACCTGGTGCACTACGGCGGTGCCCCCGGGGGGAGGGCCCTGCTGCGGGGCCGGCGCTGGGTCCTACTCTCCGACAACGGCGGACGGGACTGGTCCGGACCCCATGAGGTGGCGGAGACCTTCGACTACGGCAACGCGAACTGGGACCAGGCGATGAAGGGGTTGGGTGGAGGAGTGTTGGCCGCGGACGAATCCGGTGGGCGGTTCGACGGCAGGCTCTACCAGGCGTGGACCATGGCCGTGGACGACCGGCTGCAAATCGTCGTGGCCTACTCCCGGGACGGCGGCCGAACGTGGGCCGATCCCGTGCGGGTGAACGACGGCGGGTATCGGTCTAACCACAGCACGCCGGCGCTCGCGGTGAACCGCAACGGCGTCGTCGCCGCCAGTTGGTACGACCGGCGCAACGATCCCACGGACGCGTGTTTTCAACCGTTCGTGGCCGTGTCCGCCGACGGCGGCGCCAGCTTCGCCGTCAACATCCAAGTGGCCGAGGCACTCACATGTCCCGGCGAGGGGTCCCGCTGGTTGAACGGTGGCGATACACAGGGCATCATCGCACTGCCCAACGGCAGCTTTCGCACGGCGTGGATCTCCGGCGCCCGGGGATCCCTCGCGCTCTGGACCAGCCTGCTCACCCTCTCCCCCAGATGAGACCGCCGGCCACTGGAGGAATGCCGAAGTAGACCTTCGTCACACCGTCACGTCACGGGGGCGTGACAGACGCAGTGACGGATCTTCGCCCTGAGACTGTTCTCCCAAGCCCTCACTCCGTCTGGAGTGCTCGCATCGGATCCACCCGTGCCGCATTTAAGGCTGGGAGCAGGGTTGCGAGCACGGCCGTGGCCGCGAGCAACGCCGCACCGAGGACGTAGGACAGTGGATCGTTGACACCCACCCCGTAGATCATACTCGACATCAGTCTGGTGGCCCCGAAGGCGCCTATGCCGCCGAGCACGAGTCCGATCAACGAAAGACGAACACCCTCCCACACCACCTGGCGAACCACCAATCCAGCCCGCGCGCCAAGCGCCATCTTGATGCCAATCTCGCTCGACCGCTGCGTCACCGAGAAGCTGAGCACGCCGAGCAGTCCGACTGCCGCCATGACCATGGCGGTAAGCGCAAACACGCCGAGCAGGAACATGTTGAAACGACGCCACCCGAGCGAGTCGGAGACGATACTCTCCATGGTGGCGACTCTCGAGAGCGGCTGCTCGGCATCGACCTCCATGACGGCCTGCCGTACGGCCGTCGCCATGTCGGCGGGGTCAACCGCACTCCGGGTCACAAACGTCATGAACGGCATGGGGCCTTGTGGAAACGGCCGGAATATCTCCGGACGCACCGCTTCGTCGAGGCCGTTGTGACGCGTATTCCCGACTATCCCTACGATTGTCGCCCAGTCCGCTTCGTCGTCGTCGCCATCACCCCACGTGACCCGTTGGCCCACGGGGTCCTCGCCAGGCCAGTAGAGTGCTGCAAGCGCCTCGTTCACAATGGCTACTAACGCAGCATCTTCGCGATCCGCTTCCGTGAAAAGCCGCCCCCGCCGCAACGGGATACCGATCGCGCCGAAGTAGTCGGGGCTGGAGAGCTGATAGCCTGCGTGTACGCCATCGTTCTCATCTGCGCTGCGGCCTTCGATGGCGAATCCGATATCTCCGTTGATCCCGGACCGCACCGGCAAGCTGAGAACGGCGCCGGCAGATTCCACACCCGGAAGTGCTCGCACGCGTTCGAGTACGTCCCGGTAAAAGGCCATAACCTTCTCATCTTCGATGTACTTCTGCGACGGCAGCGCTATGTACGCGGCAAAGATGTTCTGTATGCGGAATCCCGGATCGACACGGTTGAGCGTTTGCAGTGTCCGCACCATCAATCCGGCCCCAACCAACAACATCAGCGATACGCCGACTTCTCCCACGATAAGTGCATTCCGCAGGCGGCTCCGACCCAATCCCCCAGTGTGCCTGGCGCCTCCAACCAGGGACGAACCCAGGGACGTTCCACCGAACAGCCGCGTTGCAGGCGCAAGTCCGAACAGCACGCCGGTCACGATCGCCACCGCTGCGGTGAAGCCTAGCACCCAAATATCCGTGTGGACTTCCGCGGCCCGCGGTATGTCAGCAGGGGCAAGCGCGAACAATGCCCTGGTGCCCCACCGCGCCAGCACGACACCAGTCCCTGCACCTATCATGGAGAGGAGCACGCTCTCGGTCACCAGCTGGCGAAGGATCCGTCTGCGTCCCGCGCCAAGGGCCATTCGCAGCGCCATCTCGCGGTCCCGGCAGGCCGCCCGCACGAGGAGCAGGTTTGCCACGTTGGCGCACGCGATGAGGAGCACGAATCCAACGGCAGCGAGTAACACGTACAGCACCGGCCGGATCGATCCTACGATGTCGTCGCGCAGTTCAATGAGGCCGATACCTTCCCGCGCGTTCACGTCGGGATACTGGGCCTCGAGTCGGCTGGCGATCACGTTCATCTCCGACTGCGCTTGGGAAAGGTCGACGCCGGCTCGCAACCGCGCGATCACGTCGAAGTACTCCGCACCCCTAACCTCCGCCGGGTCTTCCCCGAAGTCGAACGGCGGATCAGGCACCCGATAACGGGCGGCCGCCCAGAGTTGGGCCTCACCCGGAAACTCGAACCCCGGCGGCATGACACCGACGATGGTGTACTGATCCTCGCCGAGCTTGAGCTGCCGGCCAACGGCGGTCACGTCCCCTGCATACTCCGACTGCCAAAAACCGTAACTCAGCACCAGCCGTCTGTCGCCACTCGGTGGGTCACGATCCGGCGAGAACGTCCTGCCCAGGGCGGCGGGAACACCCATGACGTTGAAGAACGTATTGGTGACTACTGCGCCCCGAACGCGCCGAGGGCCTTCGCCGGCAACGACGTTGAAACCGGATGTTACGTATCCGGCCATGTCGTCGAACGACTCGCTCTGTGCCCGCCAATCGACATAGTTGGCACCGCTGACGTTGTCGCCCACGAAACCGTCTTCCGTCGACGTGATCCGCACCAACTGCTCAGGTGCCGGAAACGCCAGAGGGCGGAGGACGATGCCGCTGACGACACTGAAGATGGCGCTGGTGGCCCCGATCCCCAGCGCCAGTGTGATCACGGCCACCACCGTGAAGCCGGGCGTCCGCATCAACCCACGCCACGCCACTCGGAGGTCGTGGACAAAATCAGACACAAGCCTGCGCACCAAACCACTCGAGCCGTACCGGCCCGGCCCCGGACGTCCGCCACCTGCGGCACCAAGTCCGCCACGAAGCGACTGGACACCAGTGCGGGACCGCAACCCAAACCGGAAGACGAGTGGCAACACCTGGCACCAGTACCAGACGCACGCGACGAACCGGGATCGCACAGCGACCAGGCCGGCGAACTCCTCGTTCAGGTCTCCCAACATCGTCTGGCGGAGTTTTCCCGCAGGCACCGTCCATACGAGCAATCGCTCGGCAAGCGTCGGCGGACATGTCGCGAGGCGGTTCACTGGGTTTCCTCCAGCACGGCATCCAGTCCCCGTGACAATTTCTTCATCGCGTCTCGACTGCGCCGAAGCAGTTCCAACCCCTCCCGCGTCACCGTCCAAAACCGCTTGGGTCGTCCCCCCCGGATCGGTGTGGGATCCCCCAGCTCCGACGCCAGCCCCCCCTTCTGTTCCAGCCGCTCCAGCGTGGTGTAGAGAGCACCCCGCGATACGGAGCGACCGGTATGCTCCGTTATCTCTTGGCGGATGGGAACCGTATAGGCGGCGTCATCCAATCGCAGAATGGCCAGCATGACCATCTGTTCGAATTCCCCGAGAAACTGCTGTCGTTCAACCATGGGTTCGGTCCACGTAGTTCACAATGTGGTCAAATTATATTCACATTGTAGTCAAATTCTCCAGGGATGGCAAGGATGCGCCGCAAATGCTGGGGTGAGTGGATGCCAGCGGAGACTTCCCTCCTTTCGTGAAACTTCGGAGCGCCGATAACGTAGACAGTGTATGCATTACACAGAGGACGTAGCATGAGCGCCCTGGGTGAATTGGAGACACTGATCCTGCTGGCCATCCTCCGATTGGGGGAGACTTACGGGGTCCCCGTGCGGGACGAGATCTATAAGCGGACCGGCAAGCGACTCACTCGTGGAGCCATCTACACCGCCCTCGCCCGGCTCGAAAAGAAGGGTTACCTGGATTCCACCGTCGGGCCGCCGACACCCACCCGCGGCGGCAAGAGCAAGCGCTTCTACACCGTGAACGAACAGGGACTAGAGGCCCTGCGCACGTCCACACGCGTCGTCGGGCAGATGCGCGCCGGGCTCGAGGCGTTGTTCACCGACCAATGAGTCGCCGCGCGCCACCGCGCTTGTCGCGGTTTCTGCTGTCACTCGCCGTCCCCCGCGACCAGCACGACACGGTCCTGGGCGACCTGGACGAGGAGTATGCCGAGCGCATCGATAAAGGACTGGGGCGCGTCCGGGGCCGGCTCTGGTACTGGCGCGAGTGCGCTTCCCTATCCCGGGCGTTCTTGGGGGACCGTGCACGAGAACGTTCCAAGCATGTCGGCCGCGCGCGCGCCGCCGTTCGCAACGTGTCCAAGCGATCTACCCGCAACAGCAACACCACCGCAGTGCGTTCGAACGTCAATGCCATTGCCAGGAAGGGACGGAGAACCGAAATGGGAGTTCTGCTCAAGGATCTAGTCTTCGGATTTCGGAGTCTAGCCAAACGACCGTCGTCGGCAGTGATCTCGGTTCTCGTCCTCAGCATCGGCATCGGGCTGTCGACGTTCATGTTCAGCATTGTGTACGGTGTGTGGCTTCGCGGGTTGGACGTGCCCGAGGCCGACCGGCTCACCATGATCTTCCAAACCAATCTCGAGCGCGACGTCAACCAGCGCTCGGTCCCGGTGCACGATCTCTACGACTGGCGCGAACAACAGCGCTCGTTCGAGGGATTGGCTGGCTGGTACTCGGGGACCGTGAACGTCAGCGGGGGGGGCGAGGATCCTGAGCGTTTCAGCGGCGCATTCGTCACACCCAATTTGTTTGACGTGCTGCGCGTGCAACCCATACTGGGGCGTGGGTTCGTTGAGGGAGACGAGCAACCCGGCGCACCGTTCACGGCCATCTTGGCGTACGACGTGTGGCAGAATCGGTTTGGCGGTGAGGCGGACGTGCTCGGCACGGTCATCAAAGCCAACGGTGAGCAGGCGACGATCATCGGCGTGATGCCGGAGGGGTACGGCTTCCCGAACGGTGAGGACATCTGGATCCCCATGCGCGACATCCCCTCGCAGGTAGAGCGCGGTCAGCGGTCCCTTTCGGTGATGGGACGGCTCAACGACGGGGTGACGCTCCAACAGGCCGAGTTGGAGTTGGCGTCGATCGCCGACGGCTTGGTGCTGCAATACCCCGAGACCAACGAGGGCATCGGCGTTCGGTTCGTGTCATGGGAATTGAACCAAACGCCGATGTCGTTTGGCAAGGTGTTCATCGTGATGTTGGTTTCGGTGATCTTCGTGCTCATGGTGGCGTGCGCCAACGTCGCCAACCTCTTGCTCGCGCGGGCGACGCTGCGCGTCAAGGAGGCGGCGGTGCGAACGGCGTTAGGCGGAAGCCGAATGCGGGTGGTGCTTCCGTTTTTTGCCGAGGCCATGCTGCTGGCCGTGGGCGCGGCCGTTCTGGGCACCCTGATTGCCTTCGGCGGGATCAAGAGCTTCGACGCCCTCACTATGCAGTTTCGGCCCTTCTGGATCGAGTTCATGCTCGACGTGCCGGCCCTGCTGTTCGTCGCGGGGACAGCCGTCGTGGTCAGCGTGTTTGCGGGGGCGTTGCCAGCGTACCAGATCGCCAGGTCCGACGTCAACGTCGCTCTCAAGGACGAGTCACGCGGATCCTCCAGCTTCCATCTCGGCAAAGTGAGCCGCGCATTGGTGGTCGGTGAGGTCGCGCTCTCCTGTGCGCTGCTGGTTGGGTCGGGGCTGATGGCTCGGAGCATGATCAACGTCAGCGACACCACATTCTCGTACGCCGCGGACAACGTGTTTACTGCACGGGTGGGATTGTTCCCCACCGTCTATCCCGATTCGGTGGCCCGGAGCCGGTTCTTTGTCGACCTGCAATCCAGGCTCGAAAGCCATCCCCAGATCGCACACGCGGCACTGATCTCGCACCTGCCTGGTTCCGGGGCGTCCTCCATCGGCGTTGCAATGGACGGGGAGGAATACCAGGACGATCACGACCTGCCGACGCTCCGCCGGGCGATCGTATCACCGGGGCTGTTCGGGGTGCTGGGTGTTTCCTTGCTCCAGGGTAGAGAATTCACGGCCGACGACGTATTCGAGCGACCCCCTGTGGCCATCGTCAACCAATGGTTCGCTGCGCGGCATTTCGACGGTGGCTCACCGCTGGGACGCCGGTTCAGAGAGGGAAACTCGAGCGATGCGCCGTGGATCACGATCGTGGGTGTCGCACCTGATCTCGACTTGAACGGCGTGGTGTCGGCGAACGATTCCGCGGGCTACTACCTGCCACTCGCCCAGCGAGACCAGCGGTTCATCAGCATCATCGCCTCGCCCGTGGGCGGAGGTCCCATGGCGCTGACGGCCGAGGTACGCCGTACGGTACGCGCGCTCGACGACGACCTTCCGATCTACAACGTGGAGAGTCTCGATTTCACCCACCAACAGCTGACCCAGTTCTTCGGCATCTTCGGGGTATTGTTCATTCTGTTCGGTGTCATCACGATGGCGATGTCATTGGTTGGTCTCTACGGAGTGCTTTCATTCTCGGTGAACCGCCGCATTCAGGAGATGGGCGTGCGGATTGCGCTGGGTGCGAGAGGGCGCGACGTTGTGCGCCTGATACTCCGACAGGGTGTGATTCAGATCGGCATTGGGATGACCATTGGACTCGCCGCCGCCGCGGGTGTGTCCAGAGTGTTGGGGAATTTTCTCGTCGGTGTTCAAGCTCGCGACCCAGTTGTCTTTGGCGGGGTGACGCTGCTCGTCATCGGTATCGGGTTGTTTGCGACGTGGTTACCGGCTCGCAGGGCGAGTGGGATCGATCCGATGGTGGCCTTGCGGGCGGAGTAACATGGCGCGCCCCCGGCCATCCGAGGGACTAGCGGCCTGACGCGTGCCCAGAGGCGACTACCCCCTTCCTTTTCTCCCGTCCTCCACGCAAATGGAAGGAATCGCAGCCCATCGTCGTCTAACCCACAGACATGGGGATTCAGCTTGTGGCGGAGTCGGAGATCGACGCCAGCACCCTCGAAGGCTGCCGCCACGGTGACCCCGAGGCGCAGCGGCGTGTGGTCGAGCGCTACAAGGACCGTGTCTTCTCGATCGCCCTCCACTTCCTGAAGGGCGACGACGCCGCGGCCAAGGACGTCACCCAGGAGGTCTTCGTGAAGGTCTTTCGGGCAGCGTCGTCCTTCCGACAGGACGCCCGGATCTCTACCTGGCTGTACCGGATCGTCGCCAATGCGTGCACCGATGAGCTGCGGCGCCGCCGACGCTTGGTGCTCGTCGGCGACGTGCCGTCACGCCTGCATCCCACGGTGGCGCCGAGCGAGCCCGCCGAGCTGGACGCCGACGTCACGGCGGCCCTGGGGCGGCTCTCGCCCAAGCTGCGGATCGCGGTGCTGCTGCGACACTTCGACGACCTCACCTACGACCAGATGGCAGAGGCCCTCGGCGTCACCCACGGCACGATCGCGTCGCGGCTGAACCGCGCCCACAAATTCCTCGCCCGCGAGCTGGCACACATGAATCCGGCAAGGGCGCAGGCTGGAGGAGATTGAGCATGGCACCGACGCGCGAACCGGACGAAGTGGAACGGATGCTCCAGCGGATACCGCTGGCGCAGGCGCCGGACGGACTGTGGGACGACATCCAGGCCGAGCTGGAACGACCCGCGGAATCGCGACGACCGGCGCTACTCCGCCGGCGTGTGCGCTCGCCCCTTCTCGCAGCGGCGGCGGTTCTGGTGGCGTTGATCGGCGGCACGTATGTGGGCGTGCTCGCCGCATACGGTGCGCCCTCGCGGTGGCAGGTGCAGACGCTGGCCGGCGCACCCAGCGTGGCGGGGGTGTCGCTGGCGCAGACCGGTGACATCGGCAGGGGAGAGTGGCTCGTCACCGACTCCCTGTCTCGAGCCCAACTGAACGTGGGTCGTATCGGTACCGCAGAGGTCGGGCCCAACAGTCGGGTGCGGCTGGATCCCGGCGGGCGCACCGAGCACCGGCTCACCCTCGAGCGAGGTTCCCTCGATGCGGTGATCACCGCTCCGCCGCGGCTGTTCTTCGTGGAGACGCCGTCGGCCCTCGCAACAGATCTGGGGTGCGCCTACACCCTCGACGTCGACAGTGCCGGTGCGAGCAGGATTCACGTGACGGCAGGCTGGGTGGAGTTGAAGCAGGGCACCCGTGTTTCTCTCGTGCCCGCAGGGCTCGTCGCAGAGGTGGAAGTGGGCGGCGGGCCGGGGACACCGTACCCGGAAGCGTTCCCCCTCGACTCCCGGGAGGCGCTGCACCGGCTCGACCGCGGCACCGGCAGCGCCGCCGATCTCGAGTCGGTGTTCGGGGCGCTGCATCCCACAACCGCATTCATCACGCTGAGACAACAAAGCGCTATCACGCTGTGGCACCTGGTGCAAAGGGTCCAGGCTGGTCTTCAAGAGCGCACTTACGAGCGCCTCGCCGCGCTCTCCGCGCCGCCTCACCGCGTCACGAGGGAAGGAATTCTCGCCCTGGATCGTCCAATGCTCGAGCGCTGGCGGAGGGACCTCAATCCCATGTGGTCCGAAGAGGCGCAGCCCTTGGTCACCCGCATCGTCCGCCGCCTCTGGGAATGGACGATGCGCTGACTCAGCACCAGGAGGTCACATGCGACGTGCAGCAGGCGTATTGGCGATGGCCGTCTTACTGATCGCGGCCACTCCCACACCCACCGCGTTCGGCGGTTGGGCGGTTGTCACCCTTCAGGACGTACCCGAATACCTCGAGGTGGGCACCCCCACCACCCTCTCGTTCAAGATCCGGCAGCATGGGCAAACCCTGCTCGACGACCGATCCCCGAGCGTGACGCTCCGGAAGACGGATTCGTTCCTCTCCCGCTTCTTCGGGCGGGATCGTGTGGCCGCCGTGAACGGATCGGAGGCCGGGCTCTACGAGGCGACCATCACGCCGTCGGACACAGGTTACGTGCGCATCACGATTGATACGGATCTACACCGTTGGAAGACGGAGCTGCTGCCGTTCCGCGTCGTTGCCGCCGGCGAGACGCCGGTGCCAATGACATCTCACGAGCGGGGCAGCCAGCTCTTCGCCGCCAAGGGGTGCGCGTCCTGTCACGCGAAAAAGGACGTGGCCGAGTTTGCCGATTGGCAAGTCGTTCGGGTGGGCCCCAACCTCATGGGCCGGTCGTATCCAGCCGACTGGCTGGCACAGAAGATTGCCGATCCCGCGCAGTACCGCGGTGCAATGACCAACGGCGCCCCGGTCATGCCGACCTTGACCCTGGACCAACGGGAGATTGCCGCGCTGGTGAGCTTCATCAATGGCGGGCATGTGGTGACGGAGACGGACGGGGAAGACTGGTAGCAGGTGGGTCC
>JBDHAF010000026.1:0-32969 GCA_039588255.1 Gemmatimonadota bacterium | reverse complement strand
TTCGGAGGATCAAACCCCGTAGTTTCCCGGACTTCCGGCCCGGTAAAACTCCCAATGGTTCTTTAGAGTTGATCCGGTAACTTGATGAGTGACAGCGCCCCGAGGTGCCGCCGGCACCGGCCGCGCGGGGGCCGTCCGGAGGGTGAGAGGCTGAAATGCAGGTCCTCCTTCAATTGCTCAATATTCTCCTCCCGCTGGGGTATCTCCTGGCGGTGTTGGTCTACCTGACGCTCTATACGACTCGGGCGACGTGGAGCGTCCGCACTGCAACAAGCCTGGCTCGGGGAGTCGCGGCGACGCATGCCGTGTACTTGGTGTCCGCGACAATCGCCTTCAGGCATATCCCCGTGGCGAACGTCTGGGAGGCTTTCTCCTTCGTGGCGTTCGCGCTCACCGTGGTCTACCTGGTCCTTGAGTGGCGCCTCGGTGACCAGGCCACGGGCATGTTCCTTCTGACACCGGCGCTTTTCTTTCAGGTAGTTTCCAGCGCGTTCGTGACTCACACGCAAGAGGTGGACGAGATCCTCCGCTCCTCGTGGTTCGGTTTTCACGTGACGGCTGCCCTGCTCGGCTACGCCGCGTTCGCCATCGCCGCGGTGTACGGACTGCTCTATTTGCTGCTCTACAGCACACTCAAGGGCAAGCACGTCGGACTCATCTTTCAACGACTGCCGAATCTGGAAATTCTCGCCCGCCTCAATCTCAATGCGCTGATATTTGGATGGGGTAACCTCACCCTGGCCATCATCATCGGCGTGTTGTGGGTTGCAGGACTCGAGTCGAGCGGACAGTTGGAGAGCAACTTTCTTTCCGACCCCGCGTTTCTCAGCGCGAGCTTTGTGTGGGTGCTCTACAGCATCTGCCTGGCGGGACGGTACGTACTCAAATGGCCGAGTAGGTACTTGGCGGGGATCTCGATGGTGGCCTTCGGTATGCTGCTGGCGTCGTCGTTCGTGGTGAATCTAGTGGTCGAGTCCTTCCACTCGTTCGGATAGCGCAATGGAGCTCTTCGTTTTGGGGGCCAACCACACCACCGCACCGGTCGACGTGCGCGATGCGCTCGCCATGGACACCGAGGAGACGGCACGCTTCGTTCGCAGGGTTCGAGAGCACCATGCCTCCGTTGCCGAGCTCGTCGTCCTGTCGACGTGTAACCGCACCGAGATCTACGGGGCGACCACCAATCTGGACGAGGCAAACAAGGCACTGCGTGACGCCGTCGGCGATCAAAAAGGCGTGACGTACATGCAGAACGGTGACTACACCTACCTGCGTGAGGGCCGCGGCGCCGCCCGACACCTGTTCCGCGTGGCTTCGGGACTCGACTCGCTGATGCTGGGCGAACCACAAATCCTCGGCCAGGTGAAGAACGCGCTGCTGGCCGCAGAGGAAGGCGGTGGACCGGGCGCCACCCTCATGCGCCTCTTCCAGTGCGCGTCCCACGCCGGCAAGCGCACACGGACCGAGACGGCCATCGGACGGGGTGCCTTGTCGGTCGCGTATGCCGGTGTCGCCATGGCCACCAAGGTCTTCGGTGACCTTTCCCGCCACCGAGTGCTCGTTGTTGGTGCCGGCGAGACCGGAGCCCTGGCCGGGAAGTACTTGGCGAAGGAGCATCCCGAAGATCTGGTTGTCGTCAACCGGACCCACGAGCGTGCCGTGGAGCTGGCGAAGGCGTTGGGTGGCAGGGCGCGGGCGATGGGCGAGTTGGACCAGGCGCTCCTCGAAGCTGATGTCGTGGTAACTGCCACGGCGTCTCCGGAGCCCTTGATCACGACGGCAATGCTCGAGCCGGTCATCAAGGCACGCCGCAGCCGTCCGCTGGTGCTCGTAGATGTTGCCAGCCCACGGGACGTCGATCCGGGGGTCGGACGTTTGGATAGCGTCTTCCTTTATGATCTAGACGCGCTGGAGAAGATCGTCGAGCAAAACCGCGCCGCCCGGGCCAAGGAGATCCCGAAGGCCGAGCGCATTGTAGAGGAGGAACTCGATTTCTTTTTCGAGTGGTACGAGACGCTCGCCGTGACCCCGATGATCAGGGCGTTGCGCCACGCGTTCGAGGAGATCGGTCAGCGGGAAACGCTCAAACACGCCAAGCATTTCCATCGCAGCGACCGGGAAATGCTCGAGCGTTACACGCGTTCGCTCATCAACAAGTTGCTCCACCGTCCCACGATCCGGATCAAGGAGCTCGACAGATCCAGCACGGAAGGGATTACAAAACTCTCCGCCGTGCAGGATCTCTTCCAACTTCATTCGGATCCGTCTGAAGGATCACCGACCGAGTCCCACGACAAACGACAGTCGCAATGACCACCACGTCGCACCCTCTCCGAATCGGAACGCGCCGTTCTGACCTGGCTCGCTGGCAAGCCAATCACGTTGTGGACCGCATCGGCTCGCTTGCCGGGTCGCCGGCGACCGAGATGGTCTACATAAAGACCGA
Source organism: Gemmatimonadota bacterium (assembly GCA_039588255.1). Taxonomy (GTDB): domain Bacteria; phylum Gemmatimonadota; class Gemmatimonadetes; order Gemmatimonadales; family GWC2-71-9; genus B3T1B10. The sequence continues at coordinate 30,523 of JBDHAF010000026.1, read as the reverse complement.
GGGTGACCGCATTACCGACGTCCCACTCCACGCGGTGCAAGGGAAGAGCTTCTTCACGAAGGAAATCGAGCAGGCCCTGTTGGACGATCGAATCGATATCGCCGTACACAGCCTGAAGGACCTTGCCACCGAGATGCCGGATGGCCTGGTGATCGGCGCCGTTCTGGAGCGCGAGGATCCCCGAGATGTGTTGCTGAGTCGTTCCGGTGCTTCGCTAGAACAGTTGCCGCAGGGTGCTCTGGTCGGCACCAGTAGTCTCCGCCGCCGGGCGCTGATCGCCCGGTGGCGGTCAGATCTGGATCTCGTCGATCTTCGCGGGAACGTGCCGACGCGGATTCGCAAACTGAAGGAAGGCGAGTTCGATGCGATCGTGCTCGCCGCTGCCGGCGTCAAGCGGCTGGGTTTCGACGCGGATGTAACTGAGTACCTGTCTCTGGAGCACGTCCTCCCCGCTGTTGCGCAAGGCGCCGTGGGGATACAGGTACGCCAAGGCGACGAGGACGTGTTGCGCTGGGTGCGCCAACTCGACCATACCGAAACGCACCAGGCGACAGCGGCAGAGCGCGCTCTGCTGAATCGTCTGGAGGGTGGGTGCCAGGTACCGGTGGGCGCCCTGGCCACCGTGACGGTGGGTGAGCTTTCGCTGCGCGCCGTGGTGTGCTCCCTCGACGGCGCCCGGTCCGTAGAAGCCACGTGCGAGGGCGACGCGGATAAGTCCGAGCACATCGGGCGAGACCTAGCCGCCGCGCTGTGCGAGCAGGGAGCCGAAGCCATTCTGGAAGAGATACGAGCCGCGGCGGGGGATGCGTGATGAGCGCGGCGTGCGCCACCGGTGCTGCGCTCGCGGGGCGGTGCGTGGTGGTCACCCGGGCCGAGGCGCCTGATGGTCCACTCGGAACAAAGCTCGCGGGGCAGGGGGCGGAGGTCCGTCATTGGCCGGTGATCCAGATCTCCCCACCGGCGGATCCGAAGCCCCTGGTCCGCGCGCTCGAAAGCCTGACACAATACGATTGGATCGTCTTCTCGAGTCCACGCGCGGTCGCTGCGGTCACAGGCCGCATTGACGGGCTTCCCGAAGGGGTACGGGTCGCGGCGGTGGGGGATTCCACGGCCGAGTGCCTCCTCGAGGAGGGCTGGCCGGTGGACCTGGTTCCCCGGGAGTTCGGCAGTGAGGGTTTGGTGGCTGCGTTCTCAGAAGCCGACTTCGCCCACGGCGCCAACGTGCTCTTTCCGGCAAGCTCCATCGCACGCGCCACCATACCCGACGGGCTCGCGGGACTCGGCGCCCGTGTGGATCACGTCGTCGCGTACCATACGGCCACTGCGTCTCTCGACAGCGCCGCCTGTCTTGCCGACGCGGATTCGGGCCGTCTCGACGCAGTGACGCTTGCGAGCCCGTCGGCGGTCACCGGATTGCGTACTGCTCTCGGAGAAATGTCGTTCGTACGAATCCTCTCGCAGGTCCCGGCCGTGGCCATTGGACCGACCACCGCCGGTGCGCTTCATGAAATAGGGATGGCTCCTGCCGGGGTCGCCGACCCTCCAACACTAGACGGTCTAGTTGACGCAGTGGTGGCCGTCATTACCGCTGGGAGTAACTGAGGGATGTCGTTTCCACATAATCGCATGCGGCGCTTGCGCCGCACCGGCACGTGGCGTCGCATGGTTCGCGAGACGGTTCTGTCGCCGAACGACTTCATCTATCCCATGTTTGTCGTGACGGGCCACGGCGTCACCAATCCCGTGACCAGCATGCCCGGCGTCGCACAGCTGTCGGTGGATCGCCTGGTGGAGGAAGCGAAGGAAGTCTACCAGCTCGGCATCCCGGCTGTGATTCTCTTCGGCATCCCGGACCACAAGGATGCGGAGGGAAGTGAAGGGTACGACCCGGACGGGATTGTGCCCCGGGCAATACGCGCCATCAAAGACGCGGTGCCCGACCTGCTGGTGTGGGCGGACGTCTGTTTGTGCGAGTACACCGACCACGGACACTGCGGACTACTAACCGAGTCGGGCGAGGTAGATAACGATTCCACCCTTCCTCTTCTCGCCCGCGCCGCGCTGGTATATGCACAAGCGGGCGCCGACGCCGTGGCCCCCAGTGACATGATGGACGGCCGGGTGGCGGCGATCCGGATTACTCTTGACGACAACGACCTGGGGCACGTTCCTATCGTGTCGTACGCGGCCAAGTACGCCTCGGCATACTACGGACCGTTTCGCGATGCGGCTCACTCCACACCGGCGTTCGGCGACCGGCGGGGCTACCAGATGGATCCGGCCAACGGAGACGAGGCGCTGCGAGAGGTCGAGCTGGACCTGGAGGAGGGTGCGGACATCGTCATGGTCAAGCCGGCGGGACCGTACATGGACATCGTCCGGCGCGTGAAGGAAGCCTTCGGCGTGCCGACGGCGGCGTACCAGGTGTCGGGCGAGTATTCGCTGATCAAAGCGGCGGCAGAAAAGGGATGGCTGGACGAACGCCGCACCGCGCTGGAGAGCCTGACGGGACTCAAGCGAGCGGGCGCCGACATGGTGTTGACGTATTTTGCCAAAGACGCGGCGAGGTGGCTGCGGGAGGAATAGAGCAGTGAGTGTGACGGAGCAGCGCGGATCGGGAACAGAAAAGTCCAAGACATCACAGCGCGGGAACAGCGATCGTCTGTTCGAGCGGACCCGTCGTACGATACCCGGCGGCGTCAATTCGCCCGTACGGGCGTTCGGCAGTGTGGGCGGCAACCCGGTGTTCGTGGCACGGGCGGAAGGCGCCAGGATCTGGGACGTCGACGGCAACGTCTACCTGGACTACGTGGGGTCTTGGGGTCCGATGATCCTGGGACACACACACCCGGCCGTTCGCCAAGCCGTCGAGCGGGCCGTCGTCAACGGAACGTCCTTCGGCGCGCCGACACTGGCGGAAACCGAACTGGCGGAGTTGGTGGTGGAGATGGTTCCCTCCGTCGATGTCGTTCGACTGGTGAACTCGGGAACCGAGGCCACGATGAGCGCGGCCCGCCTGGCGCGGGGCGCGACGGGCAGGTCGAAGGTGATCAAGTTCCGCGGCGGCTATCACGGCCACGCCGACGCATTCCTGGTCGAGGCCGGGTCCGGTGCGGCGACCATCGGCGTTCCGTCGAGTCCCGGCGTTCCCGATCCCACAGCCGGTGACACCCTCGTCGCCGAGTACAACGATCTCCAATCAGTCAAAGCTCTGTCTGACGCAAACTCCGATGACATTGCATGCGTGATCGTGGAGCCGGTTGCCGGAAACATGGGGTGCGTGCCTCCGGCCGCCGGATTCCTCGAAGGATTGCGAGAGCTCTGTACTGGAACGGGTGCGGTGCTGGTGTTCGACGAGGTCATGACCGGATTCCGGGTGGCTCCGGGCGGGGCACAACAGCTATTCGGCGTGACTCCAGACCTCACCACCATGGGAAAGGTGTTGGGGGGTGGCCTGCCGGTGGGGGCGTACGGCGGCCGCGAAGACCTCATGCGTCAGATTGCTCCCGATGGTCCGGTGTACCAGGCCGGCACGCTGTCCGGAAATCCCCTCGCCACGGCAGCCGGATTGGCCACCCTGAACCACCTCAGGGAGCATCCCGAGATCTACGACCACCTCGAATCACTCGGCGAGCAGATGGATCGGGGTTGGAGTGCCCTCGCGAGTGAGGACGGCCATCCTCTGGTGTGGAACCGGGTCGGGTCCATGGGTTCCGTATTCTTCACCACGCAACCCGTGGTCGACTGGGATTCGGCCGCTGCCGCGGACCGCGAGGCATTCACGCAATACTTCTGGGGCATGTTGGATCGGGGCATTTACTTGGCGCCCAGTCCGTTTGAAGCGCTGTTCCTCTCGGCGGCGCACACCGAGACCGACGTGGATCGCACGTTGGACGCGGCGCGTGAGGTGTTGGCGGGAGTGTTCGGATCATGACGGTGAACGCAACCACCCAGACGCCGACCTTCTTGTCGGCGTGCCGCTCCGAACCGACGTCGCACACGCCGGTGTGGATCATGCGGCAGGCCGGTCGCTACCTCCCGGAATACCGAGCGGTGAGGGAGAAGGTGGACTTCTTGACCCTCACGAAGACGCCGGAACTTGCCGCTGAAGTCACGCTCCAGCCGATCCGGCGTTTCGGTATGGACGCGGCCATTCTGTTCAGCGATATCATGACACCCGTTGAAGGGATGGGTGTCTCGCTGGACTTCTTGCCCGGCCCGGTGGTGGCGGATCCCATACGCGGGTTGGCTCAGGTGGAGGCGCTCCGCGTTCCCGATCCGGAGGAGAGTGTGCCCTTCGTGTTGGAGACGGTGCGGCAGTTGAGTGGCTCGCTGCCGCCGACGGTTCCGTTGATTGGCTTCGCGGGTGCTCCGTTCACCCTCTTCTGCTATTTGGTGGAAGGGCGGGGATCCAAGACGTTCTCAACCGCCAAGGGATTCCTCTTCGCCGAGCCGGAGGCGTCGCGGCAACTACTAGAGAAACTCGCCGACACGATGGTGGCATACCTCAGCGCACAGGCCGCGGCAGGCGCACGGGCCCTCATGGTGTTCGACTCCTGGGCCGGGCTTCTGGGTCCTGGAGACTACCGGCGCTTTGCCTTGCCGGCGGTAGCCCGCGTCATCGACGCGTTGAAGCCCCTCGGGGTTCCGCTGATCTACTTTCCCAACCAGGGTGCAACGCTGTTGAAGGACGTTGCGACGGTGGATGTCGACGTGGTGGGAGTGGATTGGCGGCTGCCCCTGTCCGCCGCGCGGTCGATCCTCGGGCCGAAAAAGGCGGTCCAAGGTAATCTCGACCCGGCGGCGCTCTTTGCGCCTCGCGATGAGCTCGAGAGACAGATCGACGCCGTGCTCGCAGAGGCTGGCGATCAGCCAGGCCACGTTTTCAATCTGGGCCATGGGATCGAGCGCACGACCGACCCCGACGCGTTGGCGTTGCTTGTTGACTATGTGCACGAACGAACCGAGCGGTGAGGTGACCCATGGGGACCAACCAATTCACAGTCACTGAGGAGACCCTCAGGCGATTCGACAAACCAGGCCCCAGGTACACCTCGTATCCCACCGCGGTGGAGTTCCACGAGGGTGTTGGTGAGGCTGCGTATCGAGACCGGTTGGGTGAGGCGGATGCACAGGGGAGGGACGCGCCGCTGAGTCTCTATACTCACTTGCCGTTCTGCGAGCACCGCTGCTTGTTTTGCGGCTGTCACGTCGTCATCACGCCCCACCTCGACATCGCGGCGAAGTACCTGAGTTATCTGAAGCGGGAGATCGACCTGGCAGGACCACTGCTGTCCGAGCGCAACACCGTGGCACAGCTCCAGTGGGGTGGAGGGACACCCACGTACTTCTCGCCGGACCAGCTCACGGAGCTGTACGAGCACATCAAGAAGTTTTTCACCTTCCAAGAGAATGCGGAGATTGCCATAGAGGTGGATCCTCGTGTGACGACACAGGAACACCTGGATCGGCTCGTGTCGTTGGGGTTCAATCGCCTCAGCATGGGCGTGCAGGATCTGACGCCCGAAGTACAGGAGGCGATCACGCGGGGTCAGACGGTCGAGCAGACACGCAACCTGATTGACTACGCGCGCAAGGTTGGCTTCACGGAAGGCATCAATGTCGACCTGATCTACGGTCTACCCCGCCAGCAGCTCGACACCTTTGAGGAGAATCTGCGGCAGATCATCGACATGCGACCCGACCGGGTGGCCGTCTACTCGTTCGCCTACGTTCCCTGGATCAAAGGCCATCAGAAGAAGCTAGACGAGAGCGAGCTGCCGTCTGCCGACCTGAAGTTCCGACTCTACCTGCGGGCGATGGAGCGTTTCTTGGAGGCGGGATACGAACCCATCGGCATGGATCACTTCGCGCTGCCCGAAGACGAGCTGGCCCAGGCCGCACGCAACCGCCGCTTGCATCGGAACTTCATGGGGTACACGGTGAAACCGGCGTCCGACATGGTCGCGCTCGGCGTGTCCGGGATTGGCGACGTACAGCGGGGTTACTTCCAGAACGAAAAGAAATTGTCGACCTACTACGAGGCAATCGACGAGGGCCGGTTGCCTGTATCAAAGGGGTATCTCCTCGACGAGGACGATCGGATTCGCCGGTATGTCATCACGCAGCTGATGTGCAACTTCCAACTGGAGAAGTCCAAGGTCACCGATCTGTTCGGCGTGACCTTTGACGAGTACTTCGCGACGTCGCTGCAGCAGTTGGAGGAGCCGTTGGATGCCGGGTTCGTGGAGATTGGCGACGACACGGTCACCGTGACGGACTCGGGACGCCTCTTCGTCCGCAACGTGTGCATGGCGTTCGATCGGTACATGGAGGCCAAGAGGCGGGACAAGCCGATCTTCTCACGGACAGTCTAATGCACGAACTAGGATTAGCGGGTGGCGGCTTCGCATACCGACAGGTGCTGCCGCGCGCTGCGGTTCGCTCTTACTCGTCGGAGATCTCGCCAAGGCTGCCAGCGAACCAACGCGCGCTTTCGCGCCCGCCGGTATGCTGCGCCCGCGTCCAAAAGCTCACCGGGGTCCGCTGAGCATGTCCGAATCGACTGCGCGCGAGGTAATCGCCACCACGCCCGTGTGGCCCAACCGCCGCGATGTGTCGACGGGATTGTCCATGGCGCGGAACGGCCCCGACAGGGCAGACGTGGGCGTCTTGCTGTTGAACATGGGAGGGCCCGACCGTCAGGAGGCGATCCGGCCGTTCCTCTACAACATCTTCGGTGACAGGCGGATCATCGAGCTACCGGGAGGCGCGGTGGGGCAGACGCTGCTGGGGCGACTCATCGTGCACGCCCGACTGAGGGAAGTAAAAAAGAACTACCGTCGCATCGGCGGAGGCTCGCCGATCGTGTGCTGGACCACCATCCAGATGGAAGGGCTCCAGGAGCGGTTGAAGGCCCGACTCGAGAACGTGCCGAAGGTGGGAATGGCCATGAGGTACTGGCACCCGTTCGCCGACGAAGCGCTGCGGAAGCTTGTGAGGGCCGGAGTGCGCAAGGTCGTCGGGCTCACCCTCTACCCACACTACACGCAGGCCACCACGGGAAGCAGCCAACGCGACCTCATCGCTGCCCGGGACCGCCTCGGTATCGACATGGACATCTCGTTCATCAGCTCGTGGCCCGAGCAGCCAGCCTATCTCGATCTCTGGGCCAAGCGGATTCAGGAATCCCTGAGCGCATTACCACCAGCCGTTCGTCAGCAGATCCAGCTTCTGGTGTCGGCGCACGGATTGCCGCAGAAATTTGTCGACCGCGGTGACCCGTATGTCGAGCATATTAAGGACACGATGAACGGCGTGCTTGCCCGGTTGGACGATCCGCCGCCGGCGCATCTCGGATTCCAGAGCCGCACGGGCCCGGTGAAGTGGATCGGTCCCGGGACGGAGGAGGTGATCCAGGATCTGGCTGCAAAGGGTCACGACGCCCTCCTCATGTGGCCCATTGCCTTCGTGTCCGATCACATCGAGACCACGTACGAGCTCGGCATGCTCTTCCGCGACGAGGCGGTGGCAGCTGGAGTCAAGGAGTACCACGTCGTTTCGCCGTTCAACGATGATCCGGATCTGTGGGACGTGCTCGGTGACCTCGTCGTCGATCACCTGGAAGGAGCGTCGTCCGGACCGTGAAGCGCGTCGTTGTCGTCGGCGGGGGCGTGGCGGGACTCACCACGGCGTTGCACCTCAAGGACCGAGCCGGCGAGGTCGCGGACGGGGTTGAGGTCATACTCCTAGAGGGGCGAGACCAGTTGGGCGGCAACATCCGGACCGATCGCGAAAACGGATGGATCATCGAGTGGGGTCCCAACGGCTATCTCGACAACGTCGCCACCACGTCGGCGCTCGTGAAGAGACTGGGGCTTGCGGCCCAGGTGCAAAGGGCCGACGAGCGAGCGGCAAAGCGCTTCCTGTACCGCAACGGTCGTCTCCACCTGCTTCCCACGAACCCACTGGCGTTCCTCAGCAGTCCCGTTCTCAGCCTCCGCGGTCGACTACGCGTTCTTCTCGAGCCGTTTTCCCGATCCCCCGAATTGGGAGTAGACCAGACGATCTATGACTTCGGGAAGCGACACATCGGTGCCGAGGCGGCGTCGGTGTTGATCGATGCCATGGTGTCCGGTGTCTTCGCCGGGAACGTTCACGATTTGAGTCTCGCCAGCACGTTTCCCAAGATGGCCGAGATGGAAGCCAAGCACCGCAGCTTGGTGAAGGCGATGATGGTCCGGGGGAAGGAGCGCCGCGCGGCGAAGAAGCGGGTTGCCGAGATGCACGCACGCGGGGAAGAGGCGGAGGAGCTCACGCAACCGGGCGGACCGGCCGGACCCGGCGGAACGCTCACCTCGTTCGACGACGGGCTCGACGTATTGGTGAGCAGGTTGTCCCAGGAGTTGGGTGACGCAGTTCGGCTGGAGTGCGGCGTCGCCGCCGTCAAGCGCGGTGGGGCTTCGGACGCTAAGCCATGGACCGTTGTCCTGGAGGGCGGCGCTGGCCTCCAGGCCGATGCGGTGGTTCTCGCCGTGCCGGCGAAATCGGCGGCGTCTCTGGTAGAGCAACTCGACGCCGATATGGCATCCACGCTGCGCACGATTCTGTCGGCTGGACTTGCGGTGGTGGCCCTGGGATACGAGGCCGACACCGTTGGTGGGCCGCCGGACGGGTTTGGCTTCTTGGTGCCCCGGGGAGCGGGGCCGCGCATCCTCGGGTGTCTTTGGGATTCGAGCCTGTTTTCGGGGCGCGCCCCGGCAGGCAACGTACTGCTGCGTGTCATGATCGGCGGGGCACACGATCCCGAAGCAGTGACGCTGGACGACGAGACGTTGCTCGGCATCGTGCGGTCGGATCTGCGGACGACGATGGGCATCGACGCCGATCCGGTGTTGACCCGGATTTATCGCCATCCCGGCGGCATCGCCCAATACACCATCGGCCATCAGCAGCGACTCGACACCGTGCACCGGAAGCTCGAGCGACTACCGGGTCTCTGGGTGGCGGGTAGCTCCTACTACGGCGTGAGCATGAATCTCTGCATCGCCAAGGCGGGGGAGCAGGCGGGGGAGATTCTCCAATTTGTGAAGGGGAACGCCTGAGACCTTAGGTGGCGGGGGTGGTTTTCTCCTCCCTTTCGTGCATCTCCTCCAACTGCGGATGCCCGATACTGCGAGTTGCATAACCTGCCAATTTCTCCAGCAAGTTGCTGAGCATGCGGTACCGTTTCTTGATCAGCTTCTTGAACAGCGTTCGCATGGTGAAGTATGAGCTGCCCATGATCGCGGCGATGGCGGCAGGAACCACTTCGAGCAATCTGCCCTCGATGAGGGCTGCGGATGCGGCGCCGCTCAACACGCCCGCGGCGACCAAGAGGCTGATGAAGACCAGACTGTGTTGTCCTGCCGACTCGGTGACCCGGATTCGCGTGGCTCCGTCCCTGGGAGTGACCATCACGTGGGTCAGACGGCCTGCGCCCTCGATGGAGTTTTGATAGCTCAGTGAGTTCCACGAGAGGGATTTCCCCAGCGTAGGATTGATGCGTCCCACCTCGCCCATCGCCAGCCTGATCTCCTCCAACACCTCTTCGAAGTCGGCTTCGGGGATCTCGCCGTCGAACATGCGTTGAAACTCGATCTTCGCCCTGGTGCCGAAGAGGCCGCCCGTCTCCGGTTCGACCTTCGCATTCTCCAGAGCCCGCACGGCGTCCCGAACGTCCTGAGGAGAGATGGCGACCTCGGCGCCGAGCCGCTGAATGCCGCCAAGCGAGTAGTTGGCCTCCTCCGAGTGGCGCTGGGCCTGAATCAGCGCGGCGTTCTCGATGATGTGGCGGGCATGTGCCTCGGGGTAGTGAAGTTTGCCCTTGGTTGCCTCCTCCAGCGCTTCGGCAAAGCGGGCCGGCGTGGCGAAGCGATGTTGTGGACGCATGGCCATGGCGATGACGAGCACCTGCTCGATCGACCCGGACAGGCGATCGAGTAACTCGCGCTGGTGAGGCGGAGCATCCATGAATCGGAGCATCCGAGCGTCGTCCTCGGTCACCCACATGGCGGGTACGTCGCCCACGAGCATCTCGTAGCACAGGCAGGCGAGGCTGAACACGTCGGTCCGCTCATCGAGATCGGTGCGACCCGCGGCTTGTTCCGGGCTCATGTAGCCGGGCGTTCCCACCGGGAAGCCGGTACGTGTGAGGTTGCCGGCTCCGGCGCTGAATATGGCCTTGGCGATCCCGAAGTCCGCCACGACGGCGTGACCGTCGGACAACAGGATGTTCTCGGGCTTGATGTCCCGATGCACCACACCTTGGCGGTGGGCGTACCCGAGGGCGTCGGCGGTCTCGCGCACCAGTCGCTGGGCCTGGGAAAGCTCCAGACGCTTCTTGCGGTTCAGGAGACCCCGCAACGACTCGCCGTCGATGTACGGCATGACATAGTGGAGCACGCTGTCGGTGTCCCCTGAATCGAGGAGGGGGAGGATGTGGGGATGGTTGAGCTGGGCGGCGATCTCGATCTCGCGGAGGAAACGGTCCACTCCGATGGAGGCTCGGAGGTCCGGTTTGAGGACCTTCACCGCCACGTCCCGGTTGTGGCGAGCGTCCCTGGCCAGGTAGACCGTGGCCATCGCGCCGCGGCCGATTTCCCGCTTGGGCTCGTAGCGGCCGGCCAGAGCCGAAATCAGGTGGTCAGGGATCTCGGGCATGTCCGAAAATACTTATTGGCGGCAGGGAGTGGGTAGTGGGAAGGAAGCCCTAGGTGGGGCAGGAAGACAGCCTCAGTCCCGCTTTCCCAATCTGATCTTGATCTCTACCAACTGGTAGGTAGATTATTTCCATGACCGACCGCAAGGCCGAAATCCTCGATGCAGCGGCAGATCTCGTCCAGTCGCGAAGCTTCAGCGCCTTCAGCTATCAGGATCTCTCCGACATCCTGGGGATCAGAAAGGCCAGCATCCACCACCACTTCAGGACGAAGGATGACCTCGGGGGGGCCCTGGCCGAGCACTACCGGGAAGGCTACAAGGCGCGCCTCGACGAGATCACCAGCCTCTACGATCAGCCGTGGGACCGCCTGGAGGCATATCTGGCCATCGTATCCGACATCATGCTGTCGGGCGACAAGATCTGCCCGGCGGGATCCCTCCAATCCGAGCACAATGTCCTGTCGGAGCGGGTCCGGGCAGCCGTCACCAGGATGACCCAATACGTCCGGGGGTGGTTGGCGGGGGTGTTGACAAAGGGAAGGGCGGACGGGGTGATGGACTATCCGGGCTCGCCCGAGGAGCAGGCCGTCCTCATCATGGCCGCCCTCCAGGGCTCACTTCAGAACGCTCGATCCGAAGGACCCCAGTTGTACCGGGCGGTCGTAGCCCAAATAAGGGCGGGAATGAAACCTGGGAGCTAAACCTACCTACTAGTAGGTTTAGCTTCCTTCTTGGCCTTTGCAGCCGCCTGCATCTTCGCCAGCCAGGCCTCCTCCTCCTTCTCGGCGGCCAGGTAGGAGGCCAATCCGTCGGACGCCTTTGCGTCGTCTTGGCCTTCTGCATTCTGGGGCTCGAAATCCTTGTCTTCCATGTCCGGCTCCAGTCCGTGGGGGCAGAGACTGTTCCTCTCACTAGTCTACTGATTGGCCGGAAGACGTCCAGCCCTGCGGGGGAAAGGCGCCGGCGGGGCGACTATTGCTGGGAAAGGAGGTCCTGGAAGCGCTTGCGGTAGGTGTTCCCATCCCAATCCACCGCGCCGAATTCCCGGTACACAATCATGCCGCGGCGGTCGATGACGTAGCTTTGGGGCAGGGCGAAGATCTGGTACGCGGAAGAGATCTCCTGTGTCCGGTCTTGCAGGACGTCGAAGGTGAGTTGGTACTCCTCGACGAACTCGGTGATCTCATCCGTGCCCTCCATGTCCACGCTCACGGCCACCACTTCGAGGCCGTCGGCCCCCAGATCTTGGTGGATGCGCTCCATGGCGGGCATCTCCTCCTTGCACGGCTCGCACCATGTGGCCCACACGTTGAGGAGCACCACCTTGTCCTTGTAGTCGTCGAGGCTTGCGGGCTCGCCGGTCGCGACGTTGATGGCGCGGAAGTTTGGAGCGGGATTGCCCCCTTCGACGGAAGGAACGCTTTCACCGAACGCGCCGCCGAGGACCAGCGGCACCGCCCACACCAGCATGATCAGGGCAATGGTCAATAGACCGCCACGCCAGGTCATGCGGTCGGTCGTTTGAGGGTGGAGTATGACATCGCGGTAATATGCAGTGGCGCTTAGTGAGAAACTACTCCGCCCGCAGCGCCACCATGGGGTCGATCGCCGTGGCCCGCCGTGCGGGAATCAGCGTTGCCGCCGCGGCCACGAGGGCCAACATCAGGGCCACGGCAATGAACGTCACGGGGTCGCTGGTCGAGACGCCGAACAGCAGGCCGGCCATGATCTTCGTGAGGGCGATAGCCCCTGCCGCGCCCACGACCAGACCAACCAGCACCAGCTTCATTCCCTGCCACAGCACCATTGCCAGCACCGTGTCGCGCTCGGCCCCCAGGGCCATCCGGACTCCGATCTCGTGAACGCGTTGGCTCACCGAGAAGCCGATTACCGCCGCCAAGCCCGTGGCGGTGATGATCAAGGCCAACGCCGCGAACATGGCGAGGAGGGATGCGGTGAGGCGCGGTGACGCCAGGGCCTCGCGTCGAACCTCATCGTAGGTTTGAACGTCGACAACGGGAACTTCCGGTGAGACCTGGTGCACCGCGTCCGCCACGCTGCGCACGAGGCTCATGGGCGCCGTCGTCGTGGAAACCACAATCCGCGAGAATGCGAAGGGAATCTGGAGAAAGCTCAGGTAGACCTCATCCGCCACGTCGGCGTTGAGCGTCTGGCGCACGTTTCCAACCACCCCGACGATGGTCGCGGCCTCCTCGCCGAGCCAGTTGGGGATGATGATCTGCGCCCCGAGGGGATCCTCGCCGTCGAAAAAGTCGTTGGCCCACGCCTCGTTCACCACGGCCGCCGGCGGGGCTCCAATCCTATCCGCATGCTCGAAATCCCTACCTCGGAGGATCGGCTGGTTGATGGCCTGGAAGTACGACGGCGTGACGAACCGCATGTCCGCTCGGGGAAGGTCCTCGCCCTCCGGGGCACGACGGCCCACGATGTCGAACGCAGTGTTCGCCGGGTTGGCCCCAAGTGGGAACGACGAACTGAGTGCGGCTGCAGACACGCCAGGCAAGGCCCGGACCCGCTCCAGAATGCCGTCCTTGAAATTGAGATGCCTGGTGTTGTCGAAATTGAACGGCGTGGCGAGCGTCATCGTCAGAACGCTCCGGGCTTCGAAGCCGGCGTCCACCGACTGAAGCCGCCAGAGGCTCCGCACCACCAGGCCCGCTCCGATCAGCACCATGAACGAGATCGTTAGTTGGGAAACCACCAGTGCGCCGCGGAGCCGGAGCTTGCCGCTTGCCGCGGCGGACCTGTTGCTGCCGTCCTTCAGGGCCTCACCGAGATTGCGTCCGGCCGGCAGCGCCGGCAGCGAGCCAAAGATGATCCCGCAGCCCACCGCAATCAGGAGCGTGAATCCGAGCACGGACGAGTCGATGTCGATCTCTCTCGCCCGCGTGGTGAAGCGCTCGGTGAATCCGATCAACAGATCCAGGCCCCCTACCGCAAACAGCAGGCCCAGGGCACCTCCCACCAACGTGAGGATCGTGCTCTCCGTGATGAGCTGGCGGGTGATTCGACCTCTGCTCGCCCCCAGTGCTGTGCGCACCGCCAACTCGCGCTCTCGGCGAAACAGTCGGGAGAGCATGAGGTTTGCCACATTGGCGCACGCGATCAGGAGCAGCAACCCGACCGTTCCCATCAGGATGATCAGTGTTGGCCTGGCGGCGTTGGTCAGCTCCTCCTTGAGCGGCACCGCGTTGACCCGATGGTTCTGAAACGCGGCGTAATCCTCAGCGTGCTCCTCGTGCATGCCCCACGCGACCGCATCCAACTCCTCTTGTAGTTGGACTGGCGTGACCCCCTCACGAGCACGACCGAAGGCGGAGATCGACCGGGCACTCCGGTTCTCCGCCCAGCTGTCCGCCGAGCGAAACGGGCACGCCACGGTGGGCATGTAGACTTCGTTCTCCCGGGGGTAATGGGGAACCGGCGGCAACACGCCCACGATCGTGTGAATGTGGTCGTTCATCTCTACCGTTTGGCCCACCACAGTCGAGTCGCCACCAAAGCTGCTCATCCAGTAGCGATGGCTCAGGACGAGTACGGGCTCCGCGCCGGGTACGTCATCCTCGTGAAGGAAGACCCTGCCGAGGAGCGGTTGCACACCCAGGGTCTGAAAGAAATTCCATGAGACGACACCCGAGCGTACGCGCTCCGGTTCACCGCGTCCCAGCAGGTTGAAATTCAGGGAGTGGTACTCGACCACCTGCTCGAAGTTGGTCGCCTGCTCTCGATAATCCCGGATTTCCAGAGGTGAAAACCCCTGCTGGGTCCCCGGCTGGCCGTGTTGTTCCAGGATTACCAGGCGACTGCCGTCGGTGTACGGCAACGGCTGGAGAATGACCCCGTTGACCACACTGAAGACGGCGGCGTTGGCCCCGATGCCGAGTGCCATGGTGAGAATCGCCGCCATCGTGAATCCCGGGTGCTTGGCGAGAGTTCTCACGGCGTAGCGAATATCCTGCGCGATTGTCCCCAGGAACTCGCCCCGCCTCCCCGTCACTGTGTGCGACCTCCGCGCCCGACGCTTTCTGTCGGCTCGATCGAGTCGGTGCTCCCGGGCCCCAATTCGCGCCGTATCAAACGCCATTCGCACGAGGAGGAAAATCAGCCCGCGCACCCCGCTCCGGTCGTAGGTCGCCCGCGCGATGGTCGCGCAATCCGCGGCCATCTCTTGGGCGTTCGCTTCGCGAAACCGCCTTGGGTAAAACCAAAGCAGCAACACGCACACGCGCTCTGCCACTCGAACGGGAAATGGCACTTCAGTCATGGAGTCCCTGACTATGCCGTCGTCAAACGCTTGGAGCGTGCCAGGTCGATGAGGGTCGCCATGCGATCCGCTTCCGCAGTGGCCACCTCCCGACCGTGTTGGGTAATGCGATAGTAGCGGCGGCGCTCGTCGTCAGAGTCCGTGTCGGACGTCCCTTCGCATTCCTCTATTAAGGAAGTGGTGAGCATCCGCTTCAGGGTGCTGTACAGCGAACCGGGAAGAAGCCTGATCTTGCCGTCGGTGCGCTGCTCCACCTCCTGCATGATGGCGTAGCCGTGCCGCTCCCGGTCGGCGACGGCGAGAAGAACGTAGAAGACGGGCGGGCTCAAGGGAAGTTCTTCGTCACTACGTCGGATCTTTGCGGCCATGTACTCCTGCCTGTCGGGGACTAGATCCCTCAATTATCATTGGACTGATTATAGTGTCTGACATGATACCAAGCAAGGGGCCCGGAAGTTCCCCAGCGCAATCAGGAGCTACTTACGGAGCAGCGTCAGGACGCGGACGCCTTGGGTGATGAACTCCTGGATCAGCTCGGGCTTGACCTTCTTGTCCGAGCGATAGTGAATCAACTGGCGGCCCGATGCCTCGGTGCTCAGCTTGCGGTCGGCCTCATAGAAGGACAGGGCGTCGTCACCGAATAGCCAACGCACCGACTCTTCGTTCTCGCCCTTGAGGAGATACCGCTTGGAGAACTCCGGGTGGGAGTCGAAGTCGATGTCCTGGTACCCGAACACCTGCCCGATCTTGTGAAACACGTTCTCCGGGCGAAGCGTGAATTGCGGCAGACCCATGTCGTCGGACTCGAAGAGGATGACGGTTTGGCTCCAGTGGTGGGAGTGCTGGCCGCCTCCGGTTCTGTACGCATACTCGAAAACCGAGACGTCGAGGTCTCCAGCCTGGCCTCGGAGGACGTTGGTGATCTTCTTGGAGTGGCCTTGCGAGAAGAGATGAAACTGCTTCAGACGTTCGAGAAACCCGGGTTCGGCCTTTCGGGAAAAAGTAAAGCGCATGCTGCTGGCTGCGGCCTGGAGCGCCTCGGCGCGCTTCTTTTCCATCTGGTGGGCCACGACGATGATGGTGCCAACCAGGGCGATGATGCCTCCGACGAGCGCGGTAATGGCCAAGCCGGTCATGACGTGCTCCTAATGGTGTCCGCTCAGGCGTTGAGCAGAGCTTTTGAACTCTCGATGGCCGCCTTCACGAAGTCCGCGGAACGCTCGCGTTGGGCGTCTGCATCGCCCGCCGCGACCACCGCAGAGCCGGTGAGCACGGCCCCGATCCAGCCCTCGGTGTGCCACTTGCCGAATGGGAGGTCCGGTAGTTGCGGCTTCTCAGGATACGGCCAGGGGCTGATGTACCAGTACGGCTCCGGGTAGTTGCCGTCTCCCGGAGTCATCCCAACACCGATGGATGTCTTGGCATCGGCGTCGATCTGGATGAGGGTCGCGATATCGAAGTGATGGGGCCAGCAGCGCACCGGCGAGGCGTCCGCGTTGTCTTTTTGAATTTCCCGGAGAACCAGATCCGCGTTGCCGAACCAGTGTCCGACCTCCGCGAAGCTGTCGGGGTCGTCTATGGCAAACTGCTTTCCGTCGGCGACCGGATGGTGCGGTAGGTCGTAGGTGGGGCGGTCCAGCTGAACGTCGTCCTCCTCGATCAACGTGCCGATCATCGCCGAGAGCCAGTCGTATCCCTGATCCAAAGTAAGCCCGTCCATGCCGAGGCGGCCGATTTCATCGCCCTCGAGGTCCAGTAGCAAGAGCGTGAGCGACGCGGGATCGAGCGCGACGCGGAACGGCGGCATTCGTGAGGTTACCTGTCCCGCGAGCATCCGCCCGCGATCCAACCACTCCGTGTTAGTGTGGCTGTCGTCGTCTGCAGGTTCTCCGAAGGCCATGCCAACAGATGCGATGGCCTGAGCGGTCCAGTGGATTTGGAGTCTAGAGTCTTCGAGGGTGAGCGGATCGCGCCCACCGAGTTTGTTCCAGCCGGTCATGGTTCTGCCTACACAGTGTTGCTCACTGGCGTGAGGGATGGGTCGAGCAGTTCCACCGAAACGGCCTCGAGAATGATCTGGCGTGCTCGCTCTACGATGTCGTCCAGCGACGGCGAGTGAGCGAACATCTTCTGCGCGCGATGGCGCAGGTCCTCGAGGGACGGGAAGTACTGCAAATGAACTTCGGCCATCAGGGCTTCGGCATGCGTGCACGCCTGCTTGGCGTGTTCCCGCAAGTCATCGAGGGCATGGGTGTTCGCCCACGCCTCGCCGATCTGCTTGCTGATGCGCGCGGCGGAAAACGTGGCCGCCAGCTCCTGGGCCACCTTCTCGACGACCGGTCGGGCTAGCCTACGTTCTCCCCGAACAACTGCCGCGGGCGGCGCCCGCAGATCCCATACAACGCGGACGAGCGACATCGCCTTGAGGACGTAGAACGTGATGTCGACTTCCCACCAGCGAAATCCCTGGCGCGTGGAGCTTTGGAAATGGTGGTGGTTGTTGTGCCATCCCTCGCCGAGGGTGATCAGCGCCAACCACCAGTTGTTTCGGGAATCGTCGCCGGTGACGTACCGTTGGTTGCCAGCCATATGGGCAACCGAATTGATGGCGAACGTGCCGTGGTAGAGCAGCACGGTGCTGAGGATGAAGCCGACGAACAACACCTCCCACCCGCCGAGGAACCACATCAGGACGCCCAGCGCGATGGCGGGAACGTAGCGGTGCCGATTGAGCCACATCAACTCGGGATATTTGGTGAGATCGCTCACCAACGTGTAGTCCGCGCCGTACTTGTTTTGGCGATTAAAGATCCACCCTACGTGCGAATACCAGAACCCGGAGTGACGAGGTGAATGTGGGTCCAGCACGGTGTCCGAGTGTCGGTGATGGGCCCGGTGCATTGCGGCCCACCACACGACGCCACGCTGCGCCGCGGTCTGGCAAAAGACCGCAAGCACGAACTGTCCCAATCTGCTCGTCTTGTAAGATCGATGTGAAAAGTATCGGTGGTTGCCGGCCGTGACGGCGAACATCCGCAGGAGATATAGTCCAAAACAAAGCGCCAGCGTCGCCGCCGACACGCCGGTCCATATGATGCCGATGCATGCGAGATGCACGATGACGAACGGCAGGGCGCCGGGATAGACGATGTCGTTGTGGCGGTGTCGGTGGGGCAAGGGCTGGCTCCTCAGCGGTTGGGTTGAACGATGCCGTCGCACGGTTTCACGTTGACGATGCACACTTTCAACTCCGCTGTGTCGGTAATCGGGTCATATCCGGAGCCGGTCAGGGCGTTGATGGGAACGTCGCTGAAGCTGAAACTCGCAAAGACCGTTCCCTTGGGCGAACGGTTCGTCGCGTGAACCTTGACGTCCACCGATCCCCGCGGGCTGGTCAACTTGCACCACCCGCCGTCCGTCAAACCCCACGCGGCAACATCGTCGGGGTGCACTTCCAGGACTTCTTCGTGCAAGAGGTAGTCGATGCCTGCCGACCGCCCGGTCTGCGTCCGTGTGTGGTAGGATGCCAGCCGGCGCCCGGTGGTGAGCCACACGGGGAACTCCTCGGAAATCGTCTCGGCGGGATCCTGGTACTCGTGGCGCATGAATACTCCGCGCCCGTTCTTGAACGTGCCCTCATGCAGCATCGGCGTTCCCGGGTGATCCTTGTCCGGCACCGGCCACTGATACTCGCTGTTTTCGATACGGTCCCAGTCGAGGCCGTGATACGTCAACGAGACTTCACACAACTCGTTGAAGACCTCCTTGGGCCCGGCGTAGTCGAATCCCTTGGCTCCCATGCGCTTGGCGATCTCGGAGACGATCCGCCAGTCGGGCTTGGCGTCCCCCGGAGGAGGCACCGCGGCACGCAGCCGTTGCACCCGCCGCTCGGTGTTGGTGCACACGCCGTCGGTCTCCGCCCACGCGGTCGCCGGAAGCACGACGTCGGCGAGCTGCGCCGTGTCGGTCATGAAAATGTCGATGACCACGAGGTGGTCCAGGCTCGTCAGGGCGTGCTCGCAGTGTTTCCGGTCCGGGTCCGACAGCAGGGTGTTCTCGCCGTCGATGAGCATGGCGCGAATGCGGTCGCCGCAGAGGTTCAGGGCGGTGACTTTGGTCATGCCCTTCTCGAGATCGACTTTTCTGCCCCAGAGCTTCTCGAACTTCGCCTGATTGGCGGGGTCGGTCACCGGTTGGAACCCCGGGTAGTTATTGGGCAGCGCTCCCGAGTCGCCGGCGCCCTGAATGTTGTTCTGGCCGCGCATCGGATTGATGCCCGTCCCCTCGCGTCCGATGTTCCCCGTCATCAAGGCCAGGTTGCAGAGACTCTGCACGTTCTGGACGCCGCAGATGTGTTCCGTGATGCCGAGGGTGTAATAGATCGCGCCCTTGTCGGTCTCACCGTACAGGCGCGCCGCCCGCTCGATGTCGGCGGCGGGTACGCCGGTGATCTCCTCGGCCCACGCCGGCGAGAATTCCCGCACGTGCGCAAGAAACTCCTCGCTGTCGGTGGTCCGCTGAGCGATGAACTCGGGATCTGTGAGACCGTCCCGCTCGATGACATGGGCCATTGCCAGCAGGAGCGCCGTGTCCGATCCGACACGGATCGGGAGGTAGATGTCGGCCATGTCGGCCAAGCCGATCCGACGCGGATCCGCAACGATCATGGTTGCCCCCCGCGCCAGGGCGCGTTTGAGGCGCGTGGCGGCGACGGGGTGGCACTCGGTCATGTTAGTACCGATGCAGAAGATCACATCGGGCTTGTCCATGTCGGCGAGAGGATTCGACATGGCACCGCGTCCGATCGTGGCTGCCAGACCGGCAACCGTGGGGGAGTGTCAGGCCCGGCTACAGTTGTCGATTTGATTTGTGCCGAACGCCACCCGCATGAACTTCTGCATGAGGTAGGCGGCCTCGCTCGGCGCCCGGCCCGACGCCACACCGTACGCGGAGTGACGACCGTGCTCTTCGGCGGCTTTGAGGAACCCCTGTGCCGCTCTGTCGAGCGCGTCGTCCCACGTGGCTTCGTGGAGCTGTCCGTCATCGCCCCGCACGAACGGCGTGGCCAGTCGTTCAGGATGGGACACGAAATCGAAGGCAAACTGTCCCTTCACACAGAGCGCGCCCTCGTTTGCCGGTCCGTCCATCGCGGGCTGCACCCCGACGATCTTCTCTTCCTTCGTCATGACGTCGACCGAACAGCCTACTCCGCAGTAGGGGCAGATGGTCCGCGTCTTTTCGACTTCGCCCGGCACGTCCGCGTTCGCCAGGGCCTTCTTGTCTGCGAGGGCCCCTGTGGGACACGTCTGCACGCACTGCCCGCAGAACACGCAGGCGGAGTCCTTGAGGAGTCCGCTGAACTCGGTGGTAATCTGAGTGCCGAATCCTCGGTTCTTGATGCTGATGGCGTAGTCGCCCTGTTGCTCGGCACACACGCGCACACATCGATAACACGAGATGCAAAGGTCGTAGTCCCGCAGGATGAACGGATTGTCGTCGTCGGTGCGGGTCTGACCCGATTGACGGCCGGCAAATCGTCCGCTACGCGCATCGTACTTGTCGAGCAGATCGGCCAATTCCTGGGAGGCGTACCCGCGAAGCGGGTCGACATCGGTGACGCGGTTTTCCGACGCCACCATTTCCAGCAGCGTCCTACGGTGGGAGTCGATCGCGTCGGTCTTGGTGCGGACCACCATGTTGGGCTCGGCCTTCGCTGTACAGGACGCAATCGGGGCCCCGGCGCCTTCCAGCTCTACGACGCACAGCCGACACCCTCCAAACGGCTCGAGCCGCGGATCATAGCACAGCGTCGGGATCTCCTTGTGGTGACGCTGGGCGACCTCGTAGATGGTCTCGCCGGGTGTAAAGGACACTTGCTCCCCATCGAGAGTCATCGTGGCGACGGCGGTCTTCGATTCCATGATCATGTCTAGCGTCCTCGCTTCAAGCCCGCACGTGCTCTGCAATCCGCTCCGGAAAATACCGCATTAGGCTCTCGGTGATCAGTGGGGCAGCCATGCCGAGTCCACACGCGCTGACGGCCTTCATCGTTGCGCCAATGTCGTTCACTTCGTCGAGCCACGCCGTGAGGTCCTTAGGTCCGTGCCCAGCGAGGCGCTCGCTCAGGCGCTGCGTGCCAATGCGGCACGGAAAGCACTTGCCGCAGGACTCTTCGGCAAAGAATTCCATGGCCGCGCGAGCAACGGCAATGATGTCTCGACTATCGTCGAAGACCATGATGCCGCCTGCGCCCAACATCGAGCCGGCTGCCCGGATGCTCGGCTCGTCGAGGGTCACGCCGAGATCGTCGCCGGCCAGAAAACCGCCGGACAATCCGGCCATGGTCACCGCCTGGATCGATCGCCCGTCGTGCGGACCACCAGCCCAGTCGTTGAGCAACGCCTGCAGCGGGAGTCCCAGGGGCACCTCGTAGTTCCCGGGCTTGCGAATGTCGCCGGACAAGCTGATCAGCTTCGTTCCCGCATGGTCGCCGTGCCCCAGCCCGCGGTACCACTCGGCGCCACGACGCAGAATGTGGGGGACCGACGCCAATGTCTCGACATTATTCACGACGGTGGGGAGGTTCTCGTAGCCGTGCGTGACGGGAAACGGTGGGCGATTGCGGGGAAACGGATGCTTACCTTCGAGGCTGTTGAGCAAGGATCCTTCTTCCCCACAGATATAGGCGCCGGCACCGCGCCGCACGTCGATACGGAAGGTGAAACCCTTGCCGAGAATGTCTTCGCCAAGGTATCCGGCGGACTCGGCCTCGGCGATCACTCGTTCGAGCGTCTCCAAGGTTTCCGGATACTCGTAGCGAAGGTAGATGAACCCCCTTGTCGCGCCGGTGGCATACGCGGCGATCGTCATGCCCTCGATGACGCCGTGGGGATCGTAGTCCATTATGGCGCGGTCCTTAAAACAGCCAGGCTCGCCTTCGTCCGCATTGCACACGATGCTCTTCGGCTCATCCGACGCCTCCGCCACGGCATTCCACTTGACGCCGGTTGGAAACCCGGCGCCTCCGCGGCCGGCAAGCTTGCTCTCGGACACAGCACCGATCACGTCCGCCGGCGACATAGACACGGCCCGCTCGAGACCCTCATAGCCTTTGGTCTTGCGGTAGCCGTCGATGGTGGCCCGTCCCGGCTCTCTAACGGCGGCGAAGACGCACTCCTCGACGCCGCCGGGATTGGTGGGTGGCAGTGGAGATGGCCGGACTTGAAGACTGTCGGCAGTTTCCCCCACGAGGACTTCCGCTCCGCGCAAGACGGGGACCGGGTCGTCGCATCGTCCCGCACACGGCATTGCCGTTGCCCCCTCCGCCTTCAGGGCTTCCAGGATTTCCAACCCGCCCCGCATGCAACAAACCGGGCCGGTGCACACTCGGGGTGCCGTGGCACCGGTGGGCGCGTGGCTCCCGGACTCTTGGCGCGACAGGTGGTGGTAGAAGGTGACGGTGCCGTAGAGGTCCGCCATGGGAATATCCAACGCCCGTGACACTTGGCGGAGCGCCTCATCCGAGAGGACACCGTCGCGGTCGTGAAAGGCGTGCAGGAGCGGCAGCAACGGTGCCGGTTCGTCACGCCAGCGTTGTGTCAACTCGTGGTCTGTCGGCACAGTCATCGATTACTCCGGAAGGGACGAGTCACCATCCGTATCCAGGAACGACTCAATCTACGGTGAATCGAGTGCATCGGCAGAGGCGCTGGCCGAGTCGACGGTCAACCACGATTGGAGGAACGGGTCATCGCCCCCCTCGTTGGCTTCCCTAATGCGCTGCAGGGCCCTCGCCCGAAGCTGTCCCTTGATCTTCCCGTAGGCGTCGGCGGGCAGCTCCGCCCGCTCTCGCGCCGCCTCGACGGCACGATCCAGGACACGATCCGGTGGGCAGAGCTCGTCGACGATTCCACGGTGTACGGCTTCCTCGGGGCCCAGCTGTGTGGCGCTCAGGACGAGGACCCGGCGAGTCGCCGGGTCCAGCTCGGACTCTATAACTGTTTGTGCTGCAACAGGATATGGTATCCCCACCCGGGCGCCGGTGAGCCCGAAGCGAGAATCTCCCTGGGGCCCGATTCGATAGTCGCACGCCAGGGCCAGCAGCATCCCGGCGGCCACTGCATGGCCGTTTACCGCGGCCACAGTGGGACGTGGGGTGGCGTACAACCGGCCGACCAAGCGACCGAGAGCGAGAATCATCTCGCGCTGCTCCTCCTGGGTGTATCCGGGAACGAGCTTGAGGTCGAGGCCCGCCGAGAAGAAGTCTCCCGAGCCGGTGATGACGAGGGACGGGGCACCCGCGGCCTCGATCTCGCTCAGGGCCACCTCGAGATCCTGGGTGAAGCGAAGGTCGAGGGCGTTGGCCGGGGGGCGATCGAGCTTGACCACGGCAACGTTGTCGAGCTGTTCGATGAGGACGTGCTTCGTTGGCACCGATGCTCCTCCGCGGTGGGCGAAGGCTAATTATAAGGCAGTCGCCATGTCTCGTCCGGCCAGTAACGCCGTACAAAGCGAACCGCCCAGGGAAGTGACAGGGCGAGCGCAATCGCCGCCATCCACCATTCGCTTTGGAACTCTTGGACTGTGTACGCGGTCTCTGCTTCGAACAACACCGTGTACCCTACGCTGATGCTGTATGCCAGCAGGTTGTTCAGAATGTGGCACGCGATGACGAGAACGAGTGATTTGGTTTTGAGGTAGATGACGGCCATGGCGAAGCCAAAGAGCAACGCGCCCAGCGGGTCGGCATGTAGCGATGCAAACACCACCGTGGTGGCCACCACAGAGGAACGCACTCCCCACGTGAGGGCCCAGCGATGCAGCAGGTATCCGCGGAAGAAGACCTCCTCGGTGATTGGAGCTAGCAGGATGAGTGCCCCGGCGCTGAGCAAGTTGGGACCGAGTGCGATCGTCCCATCCGCGGATTGCGCGAACAGATCGTCGGCGAGAAGCAGTGATTCGACCAACTCGGGAGAAAGCAGGGAAAGCGGATAGTAGACGATCCACACCGTGCCGAAGGAGAACAACAGAAGCGGTACCACGGTTGTCATGCTCCGGAGGGCGAGCCGACGCTGCGGTAATACCCCCCTCACACGAGCGAAATCGACCCGGTGCCGCCTGCTCACGTCCCACAGGCCGATGGCGATGAAGCCGTAGAGCCCGTAGCCGAGGGCGGCCGCACCATACCCGCTGGTCGGGGTGGCCATTAGAGCGTCCACGGCCACACTCAGTGCACTCCCGACGATGAAACCGCCGAACAGCAGCGCCAGGAGAAGTCTCCCGCTCAGGGAGTGAAACGGCCCTCCATCGCCGGCGACAGCCGGCGGCCGGTTCGCTGTGTTCCACAGGAGGCGCGTGATGCTCGCGAACATGCCGAGGGCACATGCGCCGAACAGCACGGCAACCCAATCTTGGGCGTAGAGCGCGGCGGCAGTACCGATCAGCGCCGTGGCGGTCAGGCCGATCGCCAATCCACGTATGATGTGGATGAACATGACCCTCTAAACTCGACCGCGGAGCCGGAGAGTCAAGAACGCGAGGAGCGGTTGGCCCTAAGCGGACTCGTCGGCTGCAGCGGGCTGCCGGGCTCCGAGTTGGCGGTCGAGGAGCAGCAGGGCGGCCTGGTTGTCGCCCGCCAACTTGAGCGTCTGGATGATTTCCTGGAAGGTGCTCTCTTCCTCGATCTGCTCCGTGATGAACCACTGGAGCTCGATTTGCGTGCCGTAATCCTTTTCCTTCTGCGCCAGCTCGTAGAGCTCGTTGATCAACGAGGTCACCTTCCGCTCCTGCTGCAGCGCTTTCTCGAAGACGTCGAGCGGCGACGCGAAGTCACTCGGTGGCCCGGGGATCTCGTGCACGGTCGCGCGGCCGCTTCGCGCGTGGACAAAGTCGAACAGCCGCATTCCGTGGCCGATCTCCTCCTCGTACTGGAGCCGGGTCCACTTCGCAAAACCGGGGAAGTTGGTGTGCTCGAAGTACGCGGTCATCGCGAGGTACGCGTATGCCGAAAAGAACTCGTGTTTGATCTGCTCGTTGAGCGCGATTTCGATTGCCTTGCTGAGCATCGTATGGTCCTTGGGGTTTGTAGCTATGTGTCGATGGGAGAATCTGCCCGTCGCAGAGGCGAGCATGTCCGACGGGAATATAGTCACACGGGTATCGGTACGCCCGCGGGCCGCCCGGCGAACGCTAGTTTGCAGGACCGGTCAGATTCAAGGTCCAAAAAAGCTCGGCCGCCACGCTCAATTCGGCCACGTAGGTCGGGCAGGTGAAGCACGCGCCCTGGGCGGTGGTGTTGTATGAGATCTCCATCACTGCATCGAGCACCGAGACCTCGGCATCGGCCAACGCGGTGGACGGCACAGTGACATTTGCCGGTGGAAGGCCCAGTGAAGAGGTGCGAAAGATCGCCTGTCCGCTCCTCCGCCGGATGGTGAGAGACCAGATGCGGCCATCCGCCACTCCGGCCAGGTCCTGGGCGTTGGCGATCCGCAGCACGAGATCCGCGTTCCGGGAAACGTCGATGGAGTGGGATCCGTGGCGCCACACGAGGCTCACCTGCAGGTCGGGTGGAGGGGCCGTCTCTCCCACGGGCGGCGGCTGCGTGGCGATGATGGGATTGGGGAGCGTTCGTGGATCCGTCTCGATCGTTGCGGCGTAGCTCCGCACGCCATCCTCGTCGATCCCAATGGGCGCCAGGGTCTGATCCCACACGTTGATGGTGTCGTCGGGGATGTTGCGCTCGTCGCCGTCCGCCGTGAACCCCGGGCTCAGTGTGGCCTGAATGGAGCTCAGAGCGGACACGCTGTCCGTGAAGGTCACGATCACGTCGTATTGCGCCGGGCTGTGCGGACCGATGAACTCCAGGTTACATGCCGCAAGCCACGCGATGCTGAGAACGGGGAGCAGGGGCGGGCGTATCATCTGAGCTCCAGGAACGACGCTTCGATCTCCTCGGGACGGTTCTCCCGGCCGATTAGTCCCGACCACGCCGACAACCAGAGCGGTGTGAGGATGTTGATATCGACGTACCGTTGCAGGCCGGCCAACGGCGTGTCACGGAGAATTCGCTCCTCCAGCGGCAGGAACCACGCCTGCGAGTAGAAGTCCCGCTGGATGACGTGCACGCGTTCGTGGGCGAAGGTGGCCGCCTCGTCACTCACATCGCGGCCGCCGATCAAGATGGTTCCCGCTCCGGTCACCCCTTGGACCTGGTCTTCTCCCGAACGAATGGACCGGTTCCTGGCGAGAAAGACGGGGGCACCGGCCGAGAACGTCTTGCCCACTTCGAGGGTGAGGGCGGGCTCCGCCATGGCATAGCCCAGCCACGCCAGCTCGTAGAGATCCACCTTGAGGTTGACGACGTGGTTGCCCTTTGGGTAGAGGTGGAGGCGCAACGGCCCCACCGGCAGCACCAGCCGTTGCAGGCTGGGCCCGCCGTCGCCGGCGTTCCTGACGATGGACGCTCCCACAGCAGCGATCTCCCGCCCGAGGAATCCCGCTCCAGAAAACCGCTCGACGCTCAACCGCTTCCCGGCGTAGACCACAGCACCACCGAGAGCGCCCCGGGTGAAGCCGTCCGAAAAGGAGCCGCCCCTCAGGGTCTGGAAGATGCCGCCCGCGAGGGCGCCGATGAGGGTGTTGGCGCCGAGGAAGGTGACTTCCCCCACGCCTGCGTCGGGACGCCACCTGGGCGTGGCCTGCGCCTCCAGGGCCGGGGTGCCGCTCAGCAGGAACGCCAAGGCGATGACGGCGGCACGGGGGAGATTCATGGCTTCAATATCCTCGGGCAATGCCGTCCCCGGAACCGACCCTGTTCGGTGGAGGTTATGAGAGGAGCGCGACCGTCGGGTCGGGGAGGGCATCCTCTATCAAGAGGGGAGTGTCCGGTTATGGGACGACGACTCGGGCCCCGGGGAGCCGGCCGTCCTGGACTACGACGATTCATTGGAGCGTAAGTGGTTATCATTGATAGAGTTGGCATATGCGGTGAATCTGGCACGGCGGTTGCATCGTAGGGAGTATCATGACGCAGCTGGCTAATGCTCGATTCCAGGCGGCCCTGTCCGACCGATACATCTTCGACCGCGTGTTGGGGCGGGGTGGAATGGGGACCGTGTACCTGGCCCGGGAGGTGAAGCACGGGCGGCAGGTGGCCATCAAGGCCCTGTCTCCGGACGTCGTGGCCGAGGTGGGAGAGCGTCAGTTTTCCCGCGAGATTCGGGTGACGGCACAGCTGCAACATCCCCACATCCTTCCGTTGATCGACTCGGGGAAGGGCGCCGACAGTCTGTTCTATGTCATGCCCTACCTCAAAGAGGGGTCGTTGCGGGATCTGCTCAACGAGAAAGGTCGCCTTCCCGTTGCCGAGGCGCTCAACATCGTCAGCGACCTGGCCGAGGCACTGGAGTACGCCCACGACGCGGGGCTCGTCCACTGTGACATCAAGCCGGAAAACATCCTCATGTGGGCGGGGCATGCCGTGCTGGCCGATTTCGGAATCGCTCGTGCGCAGCACGTCCAGGGCCGTCCGTGGCGCGCGATGGTCGATTCTTCGGGGGGAACGCCGGTACATGAGTCCGGAGCAGGCGACGGGAGACCACACGGACGCCAGGAGCGACGTGTACAGCCTGGGGTGCGTGCTATACGAGATGTTGACCGGGCAGGCGCCGTTCGCCGCGGAGTCGGATCAGAAGATGATCGCTCACCGGTTCACCCGGCCCGTGCCACGCATCGACGAGCTCGTGCGCAACGTGCCGGCAGGAATCTCCCTGGCCGTGGCGAAGGCGATGTCGGTGAACCCCCAGATGCGGTTTCGGTCCGTCGCACGGTTCATGAGAGCCGTGGAGTCTGAGTATGCGACGCCCACGTCGGTGATGACGCGATCGAGCCGGCGCTGGTCGGAGCGGCTCGGCATTCTCGGGTTCCGGCTGGCACACCGCTTCAGGGGCGGGCTGAGCAAGTCCGTCGAGGAGTCCAAAGAGGGAATGAAGGCCGCCGCCGCCGGCACCACGGGAAACGGGTGGGGGCAGCGACACGCCGGATAGCGCCGGCCCCGCTCCACCCTGGTACAAACCCACCTCAGATCTCCAAACACTGCCAGCTGCAACCGCAGTAGCTGAAGGCGAGCGCTGCCCGAAAGTGATACATTGGCCGCACTGGTGTTGGGTCTTCCGGCCGCGCCGAGGTCCGTCAGATAACTGGACTTGCTTCGAGAGGAGGTCAGCATGACCTCGTGGCGCACAGGGTCCGTTTGGGCGGTTCGCCGCAGCCTGGCCGTTGCAGCCTTCCTGCTGGTGGTTGCCCCCGTCGCTCTTTCCGCTCAAGAACGTCCTACCACGCGCCCCGCGGCGGCAGAGTCCGTCACGGTTGTTGCAGGTGCGCGGTACGGCGCCAGCTGGTTGCGAGGGACGATGGCCGGTCGGGGGTACCGGGAGCTTTGGGTGTCACCTGTGCGGGTGGAGGTGGCGGATCTCTCCCGCCTCGGGGGCGGCCTCACGCCCATGCGTGTGGGAGGTGGGATGACCACCAGGACCCTGCACGTGCAGGGCGCCGATGGAAAGCGATACGTCTTCCGGTCCGTCGACAAGAACACGGCGCAGGGTCTTGCCGAGGAATTTCGCGGCACGCCGGTGGAGTCGATTCTCCAAGATCAGATCAGTGCGTTCCACCCCAGTGGAGCTCTCGTCGTGGCGCCGCTGTTGCGCGCGGCCGGCGTGCTCCACGTCGAGCCGCGGCTCTTCGTGCTCCCCGACGATCCACGGCTCGGCGAGTTCCGCGAGGATTTCGCAAACCTGCTGGTGCTGTTCGAGGAGCGGCCTGATGATGGTCCCGAGGGCGCGACCGGATTTGCGGACTCGCGAAGGATCGTCGACAGCCCGGGCATGATGGACGACTTCGATGACAGCCCGCGCAATCGCATGGACAACGAGGCCCTGCTCACTGCTCGTCTCATCGACCTGCTCGTGGGAGACAGAGATCGCAGCGTGAACAACTGGTGGTGGGCTCGGTTCGACGAGGGCGAGGATTACGTATGGCGGCCCATTCCCAGGGATCGAGACCAGGCGTTCGTCAAACTCGATGGCTTCCTGAAAAGCGTGTATCGCATCTACGAACCGCGGATGGTGGCGTTCAGTGAGGAGTATCCCAGCATCGTCGGTCTGACCGTCAACTGCTGGGACATAGACCGGCGTTTTCTGGTGGAACTGGACAAACCGGCGTGGGATTCGGTGGTTGCGGATCTCCAGGGCAGGCTGACGGACGCGGTGATCGACGAGGCGGTTCTGCTGCAGATGCCTCCCCAACATTACGAGTTGATCGGCGCGGAGATGGCGAGCCAGCTCAAGGTGCGTCGCGATAGTCTGAAACTGGCCGCGGACAAGCTCTACGAGCTCGTGTCGAAATATGCGGACATCCGCGCCACCGGCGACGCGGACCTCGCTGAAATCACGGGTGTCGACGGCGACCGTTTGGAGGTTCGGCTGTACGACCGGGATGATGAAGATGCCCAGGTTCGACCTGCTCCGTTCTTCCATCGGGTATTCGATCCCCGGGAAACACGAGAGGTACGACTCTATCTACTCAACGGCACGGACAAGGCGGTGGTCCGGGGTCGGATTCCTCGACGCATGCACGTGCGAATGATCGGGGGTGACGACCGAGACGAGTTCGTGGATTCGACGGAGGCGGGCGGTGGTCCACTGTCCGTTTACGATCGGGGAGGTGCGACGGGGGTGACTGGCAGGTCCGCCGACTTCGTCCACCGGCGGCAGTTACATGCGGTACGGTTTTCTCAAGGATCCGTACAGTTCTCGAATACAATTCAGAGCCGGGTACGCCAACGGCGCAGGGCGTCTGGGACGCTTTGACTTTCGGTACCGGCATGAATTCGAAGACGTCAGGCGCAACTTCGACGCGTCCCTCGACGCCTCGTTCACCGGGATGGAGATCCTCCACTTTCATGGGTTTGGCAATGAGATCCCGGCCGAGGGGTCACGTTCGTACTACACGATCAAGTTGAAGCAGCTGAGGCTTGCACCGGCATTGTCTTTTGTTCCCGGACGGACCTTGGAGGTGGAAGTCGGCCCGGTATTGAAGTCGTCCGCTTCCGACACGACGGAGGACCCCACCGCGATCATTTCGGACCCTGCGAACCCTGAGAGCAGTCCGTACGGCTCGGGGCGCTTCGACCAGGTCGGAGTCCGGGCGTCGTTCAACGTGGATCGAACGCTGGCGCTCCGGGTGGGGGGTAAGAAGGTGTGGGGTCGTGTGCCGTTCTACGAAGCCGCGTTCATCGGTGCCCGCACGGTGCGCGGATTTCGACAGCAGCGGTACGCCGGCGAGGCGTCGATCTATGCCAATGCAGAGCTACGGCTCTTTATCACGCGGTTCTTCGTGCTGTTCCCGGGAGAGCTAGGTGTCTTGGGGTTGAGCGACGTGGGTCGTGTCTTTCACGAAGGCGAAGTGTCGACGGCTGACTGTACCCTCTCGCTTTCACAAGCATGCACGTGGCACGCTTCTGTGGGAGGCGGAATCTGG
>JBDHAF010000025.1:0-33282 GCA_039588255.1 Gemmatimonadota bacterium | reverse complement strand
GATCCTGTCCATCTCATTCTGGAGAAGCTCTGGTTCGTCAGCATCGCGCACTACGTCGGGCTGCATTCCTTCGACAGCTTCGAGGTGCTGCAGAACCTGGACCCGAACCTTGTCGTAGAGGACGCCGGCTACACGGCGAACCACATCTTCCGCCTGGTGATGTCCAACATCGCGCGGAAGAGCCAGGCCCAGCCGAATTGGGACGTGATTCCCAACAGCCCGGACCACGTGGACCAGGAGGCGGCGAAGGTCGGCAAGCAGCTCCTCGATTGGGTCTACAAGGAGAAGAAGCTCAAGAAGCTGCGCCGGATGATCGCGTTCTGGACCGAGACGTGCGGCACCGCATTCCTGTACACCGGCTGGGACGAGACGCAGGGCAAGAAGCAGCGCGTCTACAAGGACCTGTTCAAGGGGACTCCGCTCTCGACGAACGATCTCCTCCCGCGCGAGCTCGAGGTGCTCAAGTCGTTCGACAGCTTCGACGATTCGTCCGAGGGTGACATCGAGCTGGAGGTGGTGAGCCCGTTCCAGGTGAAGCTTCCGCACTGGTTCGTGGACTTCGACAAGATGCCGTGGGTGGTCATCGAGCGCATCGTCCCGATCGACTGGATCTGGGAGCACTACCCGAAGCACGCACCGCATATCCAGCCCGACGAGATCACGACCAATGAAGACAACGAATACTGGCGTCGGCTCTCGTCTCTCGTCAATCGACACGGATTTGCGCTCCCATCTCGTGGAGGCTTTGAATATGAGGGTGTCCAGATTCGAGAGATGTGGATCAAGCCTATGGGCCGGTTCCCACGTGGGGCAAAGATCGTCGGAACTATGTCCCGTCTGCTTGAGAACTCGGTTCACCCTTACAAGGAGGCAGGACTCGACATCGACTTCCCTCTCGTAGACTTCCACCACGCCCGCGTGCCTGGCCGCTTCTGGTCCATGGGTACCGTGGAACATCTCATCGGTCCCCAGCGCGAATACAACCGGGCCCGTACGCAGGTAATCCTGCAGCGGGACGTGCTGGCCAACCCGCAGTGGATTGCGCCGAAGAACGCGGAGCTGACCAACACGCGCAACGAGTACGGCGACATCCTGCAGTACAGCTCGACTGCCGGTGGCCCGCCGCAACTGGTCAACCCGCCGTCCTTGAGCCAGGCCCACGTCTCGACCATCCAGGATTCCCTGTCGGACATGCAGGTGATCTCGGCGCAGTCCGATCCGTCGCTCGGCAACGTGCCGACCGGAGTTCGTTCCGGGGTCGCGATCAAGGCCTTGCAGGAGCGGGACTCGGCGGTCTCGGGCCCGACCATCGAGGACATGGAGGACGCCTTCGAGACCGTGGGGACTCAGTGCCTGCAGATGTTCTGGAAGTTCGCCAGCGTGCCGCGGGCGGTGCAGATCTACGGCGAGAGTCGGAGCGGCGATGTCCAGATGTTCAAGGGCGCGGATCTCATGGGCAACACGACGGTTCGCGTCCAGACTGGCAGCATGATGCCGAAGTCGCGGGCCGCGACCGAGTCCACGCTCATGGATCTGCTCTCCATGGGTGGCCTGAACCCGGCGATGAACCCCGCGGACCGGCGCATCCTCTTCGAGGCGCTCGAGGTCGGCGACATCGACAAGATCTTCCTGGAGGAGAACCTGCAGCGCAGGCGGGCCCGGGTCGAGAATGAGATGTTCAACAA
Source organism: Gemmatimonadota bacterium (assembly GCA_039588255.1). Lineage (GTDB taxonomy): Bacteria > Gemmatimonadota > Gemmatimonadetes > Gemmatimonadales > GWC2-71-9 > B3T1B10. Next base: position 31,597 of record JBDHAF010000025.1, on the reverse strand, counting down.
GCCGGCCCCTGGTCCTGAGACCGGATTCCCGGACGTGGACGAGGACGACGACCACCAGGCCCACTTCGAGGAGCACCTGAAGTACAAGCTGACCGACAGCTTCGAGCGGCTCCCCTTCATCCGGAAGTTGGCGTTCAATGCTCACATGGACAAGCACAAGCAGGCCGTAGCCGCCATGATGGAGGCGCAGGCCACGTTCGCGGCGATCGGTGCCGGTGGAGGCGGGGGCGGATCCCCGCCGGCCGAGAAGGGCGAGCCGAGCCCGACCCGAGAGCGCCAACCTACACCTGGTTCTGAGAACCAAGGAAGCACATCATGACAGCAAGCAAGTCAGTGAAAGACGGCGTGACGACCAAGAAGAAGAGTCCTACCGAGCAGGCCGCGGAGGCATTGGCCAAGCTGAGCTCGGCCCTCACCGATGAACAACGCCGGGAGCTAGAGCAGCTCGGGTTCGTCGTCCCGGAGGGGGACATCTCGTCGGCCCTTCGCGGGGAGTATTCCCTGGGCTACCGGTGCCCGTACTGCAACGAGGTCGCTCTCTACTTCGTGGGCGACTCCTGGCCAGGCGGAGCGGACATCGAGCTGAAGAACGGCACCTTCGCCAACGTCCCCCCCCTGCACGTGTCGATCGACAAGATCGCGTGGACGCAGAAGGGTTTGAGTGCCGGCGAGATCGACCGCCACAACCCGGCTTGCCAGAACTGCTCAACGCGGGTGGTCCTGGGCCCGATGCGCCGGCTCAAGCACGACCTGATTGTGCAGGCCAAGTGGTTCAAGGAGAACCGCGACCGCAGCTACGACCGCAAGCTGGCCATGGAGGCGGTGCGGGAGCACGGCGGGGCTGAGGCGGTCGGCGGGCTGCCGAGCAACTACAACGACCCCCGGTCCAACCCGTCGGAGTTCATGTCCGATCAGGACAAGGCCGACGTGACGCACCTATCCGAGCGGTATGACCCACTCTCGGTCGTGCGCAAGGAGTAACCCTTGCCGAGCGTAGAGTTTACAGAAGACGATCTGGAGCAGTTCGAGCCCCCTGTTCGGGAGGCGCTGCTCCGGCTCTGGCGGCACCAGGTCTCGAGAAAGCCGCCAGAGGATTCCATCCCCCAGGCCCCGGGCCTCAAGGTCACCGACCACAAGACGGCTGATGATCTTGCCAAGGAATGGCGCGACCACTACAAGGGGGGGGCAGTTCACCGAGACCCCCAAGATGGAGGGTAAGAATGAAGCATAAAGGCTACGGCGGAAAGAAGTCTGTTCCGCCGAAGGGTCACTCCCCGAAGGTCAAGCAAGGCGCGTGCATGACAGGCGTCATGAAGGGCTCCGGTGGAGAGACGGGTCGGGCGAAGCCGCCTGGCCTCAACAAGACGGGCCCGAAGAGGGGTAACCCGTAGGTCACCACGGACTTGATCCGTGCGAATGAATGATGGCTGACGAATCCACACCTGTCACCAGCCCTGGCGATCCGGCGACCCCGCCCGCGTCCCCCAAATTGGGGGCAATCGAGGCTCAATTGGGCAACCCGGAAAGTGCCACCGCAGAGGGACAGGAGGTACAGGTTCCGAAGCAAGGCGACCAAGCTCTCTCCGGCGACGTAACAGTCGATTGGGGGGGCACCCGTCGGACAGTTCCGATCGAAACACTGGTAGAGGCGGCGCAACGATCAGAGGAGATCGAGGCCAAGGCGAAGCTGGTCAATGACCAACTGACCGAGATGGGGACACTCTCCGCGCTCGGCCAGGTCATTGAAGGCATGGACGATGCCCAGCGGAGCCAGCTCAAGGTCTTTCTCAACGATCCGAGCCTGCTCACTCAGATGGCAAACGGACACGAAGAACGCCAGAGGCCGGAGGACGATCTCGACGACGAGATCTCCAACGCTCTCAGGGGCCGGAGATCCGCCCCTCCCCAGGACGACCGCGTAGCACAACTCGAGCAGACCGTGAACGAGCTGCGAGAGTTTGCTCAGGCGAGCCTGGCGGAGAGGCAGAGCCAGGGCCTGGCGCAGAAGGTGGCCGACTCCATGAAGACCTTCCCGGTCTTTGAGGAGCACCCGGATGCCCTCCGTATGACCATGAAGTCGATCATCAACGAACACACGCTCAACCCTCAGACCAGCGTGGACAGCATCGTGGCATCTCATGCTGCGGATCTGCACAAGCTGGTGCTGGCGTCACGCCAGGGGGTGGTCGTGGAACAGACGGGCGGTGCGCCTTCTCCGATTCCAACTCCTGTGAATGCGGAAGGCTGGAAGCCGAAGGGCGACGACCTCATGAACAAAACAATCTTGAGGAAGACGCTCAAGGACATGGGCTTTCAATAGGCCCGGCTTTCGGCCTCTGCGGAGAGGCTGTAAATGACTGTCCAAACCTCACTGGCCGTAGGCCAGACGAAAGGCGGGCCAGGTGGACTGGCTGCCTTCAACTTGATCCTCAAGGAGTACTACCTTGAGGCCACTCGGGACCTCCTGAACAGCAAGCGGATTCTGTCGCGCGTCCTTCGGCGCAACTCAGAGGACGTGAGCGGTCGCCAGGTGGTCATCTCTCTGAACACGCAGCGCAACGAAGGTATGGGCTTCGTCGCGGATGGGGCCCAGCTCCCCGACCCGCGGTCGCAGACCTACGACCAGGCGCGCTACGACACCCGCTACGACTACCTCCGGATCCTGTTCACGGGACCCTCGGTCGCCTCTTCGAGGAACGACCGCGGTGCTTTCCTGCGGATCATGGACGCGGAGATCCGTGGCGGTGCTCGGGACCTCCAGCACGAGTCCAACCGGGTCATGTTCGGTGACGGGACCGGCCGCCTCTGTCAGCTCAGTGGCGTGGCCGGCGCTCCGACCTACAACGTGGACAACCCGGGCGGGATCGTGAGCACGGGTCTCGGAACCCAGTACATGCGCGTTGGTATGCGCGTATGCCTGTTCGACAGCGAGGTGCCGAACGTTCACGCGGCGGACGCCAACTTCCGGGTGACCGGTGCTGGTAACCGTGGCGCGACCGTGACGGCAGTGGACTACGTTGCAGGGACGATCACGCTGGACAACGCCATTGTGGCCGCAGCGGACAACGACTTCGTCTACCGCATCGCCGAGATCAGCTCGACGATCGCCGACGAGTCGAGCTCGCGGGGCAATGAGCCGTTTGGCCTGGCTGCGATCATCGCCGACGTGGATCCCCCGCTGGCGGACGGCGCTCACGGCCTGACGCAGGGCCTGGGCGAGATCGTCGCGACCGCTCCTCAGTGGGCAGCGTTCGTTCTGGACAACGGTGGTGTTGCCATCCCGTTCTCTCAGGACATGCTGCAGCAGGCGAGCGATGGCGTCGATATCCAGGGCGACGGCACGGTCGGCATGTGGATGACCACTCATGGCATCCGCCGGCAGTACCTCAACTCCCTGGTCGCCAACAAGCGGTACCCGGGCATGATGAAGCTGGACGGCGGTTTCTCCGCGGTCGAGTACAACGGACGCCCGATGGTCGTGGACAAGGACTGCACCCGCGGTCGCATCTACGGCCTGGACCTCGACACGATCGAGATCTACTACGAGACCGACTACCAGTGGATGGACGCTGACGGCAGCATCCTTCACCGGCTGCCGGACCACGATGCCTACCAGGCGACCCTCTACCGCTACTGGCAGATGGGTTCCTGGGCGCGCAACCGCAACTGCGCGATTCACGACATTCAGGACACGTAAGCGACGGTCCTGTCCTTGTTACCCCCGGGGAGCTCTCTCTGGCTCTCCGGGGGGTTTATCGAAGAGATCGGAGTCCGGTGGCCCGCCGGCTTCCTAAGAGCAATGGGCAGAGGAGGCAGAGATGCCACATCCGAGAAGTGAGACCTCCGTCGGTGGCGGTGTAGGTCTTCGGGAAGAGAATCTCCACGTCGGGAGCGGTCTCCGGGTCGAGACCATGTCGCCGCTGGTCGGGAGTCTCCTGAACGGGATTTCGCTTATCGCACTCCCCTTGGGCGGCGGGGGCGGAGCGGCTGTTACGACCTGGCAGCAGACGGGATTCAGTGGCCGGCTTATCTGGCCTTCGACTCCGGTCGTCTACCAATCGGCAGCTCCGGCCGTCAACAAGAGAGCTCGAGTCCGAGTCCACGGCATCGACCAGTTCGGGGTTCCGATCTCCGAAACGAGCCCGTGGGTGACTCACGGGGCGGTCCTCATCACCAGGTGCTACCCTCTGAGCAAGGTCTTCGCGGAAGTCACCCAGCTGGAGTGGCAGAGCGAGGGCTACGACGCTGCCACGGACCTCATCAGCCTCGGCACGGAGAACACCTTCGATCCCATCAACAGCGGCGACAACACCGTGGCCCCGCTCACGGCCCGCGACTGGATCCACGAAGAGAACCTCGGTCTCGGGACCACGATCAGGGTCAGTCCCTACGGGGACGAGGACCCGGTCATCGGCAGGGTCATGGGCTACAACTGGACGCAGGGCGTGGGGGCCTCGATCGAGAGGTTCCGTCCGGCGACGGACCCGTCCCCGGTGGCAGGGTTCGTGGTTGGCCATAGCGAGCCTGGGTTTGAGGGCTGTGCCCACAAGCTGGGGTTCCAGAGTCCAGACGCTTGGGTGACCAAGATTCAGAGGTTCGGCGGCGGCGAGTTCCGCATGGGCGGCCAGGTCGAGTCGGCTCTTGCCCCTCCCGCCGGGAGTGGTCGGTCAGCGGACATCCTTGAGTTTCACGCAACGCTCCGCAGCAGCCTTGGGAGTCGCAACGACTCCAACGCGGAGACAAGCTACGTCTTCGGCTAGGAGGAATCATGGTTCTCAGAGGATTCAACGAATCAGTGGTCCCCGGAGGCGTGGGGCCGAGAGAGGAACAGTGTCACGCGGGGGCGGGCCTTCGCACGTCACCCGTGAGCTGGACCATCAGGGATGCGTCGTCCGAAATCAGCGGTCCGACAGCGTTCAATGTCGGCGGCGGGGGCGGAGCGGCTGTTACAACCTGGACACCGATCGAGTGGACGTTGTTCAACGGACGGCCCTACATTCCTCAGACACCGGTCATCAACGTCACGAATGTGCCGGCAGCGGGCAAGTTCATCCGCATCCGATGCCGTGGCCTGGACCAGTTCGGGTCGGCGATCGAGGAGATCACGCCATGGATTGCGATCGACGCGGTGCTGATCGACACGCAGTGTGCGCTGAGCAAGGTCTTCTCGTTGGTCTCGTTCGTGGAGTACCAGTCGATCGGTCTGAACATTGCCACGGACGCGATCGTGATGGGCACGAGCGTCTTGTTCGATCCGACCTTCGTGGACGACAACCCCGGTGTGAGCATTCCGCGAGCGGTCGTTCACCCGGAGAACCTGGGGCTTGCCCTCCCGATGCGCGTCTCCCCTTACGGGCGGCTGGACGATGACTACGAGTTCTCTAACCTGTCGGTTTACGGGGTGACGCAGTCGGCGGACCTGGGCGCGAACTATGACGCCTGGGCCGTGATCGGGCGCTACGACCCGACAGCTGCGGTTCCGGCGGGCTTCACCATCGGGTTCAGCGCGCCTGGCTTCCAGGGATGTACCCACAAGATGGGCATCCATCGGAGCGATGGCTGGGCCGCGAAGTTCCAGACGTTGGCTCGGTCGAACGCTCCCGCCGTAGACCTGAGGCTCGGCGGCGAAGCTCACGTGCCCCCTCCATCCCGGGCGGCCGATACGCTCAAGCTAACACTCTACGTGCGCAGCCGCTCGGGCACGCGGTTCAACACACACGGGGCCAGCACCAGGATGGGTGCAGCCGCAACCACGAGCTACCCGCTCGGCTAAGGGGGAACGATGCCTCACCAACTTCAAACACTGGACACAACCCCGGGGATCAACGAGCCGCAGCTCCACCCTCACACGGGCCTTCGAGTCCACCACCACCGGCAGATGATCGCCGGTCAGATCAACCAGATCGCGAACGCGGTCTCGGTGACGGCGGCGGCGACGTTCACGAGCCGGGCAGTCAACGGCAGGGGGCGGATGTCCGTCCCGGCCACGTTGGTCGCGCGGATCGTGCAGGCGGTACCGGCCATCGCGACGATCCAGCTCCGGGTCAAGGGGCGAGACCAGTATGGAATGCCGCAGATCGAGACGACGCCGGTCGTGTCCTTGGTTGCGAAGACGAACAATTACGTCTACCTGGCCAAGATCTTCTCCCACGTGGACTCGATCGAGTACATCTCCACGGTCCTGGGCGGCGCAGACACGATGGACATGGGCATCTGGCCCGAGTGGGATCCGGTGGGGGCTACGGATGCTGCCAACGAGCACCTGCACCAGGCCAACCTCGGCTTCGCGCTCTACAGGTGGACCAGGGATCACCAGCAGGGGGCCGGCTCTCCGGCGAGCCCGAAGTTCACCCTCTACGACTCGGTCCTCGCGGAGGAGGTCCCGAAGGTCACCTACTACAACATCACCCTTGCCGGCGCGGTGGGGTTCTTCACGCCGGTGATTGGTCAAGCAGACGGAGCGGATTGGGAGTCCTCGACGGACAAGTGGTATCAGCCCGGACCGCCTGCAATTACGTGGACGCCTGGCCAGGTCGTCGAGATCTCGGCCTTCCAGAGGACCGCGCTCATCGGGTTCAGTAGGTAGCAGCCATGGTCGATAACCTCCTTCTGAACCTCGGGGCAGGGGGCAAGACCCTCTCGACCGACGAGATCGCCGGGGCCGACTTCCAGCGCATGAAGCTGGCCCTGGGCACGAACAACCTGGACGAGGGGACGGTGGGGCTATCGAACCCGCTGCCGATGCTCGACGGGCTGAACATCGCGCGGGGGGTCAACTCCAACTTCTCCCACATCAACAAGTTCGGCCGGAACATCGACATCGACACGGTGACCACCGAGGACGTGTGGGATGGAGGGGGCGCGTGGGTCCCTCCCACGGCAGCTCGGATCCACGACCTGTCGTCCACCAGCGGCAACGACACCGGGGCGGGGGCCGGCGCGCAGACGGTGTTCGTCGAAGGCCTGGATGCCGCCGGTGCGGACCAGAGCGAGACCGTGACGATGGCCGGCGTGGGCAATGCTCCCACGGCCAACGCCTACACCATGATTCACCGGATGTACGTCCTGGCGGCGGGAGCCAGCGGGCAGAACGACGGGGTCATCACGGCGACGGCGCAAGTGGACGGAACGGTCACAGCACAGATGGCGGTCGGAAACAGCCAGACCCTCATGGCGATCTACCAGGTCCCCGCGTCGAGGACTGGATTCATCACTGGCTTCTACTACGGAGGCGTGGCCAACAACACGGCTGTCGTCACCGCGTCCATCTGGACCCAGGCCGTTTCGGCCGGCTCTCCGTTCCGCCTGCAGCACATCTCCGGCGGAATACACCAACAGCACTTCTTCGATCCTCCCCTGGTGGTCCCGGCCCAGAGCATCATCAAGGCCAGGGCGCTTTCCGATACTAACAACACCGACGTGTTTGCGGGGTTCGACATCGTCGTGGCCGCATGATCCCGGCACTCCAGAACCTTGGCATGGCTGGTGGGCGGCTGTCCACCAACGCCAACCTGTCGTCCTACGGAACCAACATCATCAACTGCCGGATGGTCTACGTGATCGACCGCAACGGCAGCCAAGGGATGACGGATCCGATCATCACGGCGGACCCGTCGGTGGTTGCCCAGGCTCCGCCGAATGCCCGGATGCCGGCGCGGTTCTATCTCCCGTATCGGACGGCGAACCCCTACGAGCCGGTGGCGCTCACGACGCCGGTCTATCGCGGCAACGGCGGCAGCTACTACACGAAGAACCTCAACGACTACGGCTTCACGCTCGAGGAGGAGCTCGGCAGCTCGTGGCCGGATGCGCTGGACGACACGGTAAAGGACTTCTACTCGCCGCAACGGACCAGGTCGCGGACGACGTTCGGCCGGCATATCCAGAACCGGTCCGAGCGCCACCTTGGGTATGCCTTCCAGCACTACACGAACAGGGGGAAGTTCGACGAGGCCACGACGGTCGTCGTCAACGGTCCGACCCAGACGCACACCATCAAGTTCGATCACCGCGGCGGCGGGCAGATCTCGAATTGGCTGGTGCAGATGGCGGCTCCGGCCTTGGAGATGCAGCTATGCAGCCGTTTGGACTACGGGCGAGCCTTCCAGACGGCGACCTTCTTCACTGAGGATCTGACTGGCACGCCTATCCGCTGGAACCCTACCCAGGCCGGCTCCCTCTGGTCGATGGATCCCGGGGCCCCCGACCCGATCGTCGGCAAGGTGCAGGATTGGGAGTCGCAGCCCTCGTGCATGTTGTCGATCCAGGTGTTCCCGAACCGGCCGGACGGATCGACGCGGGTGATCGTGACCACTGCGCCGGCCGACTTCTGGCCTCACCAGGATGGGATGGGCGGCAAGCACTTGCCGGTGATGTGGCCTGGTGCCAAGCAGGTTCAGGACTGGACCTTCAACTACCAGGGGCGCGATGGCGTCCACATGATCCGAAACCGGTGGTACCAGCCCTTCGAGATCCCTCTCAGTTTCGGAGGTCCTCCTCCAGGGGTGCAGTCGCTCGCGCGGACGCAGGCCTTCTTCCAGTTCCCATCCTTCGATGAGTTCTGGTTCTACGATGCGGCCAACGACACGGACGCGGAAGCTAGGCAGGGTATCGAGGGGCCGGCCCACGACGGTTCGGACGGCACCGACACCTTCTTCCTCGACTCCGCGACCTGGGGGTCTACTGGACCACGCGGGCCGTTCCTCCCTCACCCGATCCCTTCCGGGATTGGAGGGATCATCTCCAGGAGCACGGGCACGCTGTCATGGGGCGGGTTCCCGTTGCCTGGTGGGCCAGGGCCGGCGAACGACTTCTCCATCGGCCACTTCTTCCAGATGGTCCCGGAGCTCACCGCCCAGGGGACATCCGGGGAGACCTACACGCAGCACAACTACCAGCTGACCGTTGAGGACTTCGACTACTTCGCCCACAGTTCGACGGAAGATGGCAAGGGCCCTTCGGATTCCCCGATGGGGCACTTCTTCCACGGGGCCTTCAATTCGTTCGGCGCGGCGCTCGGGTGGCATGAGAATGTGTCCTTCTTCTGCACGGGGATATACCCCACGGTCAAGGCGAACATGAGGCAGCTCTACCTGGACGGTTTGTATGGTCCAAGACTTTAGTCATCTGATGGAGGCGCAGCCTGACTACCAGGCCATCGCGCACTACCGCAGAGCGGGCCTGAGGCCTCGGCCGGCGCTCCTCGCGAAGATCAAGCGGCTGCATCCCACGGTGGACCTGGTCTTCGAGGAGAACAGCGGTCGGTGGATTCTGGTGCAGATGGACCAGGTCCCCATCCACGTCATCACGGTGTTGCGCGGGTCCAGGGGCGAGTATGTGGAGCCGAACGTCGGCAACACGATCAGCGTTCTGGACCGGAGCAGCCCTTCCAACTTCCACAACCGGTTCTCAGTGGACCGGTGGATCGAAGACAACCTCACCGAGGAGGTCTCAGACCCCGCGGCGGAAGCCAGAGCGGATGCCAACATCCACGAGTTCTCGGAGAGAGCTTGGAGGATGGAGCACCCGAAGCTGACTTTGCGGCCGGATCCAAAGCCTCTCAAGGAGACCTGAGATGCTAGCTCTGAACTGCGTGAAGGCCATCACCAGGGTCCGGCGACGGGTCCAGGATGCCAACAGCATCGCCTTTCAGGATGTTGAGGTTCTGGAGGCGATCGACGACGCCCTGCAGCCGATCTACACGACTCTGCGCCTGGCGGGCCGCGGGGACGAGATGGACCGTCTGGCAGTTCCACGTAGCACGATGACGGAGATCACGTCCGAGGTCTTGGAGTTCCGGCTCCCGGAGACGGTCGGGGAAATCCGTTTGATCGAGGGGGAGACATCGTCCACGACGAAGCCGGTCCCTCTGCTGCACGCGCAGCATCTCATGGAGAAGGAATCGGGCCGGGGGTTTGGGAGTCTCAACCAGCCGGTGTGGTTCTTCTCTCGGTTCGGCCGGCCTGGCGAGATCCAGATCCGCGGCCGGAGCATCGAGTTCACGAACTTCAACATCTGGCACGCCCGGCACTGGCCACCCTTGCACTACGGGACGGCGACGGCCGGCGGGGCCAACACGCTGACTTTCCCCGCAGCTCCGACCGGGGACCTGTCCTTGCGGGACGATGTGTACATCGGGATGGACGTGGAGATCACGGCGGACCCGGCATCTCCGGCAAACGTCGGCGCGCTTGGCCGCATCACGGATTACGTGGGGGCCACCAGGGTTGCGACCTTCGAGGCCAATTGGCCCGCGGTGACCAGTAACCAAACGACCTACGCCCTGGTGGTCCCCCTTGAGCCTGAGCACACGGACTACATGGTTGAAGAGGCGGCCTTCGAGCTGTTCTCGCAGCTCGGGGAGACGGAGGCTCTCCAGCAGATGGCGATGCGCCTGGGGCACCTGAGGGATCGGTTCACGGTGAGCGTCCAGCACCGGCAGACCCAGGACGGGTTGCGGCTCTGGAGCGGGAGGAGAACGAGGATCTGATGCCAGACTTTGCGTCAGCGCAGAGATACCAGGCCAAGCCCCTGACCGGGGGGCTGGACACCAATCTGCCGCAGACATCTCTGCCGCCGAGCTCGAGCCCGGATCTGCAGAACGTGATGCTCAACGACCACTCGGTGGACAAGCGGTCGGGGTTCACGCCGTTGATTCGCGAGCACCCGAACCTCAACTGCATCGAGAACTTCGGGCACCACGCAGTCGCACGGGATGGCGTCCTGACGGCGGACCCAAACACGAACTTCGCGACGGTCCCCGGCCACATGGTTGCGGGTCATCGCCAGGTCTACGCGACCCTGGACGATCTGACGATCGACTTTGTCTGCCGGGTGGATGACCTGACGGACGAGATGGGCAGCAACGTGGACGCCAATTCGCCCTACACGGTCAACGTCCGCCCGATCCTGAGCAAGGGCCCGCTGCACAGAACGGTGGATACGGCGGCGGTCTTCGGCGGCCTCATCAGCTGGAGCACGGCCAACCCTTGGGGCGACCAGGCCAACGAGGGATGCCCGTTCTTCATCTACCTGTTCAACAACGCGGGGACGTGGGAATGGAGGCTCTCCTTCCACACATTCAACGTGAACTGGATCCTGCAGACGGCTGTTGCATCCACGCCGGTCGAGGTCGGTGGCCAGTACCACGTGATCGTGAATATCAGCGGATCCACCAACTCGGCGACTATCCGGGTCGGTCGCATGAGGAGGAACGAGCCGACGGTCTACGCGGACGGGACGGCCAACTTCCCTGGCGAAACCTACACGGAGGGCAACCGCTGTCCGATTCAGGTCTTTGACTGCCCACAGGACATCATCGAAGCGACCAACGTCGGTACTCCGGCCGTTCGGCCAGGCTTGAACCTGGGCGGGGCCGCGGACGGGGGCTACTTCTACGGCACGCTACGGTTTGAAGGGGCTATCGAGGATCTGGTCATCTTCAACACTGCGCGCCTGACCACCGGGGGCATCGCCTCCATGGACCGTGACGGTGGCAAGTGGGACCTGTCGGCGGAAACGGATGTCATCAACGCCTGGACGATGACGGACGAGGGCGAGCAGTACGTCCAAGAGGTCACGGGGCGGGGCAACCATCTGTACTTCGCCCCATCCGGGCCGGTCTTTGACGGCATCTCCGGAGCTCCGCGAGCTGGGGCGAGCTGGTGGTTCAACGGCAACACGAGTCACGCCCTGGTGGACCTGGAGGAGGGGCAGACGACCCCGTTCAACCCATCCTGGAACGAATACACCTCGCAGGGGGCCCAGGTCGGAGCCTTCATGCGCGAGGCTGCTCGCCAGGGCCTGCAGCACGGCATCGAGGTCAGCTTCTGGGTGGATTCGATCGAGCCGCAGTTTGAGCAGGTTCTGATGGAGGTCCGTGGCGTTCTACGCCTGGCCATCGGGATCGACGGGCAACTCCGCGGCTACTGCCGAGACGCCAGCGCGGCGGTGGTCAACCCGGTGGGCGGATCGCAGTATCAGGGCACGGTCACCTCGAATACCACTCTCCAGCCTGGCCAGCGGTACACGGTGGCGCTGATGCGTCGGGACGGTGGAACCACCCTGAGCCTGAGCGTCAACGGTGTGGTCGATGCGACTGCTGTTGTTGTGGCCTCGGCGGCGGCCGGCCTCGCGAACGCCGGAGGCATCACGATTGGGATGGGGTCCTTCGAGACCCTGCAGGAGCCGACCGCTGCCAACGCGGACCCGAACACGGTGAACACGGACCACCGATCGGGGTTCTGCGGGCGGATCGAGCAGGTCCGGATCATCTGCTCGGACGAGAACCAGGCCCCGGTCTACAAGGACGCGGACATCTCGGAGCTCGAGTTCGAGCAGGAGCAGCTCGCGATAAACGCGGCGAGTGTCGGATGGTTTGGTCAGTCGGCTCTGGATCCGATGGCGAACCGCGCGAACGGAATGGCGATCTCTGCTACGGATGTGCAGAGGACCCGCTTCATCCGATACCTGCAGGTCGCTCAGACTGGTGTTCGGTATGACACTGACAACACTCCAGCGGAGGCGGGGAACGGCGAGGGCGGGCACAACGACCTGGACAAGGTCCGCATCCATACCTGGTTCGTGCTAGCGCAGTGGAACTTCAATCTTGACGACCGGGACAACAACTACGGCGGGGCGCACATCGCGGGGCTGGAGACGATCATTACGGGGGCGGGGGCTCTCCAGGCCAACTCGTTCAAGAGCGTCCACGTCCAGGCAAGCGCGGTTCAGGACGACATGGCGGCGCTGGGGCCAATCTTCAAGCGATGCGTGGAGATGGACTGGCATACGCTGCTCGACAACCCGGTGCCGGCCAACGAGTACACGGGGCTACGTCCGTACACCTTCCGCTCCCCGAGAGAACTCTCGGTCCGCTGGGCGCGCGGTATTCTGACACCGTTGACGGAGACCAATCCAATCACGCTCGTTGCTGACTGGCAGCACCAGGAGAGCGGGGAGCGGTTCCTCAACGCGGCGTGCGGACGCCAGATCTATTGGGTGAAGCCGATCTGGAAGCGAGGTTCGCCGTTCAAGAGCGAGATCGACGTGGACGCGCTGTTCTTCGGCGGCCAGGCCGGGGATCACATCGTGGCCCAGGGCACGAACTCGGAGCAGGAGACCACCGGGAACGGGAGCAGGACGACGGTCGTCTGGGAGGCGTGGATCCACCCGTTCCGGGTCGATGGCACACGAGTGCTTGCCTACAAGGGTCAGACCAGCGCGCCTCCGGTCTTCGTCAACTACTGCATCGCCATGCAGGACGGGGCGCTGGAGCTCACGGGCACGGCAGACGGGGGCACCAGGGCCTGGCGTTTCCGAGAAGGGTTCTACCAGAACGATGACATCCTCCGAACGCAGTCCATCAAGGTCAATGCCTGGAACCACGTCCACGTCACCCTCAAGAACGCGGGGCCCGAAGTCCGAGTTAACGGAGATCTGGTTCCCCTGGTGGACTCCTCGGCCGATTCCGCTCCTGCCACCACCGACGGATTCACTGTCGGAGTCGCCGATGCCGGAAATTACAGCCTCTTCATCGGGGGGATCGCGGAAGGTCGCAATGTCATCACCTACAACGCCACGCCTGGGGCCTTCACCGAGACCTATCAGAGCTTCTTCGGCCTCATCACAGAAGTGCGCCAGCGGAACGCAGAGGACCTTGCCCGATGGCCGGCTGGAGAGAGCGGTATTCCTCCTACCACCCGCTACACATCGGACGCGAACACCTGGTATCTCTTCCACTTCAACGAGGGGACGGGGTGGGGCTTCGACAACGCAGCTGTTCCGGCAGCCGGAGACGACGCCAAGGCGGAGATTCGAGAGCTCGTCCTGATCGGGTCGGGCCTGGCTGAATCGACGGGGCATAGATACGACTCCGTGGTTTTCCGCGACGAGCTGTTCATCACCAACGGGGAGAGTCGGCCGCAACGGATCCGGTTCACCAGGTTCAGCGATTCTCTGGGGCCGTTCCGGGTGGAACAGGTGGGGATGATCCAGCCCTTCGCTCACGCGGTGACGCTGACGGAGTCCCAGGCGGTTGTGAACACTCCGCTGACCGACGGCATCTATCAGGTAGCGATGGCTTTCCTGCACGAGGACGGGCGGGAATCGGAGGCTGTGCTGCTGGGGTCCATCACCCTGTCTGGTCCGACCACGGCGGAAGCAATCAGGGTCACGAACGTGCCACGGAGCCACGACCCTCAGGTCCGGGGCAAGCGGTTCTGGGTCTCGGCGAACGGCGGCGGGCCCCCTATCACGAACCTGATCCTGCCGGACGACAACGAGACCGTGGAGATAGAGCTCGACCCGACCTTGAGCTTGGGCCTGGGGCTTCCGATCGCGGGGGAGAAGGTGCCCGGTCCTCGAGCTCGGCACATCGCCGTGGGGCAGTTCTCTCTGATCCTGGCCGACCTGCTCGACGAGCCGGCGGGACAGAACGCATTCATCGTCTCTCAGGCCCGGGAGCCGACCTACTTCAACGTCGATAACACGATCGTCATTGACTCGGAGGACGGCAAGCCGGTCATCGCGGTGCGCGGATTGTTCGGTCGCACCTTCATCAGCAAGCGCGACTCAGTCTGGCAGTTCTCGCTCGGTGGCCTCGGGATCCTCGACGAGATTGGCCTGGGGTTGCGCCTGGTCAACAAGAGCATCGGGGTGGGAGGCGGCGACAGTGTCTACGACAACGTCATCTACGGGGCCGGAGACAAGGGCATCCACCGGTTTGATTCGTCCAACATCCAGTACGCTTCCGAGGCCCTGGAGGGGGACTGGAACAGCGTTGTTGACCGTTCTGACGCTGGCCTTGTGCAGATGTTCGGAGCCTACTATTGGCCCGACTCCCAGTACTGGCTTTCGGTTAGAACCAAGGGAGAGTCCTACAATGAGCGCATCTACGTCTTGCACACGTCGGTCGCTCAAGGGCAGAGTTGGACTCGCCTCCTGGTTCCTCGCCACACGTATTTGACCTCCCGCCTCCGCGGCGACAATCAAGACCCTCAACTTCTCCTTGGGGGACTCTCCGGTCAGATCCTCCGGTTGAACGACGAGGGGGCGGGGGTCTTTATTGACGGGACGGACGGCTCGATCAACGACAACGGGGCCGTGACGCTCGAAGGAACGGCGACGGCGGGGTCCACCACGACGCTGACCATGGCCGGTGCCAACTTCGACACGACGGGGCCGGGACTGCGCGCGGTGGAAGTGGCTCTCACCTTCGCGGACGGCTCCACGGAGACGCGGGTCATCGAATCAAACACGGCGACGGTCCTGACCTGGCGCACGGCGACCAGTCAGCCAGTGGTTGGTGGAGCAACGCCGACGACCTTCGTCATTGGTGGTTACCTGGCCTACTGGACCTCCGGGTGGATCGACCCGCAGCCTTACGGGCTGGGCATCCGGGCCTTGAAGGTGGACATGGACTACTTGCCGGCGGCTGGGGTCACGATGGACGTTCAGACCAGGACAGCGGTGGGCGTCGGTTCTGTCGATCGAGCGTGGGACTCAGCGGCGGCGATCGAGGTGGGGACGCAGCTCCTGACGACCGGCTGGCAACCCGAGCCCTTGGTGATCCATGAGGAGAACCGCGGGCGGTACTTCCGGGCCAGGTTCAGCACGGACGGCATCAACTCTCCCTTCTCCCTTGTGGGATGGGGTTTCCGTTGGGCTCCGTCGGGGCTCAGGCAGGCGCAGCCATGAGCCGGCAGGCGACCCCATGGAGGCTCAACCTTCCGCCGGCAAACGTTGCTGCGGAACCCCGAAACGTGGAAGAGGCGTTCCGGAGGATCGAGGACTACCTGGCCCCGTATGGTGGCGGGGCTCCGCATCTGGAGCTGCTCGCTCGGTTCCTGGGTGGACACTGGTTTGAGGGCACGGTGTCGGCGTCGGTCGATGCCACGATTGCGGGGGACACGGTCTTCACGCACAACCTCAACCGGGTGCCTGGATTGGTAATCCTGTCCGCCCCCACCGACGGCAGCGCGGGGCGTGTGAGAGGGCTCCCGGCTGGCGGTGCGGGCGCGACGGGTGTAAACGTAGGAGCCTGGACGAACACGGCGATTTCGGTACGTGCGGATGTGACAGGGAGCTACCAGTTCATCGTTCTGTAGGAGGTCGACATGCCCCTGGGGATGTTCAGAAGCGGAAATGCGCTAAAGTATCTCGAAGAGAGTCGAAAACGGGCCGAGGAAAAGAAACAGCAACAGGCCCTGGCCGCCCCGCCACCGCCCCCACCCCCGGCGCAGATCGACGGAATCACGCAGCCGGGCAGTAAAACGGTCAGCAAGCGCAAGCCCGAGGGTCTCGCGCGCTTCTTCGACGACTCCTACCTGCAGGTCCTGCAGGGCATGGAGGGGGGCAAGCAGACCTCCGACATCTACCAGGACATCCTGCGCGAGTTCAAGGGCGACCAGAAGCACATCGAGCCCTTCCTCAAGAAGGCGAGCCCGTTCCTTGCCGGGTCGCTCGGGAGTTCGGACCAGGCGCGGTTCATGCAGGACTTCCGCAACGTCGAGAACCCGATGCAGGCCTTTGGCCAGGGCGCGGGGATGATCGGCCAGGGCGCGGCGCAGAGCCTCCAGGCTGGGCAGAACCAACTAGCCCGGTCGGGCCTCGGTCGGACTGGGGCGATGGCCGGTCTGGCGCAGCGGGCTACCCAGGGCGCGGCCAACCAGCAGTCCGGTCTGTTCACCAACCTGTTCCAGGCCACGCAGCAGAGACAGTCTGCGAACGCGGCGCGGGCCTTCGATCTCCAGCGGCAGATTGCGCAGATGGCGCTTGGCCAGAACATGACCCCGCGTGATGGCGGCGGCGGCCAGGGCATCAGCTCGGGTGCCGCGATCGGCGGTGGTGCTCTCTCCGGTGCCGGGGTCGGCGCAGCCTTCGGTCCGCTCGGGGCCGTGATCGGTGGCGTGGGAGGCGGGCTCCTCGGGGCCTTGTCGTGATATGGCTCTGCCTATCAGTCCGCAGCTCCGGTCTCTGGCTCTTATTACTGGAGGAGGTCTGACCAGGCAGTCGTTGGGTCGCCGGCCTTGGCGTGATGCGTTCAAGGTCGGCGGGTCCCGGATTCAGCGGTTCGTGGGGCAGGATGTCCAGGACGACCCGAAGCAGGATTTCAGCATGATGAGGAGGCAGGACCATGGGCAGTGGTGGAAGCAGCAACAGGGGCCGGATGCAGCGGCGGCTGGCCAACCTCCAGGTCCTTCTGGGGGGTCTGGGCAACCTGGGCCAGGGGATCAACCGGTACCAGGAGGGCCAGAGAGCCGACAAGAAGGCTGAGGCCGAACAGCAGCGCTGGGAGCAGGAGTTCGGCGAGACCAAGCGGTACAACGACGCCCGGATCACGGATCTCGAGGCTCGGGCGGCGGGGCGCGGGGGGCCGACGCCGTACCCCGACCGGTCGGCGTCGGACAAGGAGACCATGGCGACCTTGTCGGCGATGATCTACAGCAACCCCGACAAGGATCTCCGGAACACGTCGGAGCTGGAGCGGTTCCTCCGCGAGCAGATGCAGAGCGAGCTGGACCCGATCGGGACGACGGATGCGTGGGGGAAAGTAGCCCCCAACATCACCGCTCAGGAAAAGCGGGCGATCGAGAAGAAGTACAACCGGCTGATCTCGGAGGTGAAGCGGAACCCCGAGCTCATCAACGAGATCTTCGCGACCTCCAAGCCCTCCAAGCCGATGTCCTTGGACGAGGAAGCGGCGCGCGCGATGCGGGATGCTGGTCCTCCAGACCCGAACGACCCGCTCTACAACCAGTGGAATCAGCAGCCGCAGGGCCCGCAGGGGCCGGGCCAGCAGCGTGACCTGAACAACTACCCGCAGGGCGGGGCCGGCGGGATGTACCCCGGCGCGCAGGACCCGGGCAGTATGGGGCCCCACGACCGGCAGCAGGCTCTCTTGCCTGGTCAGGCTCCCGGCGAGGATACGGGCGAGTTCATGGCCGGGCTGCCGATGGGGGCTGGTGCGACCCCGGCCGACCGGAACTTCCTGGGCGAGTTCGGCAACCTCTGGCGCACGGTGATGGACCCGGGGGCCACGGTCGAGGAGCAGATGGCGGCCTGGTCACGGTTGAGCGATTACCGGGTCCAGACGCCGTACTGGGTCCAGCAGCAGCTCCAGGGACAGGGCGGGGAAATGGCGTGACTGGTCTCCCTCCCCCGCAAGACCCGATGATGGCACCGGGGCCTCAGGGTCCTACGTCGCCCGTTCTCCCGCCGCGCCCGACCCAGGAACACGAGACCCAGGCGATCATCGAGCAGATGGTCAAGGCGCTGAACGAGCGCGCGGCCATGGAAAACGCCATGTGGGCGCAGCAGATGCAGACCCAGCAGGGCGTGCAGGAGCTCACTGAGCAGGAGCAGTACCAGCTCAACGAGCAGATGCAGCAGGAGACCTATCACCAGCTGATGGGGCAGATGCTGTTGCAGGGCGGGGACCGGGTGCCGCCGGACCCGGCGCTCGAGGAGCAGATGGCGCAGCAGATGATGGGGCTGCCGCCGGAGATGGTCAAGGTGCTGCAGCAGACGCAGCAGGACATGCGGGGGATCCAGTCCGGGGTCATGGACTTCGAGAACCAGATCCGCCAGATCTTCCAGCAGTCCGCCGCCGAGAAGCAGGCCGAGGAGAAGGGCATCCCCATCACGCCTGGTGGGGTTCGGATTCATCCAGGGCTGCTCGGGGACTACCTCAAATCGACCTTCGGCGGGATGCTCGGGGTGGACACGACCAGGCGCGGGGAGATCACCGGCCAGGTCCGCGACCTGATCGAACGGGCGAAGCTTGAGGCTCCCCAGCAGTTCCCGGGGCTGACGCCGGAAGCGGCGGACACGATGCTGCACCAGACCGCGAATCGGGTCATGGAGCAGATGTTCGAGCTCATCAAGCCGGAGGAGGGGTCTCGGGCGTGGATCGAGGGCATGGGGCACGTGGCCTCGTTCCTCGTCCCGATGAAGGTCGCGAGTGCCGCGACTCAGGGGGTTCTCCGTACCCTTCCCAGGAGCATCGCCACGCTCGGGGCGACCCAAGGGACCAAGCTGGCGGCGGTGGCGAGCTGGGTGACGAACCTCGGGGGGATGGTTCCCCTCACGTTCGCCTACCGGATCGGCCTGCCGCTGAGCGACCCGGATAAGTTCTGGGTCGAAGGGCAACCGGAGGACCAGCGCGAGGATCTTGAGTGGGCCATGAAGGTCTACCGGTCGGCGCAGTGGTCGGCCATGTTGCCCTTCTACGAGCTTGCGGGCTTGACCGGCGGGCTGCTCGGTCGGGGTGCTGGGTCGCTGGCGCAGAGAATCCCTGGGGTGCCCGAGGGAGCTGGGCGACTCGTCGGTGGTGTCACGAGCGGCTACGGGACGGCGTTGGCGTTGCCGGACTACGGGTCGATCGGCGACAACATGATGAAGGCCTGGGCGGAGGGCACCGACGATCACGCGATGCTCAAGGCCGTCCTGGCGCAGGGGCAGCTCCAGGGACCAGTCCGGGCGATCATGGGCAAGATCGGGACGGCCGACGCCGAGGAGGTGTGGCCGGATCTTCTGGCCTTCGCCAAGGAGACCGCCGGCAGCGGCGAGGGCGTTACGTTCATGGCTCTGGGGATGCTGCACGGGATGCAGTTCCGGTGGCGGCGACCGGAGAACGCCGAGAAGCCCTTGAAGGAAGCTCTGGAGGACATCGAGGCCCGCGAGGACATGCCGGAGGAGGTCAGGCAGTCTCTCCGGGATGTGGTGCTCCGCGATCACGAGAGAAACCTCAGGTCGGAGGAGGAGACCCGGGAGCTGGACGTACGGGAGGAGATGGAGGCCGAGTTCGGGGGCGCTGGAGAGGCCAGGGAGGCCGTCAAGGCCGCCGTCGAGGCGGAGGAGGTTCCGGTCCCTCGGGGACGGAAAGCCGCGGAGACGACCGTGGAGGCCCGGAGAAAGGCCATTCTTGAGGAGATCGAGGAGGTCGAGTCCCGCGAGCAGACCCCGAAGACCCAGCAGGAGCTTGAGGCCCTGATCCATGAGGAGTCCGCCGCCCGGCTGCGGGAGCAGGCCAGCAAGGGGGTCGGCGACAAGGCCGAGCTCGAGGCGCGGGCCATGGCCCTGGAGGAGACCGCCCGGAAGACCCGTGCCGGCGAGGGAGCTTGGCAGCCTGGCCGGGCTGAGGTCGAGCGGATCAAGGCGGAGGAGCTGCCCAAGCGGCGGGTCGAGCGCGAGCTGCGCGCCGAGGCCGAGGCGACGGACATCGGCGAGCGCCTGGTCACTGAGCGGCGGGCCAAGGCGGAGGCCGAGCGGACCCGGAAGGAACCCTGGCAGGAGAGCTACGACGAGTTCAGCCGGCGGCGGATGAAGGAAGAGGGCAGCAAGGTCATCCCGAAGCTCCCCGACGAGCACCGGGGCCAGGTGGAGCGGGCTCTGAAGGAGGGCAAGGAGATCCCCCGGGAGGTGCTGACGGACTACCCCGACCTGGCGGAGGCGAGGAAGGCCGAGCTGGTCGTGGAGGCCACGAAGGGGCGTGGCCCCAAGCGGGTGGGGCTGCTCCCCGAGGGAAGCCGGGAGCTCAAGAAGGGAGAAGCCTGGGAAAGTGTCTCTGCACAGACGGAGAACTACGCCCGGCAGATCGAGGAAGGGAAGATCGAGGGGTCACCCGAGGCCGTAGCCCAGGCCCGGAAGATCTCTGCGGAATGGCGGCGGAAGGAGGCAGCCCGAGAGGCCCAGGAGCTAGGCCAGGAGCTGGAGACCAAGAAGGCGAACCTGGTCGCCAAGGCCGAGGGCTCCGAGCTCAGGGTGTTGCCGCAAACCGCGGAAGGCAAGGCCTCCTCGGCGCTTCGCTCAAGGCGTGGTCCCGACGAGAGGCCGAAGATCTCGAAGGTTGACGTAGACGACCCTCTCTACCGGACGAAGAAGACCCTCGAAGATGCCCTGGAGGCTGATCCTGTCCCGGAAGGGAAGACGATCGACCTCAGCAGGAAGGAGCGGGATTGGGTCCTCCGCCACGCCGAGGGCGAGTTCAAGGACTACCTCAAGGAGCTGAAACACGGCGGCGGCACCACCGAGCTGACCCTGTCCGGGTCCAAGCGGGTGTCAGATCCGGACGCTCCGTTCCAGGTGGATGCGAAGTGGGAGGGAGACATTGCTGCGGCGGCGCAGAAGATGCTCGATGCCGAGTCGGCGAAGAAGCGTCCCAACAAGGGTGTGTTGGGGATCGCCGAGGACATCCTGCGCTCGACCCGTGCCCATAAGCCCGTCACCGTGG
Source organism: Gemmatimonadota bacterium (assembly GCA_039588255.1). Classification (GTDB taxonomy): domain Bacteria; phylum Gemmatimonadota; class Gemmatimonadetes; order Gemmatimonadales; family GWC2-71-9; genus B3T1B10. Next base: position 10,365 of record JBDHAF010000025.1, on the reverse strand, counting down.
GCGAGACCCAGGTCCGGATGGACAAGATCGAGCGCGATGCCGTCGCCAAGGTGCTCGACGACACGCACGGCCAGCGCCACATCGCAGCCAAGGTCCGGCGCGGCGATACCGGGTTCACGATCGACCAGGCGCGGGCGATCCAGAAGGCCTACGACAAGCTGGGCATCGACAAGAGCTCGACGAAGAAGGTCAAGGGGTCCGAGCCCGACCCGGAGTCGCAGCTCCCGAAGGACGCCATCACCAAGCGGAAGAGCCACAAGGGCTACGTCCAGACCGAGCTGTTCAAGGAGCAGCAGGACGCGATCGACCAGATGGACGGGGTCAAGCCCCTGGAGGGGGCCGAGTACCTCGAAGGCACGGCCAAGGAGATGGCCCAGGAGATCCTCAACGCCGACGTGGCCAACATCGAGGCTCCGTCGCGCCCGGCGCAGGGTGGGTTCCTGCCGGGCATGGATCGGATCGGGTCGGCCAGGCTCAAGGTCATGGAGAAGTACGGCGTCCTCTCCCAGGAGTGGGGCCGGAAGCTCACCAAGCTCTACGAGGAGCAACGGGAGCCGGACCGGACCTACGGGGTGGAGCTGACGAATCTCGAGCGGCAGCAGCTCAAGCGGGTAGCCGACCGCAACCTGGATCAACCCGATGCCATAGGGGAGTTGGGGTGGCAGCGGATGCGCGACCTGGAGTCGATCCGCGACAAGCTCCGAAAGGGCGGCGATCTCAAGCTCAACCGGGACGAGATGACCGAGATGTCCTGGGCGATCGGCGATCTGCAGGCCGACGTGCTCGCTCATGCGAAGAAGCGCAAGGGCAAGGGCGTGACCAAGCGCAGGAAGGAGCTCAAGGCTCTCGCCGACCAATTGGAGCGCCGGGTTTCAGAGCTCATGAAGCCCGCTGCAGCGCGTGACCTCGAGAGGCAGCAGTCGGAGATGCCTTTCTACCAGAAGTTCCAGGTCCTCATCAATTCGGCCAAGACGGAGGCGGAGCGGTTCTACTACGAGGCCGCGAGGAGCCTTTCCGGAGAGACCCCGACCTACGTCGCGGACACGCTCTACGAGTCCCTCAAGGAGTTCGACCCCCGGATGGAGACGGACTACCGGGAGCTGGACACGGTCACCCAGGACGTTTGGCAGTCCTTCCGGGACATCCGGAGCAAGGTCATCGAGACCAACAACGCCGAGTTCTGGGAGCGGTGGGCGGCCGGCAACCGGGAGATTCTGACCGGACCGTGGTCGGTGGCGGCGCGCTACACGGACCGGGGTCTCCACGTCGTCAAGGAGATCGACTCGTTCCAGGACATGGTCTACTCCAGCATCGGCCGGGGTGACCAAGGGGGCTACATCTACGTCCCGGGGATCCCGGTCTTCCGGGGCTGGGGACTGTTCACGGAGATGATGCGGGGCGGCGATGTCCGGACCCTCGACACGTTCTACGAGACCACGGCTCGCGACCCGATGGCCGACATCCTCAGCAGGAAGAAGAAGCGGCCGGTCTCCGGTGTGCTGGGGTGGTCGCGCGGGTTCTGGACGGCGCTGGGCAACTGGGGCAGCCTTGGCAAGGAGCTCGCCGGCACGTTGGCCCAGCGGCAGGAGATTCGGACGGACCTCTACAGCAAGTTGCTCGGCCCCGAAGGGCTCATCAGCAGCTACAAGCAGAAGCAGCGGGACTTCTTGCTTCGCCGGAAGAAGCTCCTCAAGGAGACGAGTCTCGACACCGAGAAGCAGCTGGAAGAGGCCGGCGCGATCGTCTCCCTCATGGTTGAGGCGGAGTCGGCGGCGGCCGAACACTGGAGCCCCAGGCAGGCTGAGAAGTGGGAGAACCTGGACCCGAAGATCAAGAATGACCCGGATCTCAAAGCGGCGGCGAAGGACCTTGCCAAGGCGATGGAGGTGCTCCGACCCCTGGCGGCCCAGACATCGGGCAAGTACATGGCCATGCGCCTCAAGGCTGATGAGCACCAGGCCCAGGCCGAGCATCATGCCAAGGAGACCGAGATCATCGAGGACCGTCTGGCGGCGACCGAGGCGTTCTTCAAAAAGCACTTCTCCCGGGAGATGGAGCGCCTGGATGAGATCTCTGCCGAGTTGAAGGACACCAAGGCCGAGTACAAGAAGGAAAACCCCGAGTTCCCTCCCGAGGTCTTGGACCGTCGGGTGGAAGACCTGGTCAAGGAGCGCAAGGAGCTCGGGAAGGACATTGCGTATCAGCAGCGGTTGCTCAACGAGGAGGCGGCGATCGAGGCCGAGCGGGTCTTCCGCGAGAGCGATCCGAAGGCCAAGGAGTGGCGGGTTCGTAAGGCCGGCCAGGAGGCCACGGTCACCAGCAACCCGCGGACCCTCAAGCGGGCGCTGACTCAGGAGCAGGGGCGTGCCAGAAAGGCGGCGAAGCGCGCCGTGGAGATCCGAGAGGAGGCCGACCGGTGGGCGGATGAGGAGTTCGGTTACCCCAACCACTTCATGCACCACATCACCGCGACCGAGCCAACCCGGGGGGCCGAGGTCGATGGGCGCAAACTGCACGACCTGCTGAACCAGAGTCCGGGGCCGGAGACCTTGCTGCGCCTGGCGGTGGACCGCGTGCCCGAGCGCCGGCAGATGGGCACTCATCACCAGCGCATGGGCGAGCTCCAGGACAATCGCGACTTGGATGCTTCCCGGTCGCTCCTGCACTACATCAACCAGGTTGCCGGGGTTGCCCCGCTGAACAAGTTCTTCTACCGCACCCACGAACGACTGTTTGGCAAGATTCGCCCGGCCACGGCTCAGGAGATTCTCCACCCGCGCAGCATCAAGGGCGGGCCGATGGAGCTGATCTACAAGGGTGACAACTACCGGAGTCTCGGCGAGCACATCAAGCTGACGACCACTGTGGCCCAGGGACAGGAGGGGACGCTTTGGCAGCCGGTGCGCGGCATGGAAGGCAAGGCCAAGGCGGCTTTCGAGGCTTCCGAGCGGGCGCGGCAGGAGGCGGCCATCACCGGGGAGCAGAGCGATATCCCCCGGGTCCAGAGGTATGTCTTGCTCATGCGCGGGAACGAGGTCGGAGCGGCGCGGCTGAGCGATCCGGCCTGGGTCGCCGAGAAGATGGAGCGGGGCGATCTACATGCCGTCCCCAAGCGGCGGGCGTTCACTCTCATCAAGTCGCGGACGCCTGGGTTCGTGCGCCAGCTCGCCGTGGTCTCCCCCAAGGAGCACGGTCTTTTCATGGACTACATCTCCCGGGTCCTGAACGACAACGCGGAGATGATGGGCACCAAGCTGGAGGGGGCCTGGGCCAAGACCTCACGCTGGCTCACGAACTGGATCAGCAACCGGGTCATGGGGCTGTTACGGATGTCCTCGGCGATGCGCGCGGCGGGCCCGGCAGTGGCCTACAACACGCGGGTCCTGGGGCCGACCAGGGCGGTGACCGATCTCAAGCTGCCGTTTGCCTACCTGGGCATCCTGCGCCGGGCCAACCTGACCGGGAACGTGTGGAAGGACATCTGGCGGACTGCGACCGGCAAATCGACCAAGGCTCAGAGCTGGCGCGAGTTGCTTGAATACAAGGTCAACGAGCTCGAGGATCCGACCGTCTTCACGACCCCGATGGAGGCCCGGATCCGCAAGGCCATCATGGAGGCCCCCGAGGGTGACATCATCGATGCCGTGGGCAAACGGGAGTGGTTCGCCGACGCCGCGGTCGCCTGGTACAAGTCGGGGCTGCTCCAGGGGCACCGCGGTTCGTCCTACTTCGTGCGTCACTTCGCCCGGCCTGGCCAGAAGATCGCCGAGAACCCGGTCGTTGGCGGATACCGCTGGCTCACGGACAAGGGCTGGATCCCGTTCGATGCCGGCGAATCCTTCGTGCGCGCCCACGCCTATCTGAGCTCGTACATGTCCTACCGGGCGACGGGCATGAGCGCAGAGGGCGCGGCCCAAAAGGCCTATGGGCTGACGGTCTCGATGCACGGGATCTTCAACAAGGCCAGCAAGTCCGCATTTCTGACCAGTCCTCTCGGCCAGGTCGGCGGTGCGATCATGTCGTGGCAGCACCACTGGAACGGCACGTACCTCCGGCTCCCGTGGGATGAGAAGATGAAGTTCTGGGCCTACATGCAGACCCTGGCGATGCTGGCCCCGATTGCTCATATGTCGATGGACGACCTCCTCGGGGTCTCTCTGCGCGACACGTTCGGCGGCATCCCGTATGCCGAGGATGCGGCGAAGATCACCTCAGATAGGCTGCGGGGTATCGGCGTGACGACCGACGCTGACACGCTGGGTATCGAGCCCAAGGGGTTCCTGGACAACATCACTCCCGAAGAGTGGATCGAGTTCCGTGAGTACCTGGTGAAGAACGTGCGCGGCGATGTGCCCGAGGATGCTGCTGGCCTGCGCGCCACCATGGCCCGGTCGCTCCGTCTTGTAATGGGGGACCTGTCGGGAATGCCCATGGGTCCGATGATGCCGATCGACCCGATCTCCCTGGAGAGCCCTGGCACGCAGCTGATGGAGCGCACGGGAAACTTCGTCGGCTCGATCATCTCCGGATCACCCGAGGATATGGAGGACGCCACCAAGCGGTTCCTGCGGGAGCTCTTCGTGCCGGGCATCTACACCGACATGAAGCGGGCGTTCGGGACCGAGGAGTCCGAGGAGAACCCGGGCACCTACAACTACCGGCCCCCCTTCCAGGACGATGTCTCCCAGCAGCTCCAGGCCCAGGGGATCATGCAGTTCCTGCGGGACCTCCGGCCTGGCCGGGACTGGCAGGAGCAGATCGACTACTACAACCGCCAGCTCATGTGGAGGCGGCAGGACCTGGAGCGGTCCGCCCTGGAGAGGGTGAAGCTCGAGGGCATCCGCTACATGAAGCAGGAGCGCCTGATCGCCGGGATGCGCGAGGAGGGCGAGGAGCCGAGCGCCGCCGACCTGGAGCTCCTGGACGAGCGCGTCGAGCGGGTCAAGGAGCTCGCCGCCGAGGCCCAGATGCCCCCCGAGCGGCTGCGGGAGAACCTGGAGAGCTGGGGCAAGCAGTTCGACCTGGGTGACATGCCTCCTCACCTGTCGGACATCGCCAGGATCAGCGGCACGGGCTCGAAGGTGGACGAGCTCACCAGGCTGCTCAACCGTCGCCGGGCCAGCCAGGACGAGTTCGTCCGGATCGTGCGGGCGATTGTCCCTGACAGCCAGATCGGGGGGGTAGTATCCTTCCTCGAAGGAGGGCCGGTGCCCCGCTGGCTCATGGACCAAGGCGGGCGGGTCATGCCCCAGGCGATCCCGTTCCGAGAGGCTTACCAGGCCGCCCGAGCGCGGTGGAGGGAACGATGATGAAGTGGATGTTGGTCTTCTTGCTGGCCCCGATTCTGGCCTGCGCCGGATGCCAGAGCTTGACGGATGCTGCGGCCCAGCTCGCGGACGAGAAGGTCGCGACCGGGGAGTGGACCCCGGAAGAGGCGAGCGAGTTCATGGGCAAGGCCGCGGGTCTCAAGAGCGAAGCGGCTCAGTGGATCCAGGACCTCGGCACCGTGCTCGGGACCGTTGTGGGCGGCGGAGCACTCGGCACCGCGATCACTCGCCTGATCCGTGGAGGCCCCCTCAAGAGCGGGTCCAGGGATGGCGCATCACAAGCCCCCCCGGTATGAGCTCGACCGTCTGGGCTGGTGGGAGATCGCTATGACGATCCTGCTCGCGGGGCTGGTCGCGCTTCTAGTCCTCTGGGGGTCCACGTGATCTCCTCCTCACGGACCACCCAGATGCGCCCCTTCTTCCGCCAGCTCCAGATCTCGAAGTAGTTCCCTCCCTTGAGCCAGTAGGGCAGGTGCGGGTTGGCCAGGGCCTTCGTGCGCCGGGCCGCGTGACTGCCGGCGGCGGTGACCTGGATCCCCAGGCAGCCGTAGATCGGATCCGGGAAGGTCACCATGTCGATGACGCCGAGGAAGTCGCGCCTGGTCTTGCGGATCGTCATGACCTCGCAGACCAGGTCGCGGTGGACGTACCAGCCGCGTTTGCGGCACTCGTCCATGGTTCGTTTCGTCAGCGAGACCACACCCACTCCATCGCCTTGTAGGCCACCCAGACCAGCGTGCCGAGCAGGATGAGCGAGAGCCAGGCCGCGCAGAGGAACCCGAGCGCCCGTGTCCAGTTGCGGAACATCCCCGGGCGCACGGTCAGATCGACTTCTTGATGAGGCGGCGTATCGCCTGGGCGTGGCCTATCCATTCGTCCCCCTTCATGGTGGAGAGCTCCTGGATGTCGCCGGGGAACATCCGGTAGTTGACCACGCGCACCAGCCATGCCCGGAACTGGTGAGGGACCGCCCCCCGGAGGGGGCGATTCTTGTGCTTCATAGCCTTGTGCAGGAGGGAGTCACTCAGGCCCATCTCCTCCTCGATCTGACTGATGGTGATGTCGAGCACCCACGCCAGCCACCGGATCAGGCAGCCGAGCGAGGACTCGTCGTGCAGCCGGGGCACCCAGAAGGGGGCCTCCAGCCTCTCCAGGTCAGGCTTGAGCTTCATCGAGCTCCGCCTTTCTCTGGACCCAGACCGCCTGCAGGTGCTCCTTGGCCTCGACCGGCTGGTTGTCGCACTGCTCGATCAGGTCCTGGTTCTTGAGTTGCTCGACCGTGTCGGCCAGGCCGATCGCTGTTTCGAGCGCGTTCACGTCCAAGGGGCTGCCCATGAGGATCTCGGTGAACTGCTGCCGGCGGGCCTCCAGGGCTGCGGGGTCCACCTCCTTGCGCTCGAGGCCGAACTGCTCGCGCATGGTCTGCCCATCGCCGCGCTCCTTGGGAGCTCTGGGCGTGATGACGCCGGCCTCATTCCAGAGTGGTTCGCGGTCGCGCCTGCGCCACCCCACCGTGCGCCGTTGCCCTTGGCGGGGCTTGAGCTTGACCTTGACGGCGTATTGCCGCCGCCACTTCTCGGTCCAGCCCTTGTCCCACATCGGCAGGAAGCCGGATATCAGGTTCTTGCAGCACTTCTTGAGGCACTCGGTCGCCGCCGAGTCCACCGCGTCAGCCCAGGAGGCCTGCGCGTTGTTGGCGTAGTAGGTGCTCTCGCCCATCGACTCGGACACAAAGCGCCCGTTCGCGTAGAGCCTGGCTCGGTAATAGACCTTGTTGCCCTCCTTGAGGGGGTCGCCGAGCGGCACCAGGCCCCAACCCATGGCCCCGAAGGCCTGGTTGAGCCTGGCGCGGTAGACGTGCGCGCCTAGGTAGACCACGCCGTCCTCCTTGATGTCCACCTCCTCGGGATCGAGCGGCTTGTCGAGCGCGCGGGACGATCGGGTCCTCGCTCATGTTGCCTCCTGGATGCCGAAGACGGACTCCCCGGCCTTGGTGATCTTGAACGTGCGCGGGCCCACCTTGCCCCGGTACTTGCCGGCCAGGGCCGGGTGGTCCTTCTCGAGCGCCTTGCCGTTCAAACGCCCCTTCGTGGCCTTGTAGGTGACCAGCGGCCGGCCCTCCACGTCGGCGATGCCCTCGGCGTTGTCCTGCAGGATCATCGTGAGGTAGTTGTTCTTGATGACCTTCATCTCCTCGTCGATGGCCGCGCGTTGGGTGCGTAGCTCGATGTAGCGGTGCAGGTCGTCCTCCATCTCCTGGTGGTAGGGGACGAAGATACCTTTCTCCTCCTCAGGGAACGCGATCTGGAGATCCTCCAGGGTCTCGGGCTCGGGCAGCTCGCCCTTCTCGATGTAGCCCCAGAACTCCACAAGCTTGGGCAGCATCTCGGCCCAGAGCTCATCGTCGCGCATGACGTAGAACAGCTCGAACGTGGTCGGCCGGCGCATGACGCCAACGTCGGCCAGGTCGAGGCCCATGATCGTGCAGCCGGCGATGCACTGGCAGAACACGGTCTTCGGCACGTCGCTCGTCTGCTCCTCGCCGTAGCCTTCCCAGACACGGGTGGCCTTGGCCTCGAGGTACCTGGTGGGCTCGCCGGCAGGGGTCTCGACCAGGAAGTCTGGGTGACCCTTGAGCCAGGGGTAGTCGGGATGCACGACCTCGCCGCCGGCTACGGCGGGCCGGCCGGTCTCCCTGGTGTAGAGCTGGCCGATGACGGGCTCCAGGAGGTGGCCCATGGCCGCAGCCCGGGTCTCCCCCTGGTCCCGCTCGTCGAGGCCCAGCTTCTCGCGAGCGAGCTGGTAAGCGCTCTTGTAGGGGTCCATGCCCAGCACGGTGCCTACCTCGCTCCAGCCGAGGTACTTGGTGCGGTCGCCGAGATCAGCCATGTTCGCCTCCCTGCGCCGAGTTCTGCGCATCGATGTCGTACGACTCCTCCAGCCCCAGGTCCCCCTCGGTGGTCTGCGTGGCCAGGTCGAGCGGCTTGCCGAGGATCTCGCCGATCTGCAGGTAGAGCTTCTCTAGCTCTGGCGTCTTGACGAACATCGTCAGCTCGACCACTCCGTGCGGGTGGTATTGCTTTGCGGTGATCCAGTGGGACAGGTCCCCATGGCAAGCTTCGGGGGCAGCGTCGTGGATCTTGTGCTCCACGTTGTATCTGGATTCAGTCATTCTCAGTTCTCCTTGTTCAGTGTCTCCACGACCTCGTCGATCGCGGTTGTCAGGTAGCCGATGGCCCGCACTACGTCGTTGTCCGCCGCCGTGAGCGCGTGCTGCGCCACGTTACGGATCGCGTCGTGCGCGGCCTCCGGGGTGTCTCTCTTGAATCGGTCCTCCAGCATGATCGCTATCACCGCGTGGAGGTAACGCTCTCGGTTGAAGGTCACTCGGCCGCCTCCATCTCGTAGAGCAGGGCGTCCCACTCCCGGGCGTCGATGTCGATGGCCTTCTGAGCCATGCGGCGGATGCCCTCATAGTCGAGGCCCTTGGTTCGCAGGACATCCACCAGGCGCTCCAGCCGGACCAGGTCGCGCGCCTCGATGGCCTCGCGCAATGCGTCGATCATCTTCATCAGAAGGACCCCGCTTTCCGCGCGAGCTCGACCATGCCGTCGATGTTGTAGGCACAGTCGTGGGCCTGGTTGAATGCGTTCACGACCTCCAGCTTCGTGTTGCCCACTTCCCAGCGGTGCAGGTAGACCGTGTCGTTGCCGGCAATGGCGCAGGCCGCCTTGTACTGCCGCCAGGCCACCGTCTTGAGTCGGAAGTACTGGACAGTCCAGTCCGGCCCGTTGTGGGCCTCGAGTCGGTAGAGCTTCATCGAGAGCCCTCCTGATGCTCCTCTAGAGCGTGAGCGAATCGCGTGAGAGCTGCTGTCAACTCTCGTGAATCTCGAACCTCTTCGGACCACTCCCAATCCGACCCGTCCCATGCGATGCCATGGACTATCCATGCCTCGACGGGTTCGTCTGCGGGTAGGTCGCGGATCTTCTGGAGATCGTCGGGTACGTAGAACCTCTCTCCATTCGGAAGCCGTACGCTGACGGTTGCGCACTCCTCGCCATGCTTGTCAATCGACCGCAAGCAATCGGCTGCGGGCGCGATCCCGAAGATCTTCACCAGGTCCGAGAGCCGTGGCCCTTCCCATTCGGATGCGTCGGGCTCGTCATACTCGGGCGGGTAGTCCGGTCGCGTGTCTCTCATCGTCTGCCTTTCGGTTGAAGAAACGCCACCGGGCCCGCAGCTCCATGCTCATTTGGCTCCGCGGTTCAGTGCCCCGGCGGCGACCTCGCATGATACGCCCTACGCGCCCTCAGCGCCACCAGAACCCCACGGCGCTAGGCGCGGCCTGGATACCGACCGGCCACAAAAAAGCCCCCGTGACCGTCTCCGATCGCGGGGGCTTTCAACCGAAAGGCACTCGACGCTACATCGGGCGGCCCGTCGGCGATGGTAGCAAGGTCAGTAGTCCTCGTCGATGCTCTCCCCGTGCTCGGGTTCGTAGTTCCACATCCGGCCTTGGCCTGGCAGCGTCTTGTAGCAGCTCCCGCAGCCCTTGCCGGAGTAGATCCCGTGCCGGTCGTAGTGCTCCACGGCGACCTCGCCGGCCTTGCCGCATCTCGAGCACCTGGGCCGGTCGCTATCGTGGTTGCCGCAGCTCCGCCGGCCTTCATCATCGGTGCGGCTCGCGGGCACGTTGCAGCCCTGGTGATCGCACCGCTCAGTTGGGAGGGTCATGAGTTCACCTTGCGCTTGTGAAGGGCCTCAGTGTGGGCAATGTTGAGCCAGCAGAAGCCGCAGCGGGGGTCGTATTCGAAGTTCGGGGACCAGGCCCGGCTCTCGTCGCGCCCATCGACGCAACGGAGCCCGTCTCTCCACCAGGCCACATACCGACCGTCTCGGCGCATCGTGAAGCGGGGAAGGGTTTTCATCGCTCCTCCTCTCCGTCTGGAATCCAGATCGTGACCTCTGAGCGGTCCAGGTCCCAGAACCCCGGAGCCACCACGCCGACGAACGGCACCAGCCAGATCAGGCCGCC
>JBDHAF010000024.1:0-51870 GCA_039588255.1 Gemmatimonadota bacterium | reverse complement strand
CGCGCAGCGGCGGAGCTCCCCGGAACTCAAAACCGAGCTGAGACGGCAAGAGAACCGCTCGACCATCACGTTGAATGCTGTAGTAGAGGTTGCCCTCGCGGATCTCGACGGTGATTTCGTTCCGACCATCGGGCGAGGCGACACGGACCTGGTCTTGGGCAGAGGCGGTCGCCGCCATCAGCGTCGCGCAGGTGACGCCGAGCGCGAGGCGGCGAACGGTGCAGCGCATCCACATGGTCTCTCCATTCACGTTCGTGAGGGACAAGTCCGTGCCGGGTCCAAGCGCCGACACGAGTGTCGAAGTATACTTCAGCATGGTCTCATCGCGCGCCCTGTTGCCGGTCGGTCTGCTCGTTGGGCTCCTGTTCGGCTGCGCCCATTCCAGCAGAACGGCCGAGGGTGGCGTCAGGGATGCCCCGGAGCAGAGCCCGCCCCCAGGGCAAACCGTAACGGCAGAAGACATTCAGCGCGCCCCCGTCGAGCCCATCGAACAGCTGCTCATGAGCCGGTTCCCCGGCGTGGTGGTGACACGAACTCCTGACGGCGGCATAGCGGTACGCATCCGAGGCACCACGTCGATCCACGGCAGCAACGAGCCGCTGTATGTGATCGACGGTCTCCCCGTCCAGGCGGGACCTGGCGGGGGCCTGACTGGGATCAATCCGTACAACATCGAATCCATCGAGGTGCTAAAGGACCCCGCCAGCACGACAATGTACGGCGTGCGGGGCGCCAACGGGGTCATCGTCATCACGACGAAGCAGTATTAAACGCCCGCCTCACCGGGTGGCGCGGAAGACGAGTGGGCGGTCGTCGCTCCGGGTCACGAGGTACACGTCACCCTGCCGGGTGCCCAGCCGCTGGATGTCGCGCGCCTGGCCAGGCACGAGGAATCCGCTCTCCGATGTCCGAACCGGCGTGAATCCCCCCCCTCCGTCTCCGTGTAGAAACAGGCCGTAGCCGGCGCTCATCCGGCCGATCTCTGGCTTGACGCCGTCGAAATTCCCGGCCAGTAGCAGGTCGAGCGCGCCGTCCCCGTCGACATCGGCGGCCAGAATGCCGTAGACCGGGGCCAGTTGCGCTTCGAGCGGCAGCAGCGCGAGCGTGAACGAACCATCGCCGTTGTTCCGCGCCAGTGTCGTGGCGAATGTATACGCCTGCTTGAGCACCGCATCGGCCAATTCCGCGGGCCCGAAGATATCGGCCACCGTCTGCCGGGCGTAACCCTCGTAATCGGGGTAGCGCTGCTTTAGGAAGGGAAGGGCTCTGAGGAGATCGTCGCGCAGCGCGAGGGGGTAGCTTACCCCGTCGTGGTAGCAGGACAGGATCTGCTCGACGAAACCGTTCCGATCGAAATCCTTGACATACATGGTAGCCGGCTCGGTCTCGGAAGCTCGGAGGCGGGTGTTGAGCCCCAGGTTGCCAACTACGAAATCGGTGCGACCGTCGCCCGTGAAGTCGCCCGCGACGATCCGATTCCACCAGCCGTGGCTCCGCTCGAGCCCGGGTGGGGCCATTCGCTCGAGCTTGCCGGCACCCGTATTGCGGAAGATCGTGATCGGCATCCATTCGCCCACCACGACGAGATCCGCCCGACCGTCGCTGTCCACGTCGGTCCACAGGGCATCGGTGACCATGCCGATGCGCGCCAGATCGGGCGCCGCCTGCTGGGTGACATCGCGGAAGCGGCCCCGGCCGTCGTTCTCGAGCAGCACGCTCGCGGGATCGATGCCGTAGCGCCAGGGAACGACGCGCCCGCCGACGAAGAGATCGATGTCGCCATCGCCGTCGAAATCGGCCGGCGCTGCGCGCGATCCGCTGCTGTTCATGGGTGGCAGGTGGCCGTCCGCCTTCCGGAATGCGCCCCGACCGTCGTTCAGGTACAGCCGGTCCTGGAGGGCGGGGGCTATGTCCGAGAACTCGCTGCCGCCGCTGACGACGTAGAGGTCGGGGCGGCCGTCGCCCGTCGCGTCGAAGAACACGGCGCCCAGGTCTTCCGATACCCGGTCCTGCTCGAACAGCCCTGCGTTGCCCCTGACGAACCCGCCCGCGCGCTGCTGGATGAGGAGCTGACCCGGCTGATCCTTCGCGCCTCCGATGAACGCGTCGTCCAGTCCGTCACCATTGACATCCGCGACGGCCAGGAGCGGCCCTTCGGTCGAGAGCATCTTCGGCATCAGGTGTTCCCGGTCGAAATCGACGAACGCGTTCTCCCGGTGCACGAACCCCAGTGCGATACTGTCCGTGACGTCGGTGAAGAACGGTGCGGCCGGCTCGTGTGTAGCGGGCGTCGCCGCGGCCGACTCCGACTGGCGTACCGTGAGACGCTGGTTCGCCGTGACGTCCATCAGCATGCTGACGCGCCCGTCCGGCCACTCGACCGTCACCGACTCGACCGTGTCGAGCCGGCCGATCCCGAAGGTCAGCACGTAGTCCACACTCGACTGGAACCCGCGCGACGGCATCAGCTCCTGAAAGAACAACCGCTCTCCGCTCCGGAGCGTCACCTTCGCCCCGATGCCGAAGCGGTTGTGGCCTTCTCCTTCGAGTCGGATCTGGAGGTAACGGTTGTCCAGCAAGGCCCTGGCGTTGTTGCGATAGACGAAGGCCTCCTGGTTGACGTTGTTCACGACCAGATCGAGCGCACCGTCGCCGTTCAGATCACCGTAGGCCGCGCCATTGGAAAAGCCCGGCGTGTTCAGGCCCCACGCCGTGCCTGGGTTCGAGAAGGTCAGGTTCCCGGCGTTACGGAATGCATAGTTTGGCAGCGGAGTCGAGGTCATCACCTCGATGAGTCCCATGAAGTCGACCCGCTCGCCCTTGAGGGCTGCCCTCATCGTCTGCTCGCTGCCCAAGAAGGAGACATAGTCCTGCGAGGTTACATCCCCGAGGATGCCGTTCGCGACATGGATGTCCTTGTAACCGTCCTGGTCGAAATCCGCGATGAGCCCGCCCCAGGTCCAGTCTGTGCGTGCCACCCCGGCCATCCGCCCGATCTCGCTGAATGTCCCGTTGCGGTTGTTCAGATGGAGCATGCTGCGCATGAACTGGTGGTGATAGTCGTTCTTCAACTTCGCCTGGTAGCCCTCCCAGTCCTCGAACGTGGACGTCGTCTTGAGCCGGTAGTCGTCCTCCGGCAGCATGTCGGTCACGTAAATGTCCAGCCACCCATCGTTGTCGATGTCGGCGATATCCAGCCCCATCGATGAAAAGCTGATGTAGGGCATCTGTCGGTCGAGCAGCTCGGCGAAGGTTCCATCTCGGTTGTTGATGTAGAGATAGTCCCGCTCGAAGAAATCGTTCGAGACATAAATGTCCGGCCAGCCGTCGCGGTTCACGTCGCCCACGGCCACGCCCAGACCGAAGGCGATCTCGCTCCCGAAGATCCCGGCCCGCTCGCTCACGTCGAGGAAGTGTCCGCCCACGTTGCGATAGAGTTTGTCCCCCCCGAGTGCATGGCGCACGTGGCGGATGTTTCGCAGGCCGAAGCCCGAGACAGGCCGCGGCGAGTTGTTGACCAAATACAGGTCTAGGTATCCGTCGCGATCGTAGTCGAAGAACGCGGCGTGCGTCGAATAGCCCTCGTCCGCGATACCGTACGCGGCCGCCATCTCGGTGAAGGTGGGCACGCCGTTGGCGTTCAGGCCCTGGTTGATGTACAGCTCGTTGGCCCGGCGCTCGCCTGCCACGTCTCCGGCGTGGCAGGCGTAGATGTCGAGGAGTCCGTCACCGTTGACGTCCGCGAACGTGACGCCCGTCGCCCAGACCCCCTTCCCGGCGACACCGGCCTCCTCGGTCACGTCCCGAAAGCGGAAGTCACCCTCGTTCAGGTACAGCCGGTTTGCGCCCAGATTGGACGTGAGCAGGAGATCCGGCACACCGTCGCCGGTGAGGTCGCCCAGCGCCACACCGCCACCGTTGTAGTAGTTGCGATAGGTGAAGACGTTCAGCTCGCGAGTATCGCTCAGATTGTTCTCGAAGCGGACGCCCGTATAGCTGGAGGGTAGCTGCGTGAAGAGCCGGTCACCGACCGCGGGCGCCTCACGCAGCCGGGTTTCCGGAGCAGACCTGTCCCCGCCGGAGCAGCCGGCGAGGAGGCACGACGCTGCAAGCAGGAATCGCCATAGCCCGGTCTCGCATCGAGGCCAGGCTATGGCGATACCATCAGGCAAGGACGCTCCCCAATCAGTACCCGGGGTTCTGCGCCAGCATCGGGTTGGCGTCCATCTGCGGCTGCGGAATCGACATCAGGACGAGATGGGCTGCCCCCGCGGCCTTGAACGCCCAGGCCGCGGTGAACTTGCCATGCCGGATCAGATCCATTCGCCGCTTGGCTTCGTTGGTGAGCTCGAACAGTCGCTCTTGCAAGATTGCGTCACGGTCGATGGTGGTTAGCGGCTCGTCCGGCTCGAACACCCTGGCGCGGAGCGTATTCACGAGGGCAAGGGCTGCGCCGCTGCCCGGGGTCAGCTCGTTCAGCGCCTCGGCCTTGATCAGATAGATCCCGCCGAGGCGGAAGTAGGTGAAGTCGTTGCCGTTCTCCTGGGCAACGTGGTCCGGATCCGGGGGCCACTTGATGATACGGGTGCCCTCACCTTCCGCGGCCGCCGTCTCATCAATGATGTTCACCGTGAAGACCAATGGATTGCCCTGCCGGTCAGTGACCGGCAGGCCGGTCTCCAGATTGAACTGCGGTCCCTCCAGGAAGATTTCCCGACGCTCGTCGTCCGCATCGAAGGCGTTGTACGTCTCGGCCAAGGCCGCGAAGCCGTTCCAGGGGGAGGGGGTGAACTGGTTGTAGTGCAGCACCCGCATCACGAAGTTGAGTCCCAAGCCTGCCTGGTTCATGAACTTGACGACCAGGATGTTCTCCGGCGATGCGGAGTTATCGGCCTCGAAGCTCGAGCGCCAGTCGGTGGCCAGGCTGTACTCACCGGAGTTCAGGATGCGATCGGCGGCTGCGATGGCGGCGTCGCAGGCGCCCGTCACGGTCGTGCACGAGTTGTAGCCGGTCGCATTGGGCGCGTCTGTCGTGAACACCCCGGCGTTCAGATACGTACTCGCCAGGATGGCATCGGCAGCCCCCTGCGTCATGCGTCCGTGGTCGGCCGCCGGCCAGCTGGCCGGCAGGTCCGCCCGGGCCGCATTCAGCTCGTCGACGACGAACTGGTACACCTCGGCGCGCGTGTTTCTCGCTCGCGTCTCGAGCGCGACGTCACTGACGATCGGCACGCCGCCGAACATGTCCAGCAGCATGTAATAATAGAAGGCCCGGAGCGTCCGAAGCTCGGCTTGGATGGCCGCCTTGTTCGCCACGGTCAGGTCCTCGATCGCATTGAGCAGCAGGTTGGCCCGGGCGATGCCCCTGAAGGAATCGTTCCAGACGCCGTTGATGTTGTCGCGCCCCATCGGGCTGCTCGGCGTCCAGGTGTGGCGGTGAAGCTCGAGCCACTTCCCGCCGTCGAACCAGTCGCTGCCGCGCGTGGGCGCGACCAGCTCGTCCGAGCTGATGTTGCTCACGTCGAAGTAATTCCCGGTCGTACTGCGCAGCACCGCGTACACGGACGCCAGACTACCGAGCACTTCCTGATCAGTCAGGAAGAAGTTATCCGGTGTGATGACGCTGGTCGGTGATTCCTCCAGGTCCGTGCAGCCTTGCAGCACTACGAATGCGAGGGCTGGGGAGAGGAGCAGTCGCGTGAAGCGTCTCAAACGTGGTGTCTTCATAAGATCCCCACCCTTGCAAGGGTTGTTATGAATATCGCCGTCTGGGGCATGCGCCCGCCTGAGTCCGGCCCGCATCAGAACGAGAACCGAACGCCGCCCGTGAACCTGCGCGTGCGCGGATAGCTGAGCCAATCGATCCCACGCGAGGACAGACCGAGACCACCCGGACCACGGCCTGCATTGGAACTCGAATGGACTTCCGGATCGTAGCCGGAATAGCCCGTTATCAGCAACAGGTTGTCGGCCGAAACGTAGGCCCGCGCCGTGCGGCCGCTGCCGATAGAGCGCGGCAGGTCGAACGTGTATCCCACCGTGATGTTCTCCAGGCGAATGAACGAACCATCTTCGATAAAGCGGGATGAGAAGACGGCCGGCTCGTTGACGTCGCTGCCGTCGTCCAGCGCCGAGGCCAGGAAGTTCTCGCCCTGCCTCACGGCGCTCTTCGTTGCGAAGACGAGTGCGGTGTTGTTGAGCACATCCAGTCCCTGCTTGGCACGAACGAGGAAGCGCGCATCGAACCGGCCCATCGTCATCTGGCTCCGAAGGCCGAGGTTGAAGTCAGGATTGGCATCTCCGATCGGGACCCGGTCCTCTGCGCCCAGCCCCGCCGCCGTGACCTGCCCGACGATGTTGCCATTCGCATCATAGTCGTTGAACTCCTGCTGGCCCGCGGCGTTGATGCTCACGAACTCCGGCCCGAAGAACGTTCCCACCGCGAAGCCGGGGATGAGGCGCTGGGAGACCTCTGCGGACATCCCCCGACCGCTCACGCCACCGGTCGTGATGAAGCTGCTTGGGTCATCCAGGCCCAGATCCGTTACTTCGTTTCTCTCGGCCGCGAACACGATTCCGGCATCCAAAGTCAGGTTCGACCGGTTGATCAGCAACGCATCGAGGCTGGCCTCCAGGCCCCGGTTGCGGACCTTCCCGATGTTTTCGATCCGCGTGGATTGCACTGCCGGCTGTGGCACGGAAACCTCCAGCAGCAGGTCGGACGTGTTCTTGACATAGTACTCGAAACTGCCCGAGATCCTGTTGTCCGAGAAACCGTAGTCGACCGCCACGTTGAACTGCGACGTTTGCTCCCACTTGAGCTCCGGGTTCGCAGCACCGATCGGCGCCACCCCGACCGTCTTTGCATCTCCGAAGGGGTAGCTATCGCCGTCACTGGGCGCCAGCTGGAGCAGGGATGCGTAGGCCGGTACGGCCTCATTACCCTGGATGCCGTAGCCCGCACGCAGGCGCAGCTCCGAAAACGGCCCATCCTGCATGAAGCCCTCTTCGCTGATCCGCCACGACCCCGACACGGCCGGGAACGTCGCCCACTGGTGGTTGGCTCCGAACTTGGACGACCCGTCCCGGCGGAGCACACCGGTGACGAAGTAGCGGTCCTTGAAACCGTAGGTGAGCCTGCCGAAGACCCCGATGAGCTTGTTTTCCGTCTTGAAGGAGAAGGGGGACACGAGCTGCGCGCCGGCGGCCAGATTGTCAAAACCGAACGCGTCGGTGAGGAAATCGCGAGCCTCCGCCCCGAACTCGTCTGTCTCGAAGTCCTGCCACTCGTAACCGCCCACGACTTCGACGTCGTGATCGTCGCCGAAACGCTGGGAATAGGTGAGGACGCCCTGGAACGTCACGTTCGTGAGGTCACGACTCCTTTGTTCTGCACGCCCGTTATACTCCGCCCCGGCCGTACTGGCGCCGGGTAAGAAGATACGCCGCGTGCTCTCGCTCCGGTCCACCCCCACGATCAACTGGCCCCTGAGGCTCGGAAGGATATCGAGCTGGACCCTGACGTTACCGAGCACGCGGGTCGTCTTGGCGAAGTCGGCGACCTGCTCCGCCATCGCCACCGGGTTGCGCGCCGACCGTCCTTCGGGATCGATTTCAAAGAACTCATTCCTGCCGGTCGCCGGATCGGTTACCATGACCGGCTGCGTCGGGTCGAAGGCCATCATGTTGTGGAACACGGCCCCTTGGAAGCCCCCCGTATTCTGGAATGGGATATAGTCGTTTTCGATGTGGGAGGCCGTAAGATTGAGACGCACTTGCAGCCGGTCGTTCCAGGCGTACTGGGTGGCGTTGAGCCGCCCCTGAAAGCGCTCGAGGGCGTCGCTGACCGACACGCCTTCCTGGTTCATGTAATTAAGGGAGGCACGGTACTGCGTGGACTCCGTCCCGCCGGAAAAGGCCACGTTGTGGTTGTGCGTAATGGCGCTGCGGGTGACCTCACGCTGCCAGTCGGTGTTCGCCTGCCCGAGTGCGTCCTCGCTGGCTTGTGTCAGATTGCCCGCCGCGACCTGTGCCCTAACGAAATCCCGGAACTGTGTTGCGTTCAGCAGATCCAGTGACCCCGCCCGGCTCGACATGGACACATAGCCATCGTACTCGAAGGTTGTCCTGTCCCGTTGGCCCTGCCTGGTCTCGATCAGGATGACGCCATTGGCGGCCCGGGCGCCGTAGATGGCGCCCGCCGCGGCATCTTTGAGAATGGTGATGGACTCGATGTCGTTTGGGTTGATGAGGTTCAGCGGGTTGCGGGGCAGAGAGGGTTCGCCACCGATGTTGATCCCGCCCGCTTCGGTGGCCAGGTTCTGGATCGCGACCCCGTCGATCACGTACAGCGGATCGTTGCTGGCGCTGATCGAGGTGCCACCGCGGATCCGGATCTGCACACCGGACCCGGGCTCACCGCCGTTTTGCGTGATGTTCACGCCGGCGACACGGCCCCGGATCAGATCGTCGACGTTCGAGGTCACGCCGACGTTGGCCTCGTCCGCGTTGACCGACGCGATCGACCCGGTGATGGCAACGCGGCGCTGGGCACCGTATCCGGTTACCACGATCTCGTCCAGCACCACGGCCTGACGCTGCATCGCGAACTCCACCGTGGTCGTTTGTCCGGGTGTGACCGTGACCTGCTGCGTCAGGGGAGCGTACCCGATGAACCGCACCGTCACAAGGTGGGTTCCCGGGGGGACTGCGCCCAGCACGAACGCACCGTCGGGTCCGGTGGTCGTCCCGCGCTGTGTTCCTTCGATCACGACGCCGGCACCGGCCACGACTCCCATGGTCGCGGCGTCCGTGACCTGTCCGGAGATGCTGCCGGTCTGCGCGGCGAGCTGGCTCACCGACAACAGGCTGGCGATGAATGTGAGAACGACCTTACGCACGAGCGTCATAGTCCTGCCCTCCACAAGTTGGGAAGTGGAATGTTGTCCTGGTTGACTGCGGACCCCGAGTAGGAGACGCCGGACTCGGCCAGGCAGCGCGCACGACGCCCTCGAGCCGCGTGTTCCCGAAGCATCTGATTGCTGCCGAGGGAACGGTGGTCAAGGGCTGAGCCTGCCTGCAACGGTTTGTCGGGTCCAATTCGTGAACCTCTGACGGCGTGCACTGGAAAAAGCGGCCGCCGGTATGGTTTACATACAAGATTCACCACTGCTTAACAATGTCAAGCATCATGTAAAGGATTTCGGACGCCGAGTCTGACCTTCTAATGTTCTCTACATTACAAAAAAGATTCCCTCATGAAATCATCACTAGATTTCGGTGATGACTTCTTTCAGAGGGACAGGGGGGTTCAGCGTCAGATCGAGAGGCGGTGGCTCGTCCTGGACAAGGTACTCGAACTGGTCACGGAACGCCTGCAGCGAGAGGTGAGCGGTGGTCGCGAACTTGGCTAGCTCGTGCGGATCGTTGAAGTCATCGCGGCGCAATCGGATCATGTAGCGACGTGCGATCGCGTAGCGCGTCGTGCGAATGTCGACCAGCCGGACGCGCGTGCGTCCGGTCTCCGGGTCGAGCAGCTTGCTGAAGGGAACCGGCACGAACTGCCCGCCCTGCATGGAGATCATCGCCGCACTCCCATCTGACAGGAGGTACTTGGCCGCGCAGTAGCCCAGGTCACGGGTGTACTCCATGTCGTAGGGAATGGGATCGGCGCAGCGCAGCTCGTAGCCGATGTCCTTGGCGGCCACGGTCGTCTTGATGTCAAACTGCCTCAGCCTGTCCTGGACGGCACGCTTGAGAATCTCGCCGATGGCGACCTCGGCGATGCGCAGGTTGCCGTGTTCGTCGCGCTCTGCTTCCTCGATTTGCGACAGGTCGACCGGATCGATTCCCTCGACGACGCCCTCCGCCACGATAGCGACGCCGTGGCGCCTCCCTTGGGCGAGCCGCTTGATGATGGCTCCGGCCAAAGTGTCGACGATCGCCTTGAACTTGATGCTCTTGCCGCCGAACTCCTCGGGGATGAGCGTCAGAGTCGCTCCCGCACCCTTGCCGATGCCCAGTGCCAGGTGACCGGCCTTGCGCCCCATCGCCATAATGAAGTACCAGCGCGAGGTCGTGTGGGCATCGACCATGAGGTTTTTGACGATCTCGGCGCCCACGTGGCGCGCCGTTTGGAAGCCGAACGTGTCAATGTCCAGGGGCAGATCGAGGTCGTTGTCGATCGTCTTCGGCACGTGCACGACGCGGATGCGACCTGCCGATTTCTCCTCCAGGCTCATCGCCGAGAAGCACGTGTCGTCGCCACCGATGGTGATCAGCTGCGAGACGTTCAGGCGCAGCAGGGAGGCCACGGTGTTTTCGAGGAGCTGCGGGTCCTTGGTGGGGTTGGCGCGCGAGACGCCGATGAGCGAGCCGCCGCGGAAGTGAATGCGGCTCACGCCCTCGATTGTGAGGGGTAGGACGTGCTCGATGCTGCCCTGCATGACCCACTCGAAGCCGTCCCGGATCCCCACAACGTCGATGCCTTCGAGAATACAGCGGATCGTGGCCGCGCCGATGACGCTATTGATGCCTGGCGCTGGCCCGCCCCCGACGAGAATCGCGAGTTTTTTCCGCTGACTCATGGCTGAACACCTGCTTCCCGCACTATGCGCCCCTCACCTGAGAAGCATTCCTCATCGCGGCGCGACGGTCAAGTGGTGGCGCCTGGGGTGAGTGCCAAGCTAGCGGCGAACACTGGCAGCACAAGAGCGACCGAACCCGACAGCTCGGCGAGAGCCGCCTTTCCTCAATTAAGACCGTCGCTCGAACCTTGAGCTCGCACCTCGGTATCAAGCAATATGGTTGTTTGTACCTCGTGGGTGACGTGCGCGATCATCATCTCCGGCGTACCCACCTCTGCTCAGCAAGCGGAGTACCTCTCCCGCCTCGAAGCGGCGATCGTGCGGGAGCACAACTTGGCGCGGCAAAACCCGCGGGAGTACGCCGCCTACGTTGCTGAGCTCCGTCCGTTCTTCGAGGGCCGGCTCCTCAGGCTGCCGGGCGAGATCGCCCTCCAAACCCAGGAGGGTGTGGATGCCGTGGACGAAGCGATCGAATTCCTGAGATCCGCGGCGCCGGCCTCGCCCTTGACTGCTTCCCGGGGGATGTCGCTGGGAGCCCGGGATCACGTCCGGGATCAGGGCCCCCGAGGGCTCACCGAGCACGTGGGGACGGACGGCAGCAACCCCTGGGACCGGGTGAGTCGCCATGGGACCTGGCGTGTGACCGTGGGCGAAAACATCTCGTATGGATCGTACGAGCCCGACGCTGCCAGAGACGTGGTGATACAGTTGATCGTCGACGATGGTGTGGAGAGCCGCGGGCACCGCGACAACATCTTCAGTCCTGAATTCCACGTGATGGGCGTGTCATGTGGTGACCATGCAACCTTTGGGATGATGTGTGTGTTAGTCTACGCAGGCTCGTATACCGAGGCTGTCGGCAATTAGTAAGGACTTCATACGCACCCTTCCGAGGCGTCGGCTGGATCGAGCTCATGCGCTAATGGTCTTTCGCTAATGCGGTTGCGCTAATGACTGAATGCCCGCATTTTTGGGTTGAATAAGCATCTGAGATGGCTGAAATGACCACAGGATTCCGTCTTAGCGAGGAACTTCGGATCTACAATCGGCTGGCCCACGACGATATGAGCCAGAGCGAATTGGCCAGGCAGTCGGGCGTTCACTTCGTGACCGTGAACCGCATCTCCCGCAACCTGACCACCCGCGTGGACCTGGAAACCTTGGATCGCCTCAGCGGCGTATTGGGATGTGATCCCGGGGACCTGATCGAGCGGGAAAAAGGACGGCGCCGCTAGCATGCCGGAAACTCTCCCAGGAGTGGTGCCCCGAGTCAGGGCTGACACGCAGCGGGCAGTGCCGTGCGGGACATGCGGGCCCCGTCCCGCTCAGCGGTAGAGCGACAGCACCCAGGTCAGCTGTAGGATCAAGATGATCGCCACGAAGACGAAGAGGATCGGCTTCCAGTGGCGGTCGAGGAAGGTGGCCCCCTGCGCTTTGAAGGGATCCACCTGTCCCTGGGGTTGGTATCGCTCACTCCAGTCCCTCAGCTTCGCGGCGGCGTGCTGTTGGCGGGCGGACTTCGCCGTGTCGTCTTCCGTGAGCTGTTCCACGGTGTGTCGGATGCCTGCGGCAACGGGGAAGCCGCAGTTGGGACACGCCCATGCCAAATCGGACACGGGGTGGTCGCACTCCGGACAGGGGATGAGAGCCATGCTGGTTCCTACTTCTTCAAGAACTGAGCAACCGCTTCTTTAAAACTCGGGGTGCTCCGCGCGATGGCATTCACCTCGGACCCGAGCTTGATGCCTTCCGGGAAGGAACGTCCTTCCAATTCGTACAGCTGCTTCTTGATGAGGGCAAGTGCCGTCGAACCGGCGGACGCCAACTGCCCGACAACACCAGCCACGTCCTCCTCGAAGGTGGCCGCCGGGATCACCCTCGACACCAACCCGATCGCCAGCGCGTCGGCCGCCGACAACATCCGTCCCGTCGCAACCAGGTCGAAGGCAACCTTCTCTCCCATTGATCGCCGGAGCATCGCCATCACCATGGCCGGCACGAAACCGCGTTTGACTTCCGGGTAGCCAAACACGGCCTCCTCGTGGGCCAGCACGATGTCGCAGGCGTTCGCCAATCCGCAGCCGCCGGCCAAGGCCCGTCCCTGCACCACCGCCACCACCGGCTTCGGCAGATCTCGCATGTGGATGAACACGTCTCCCAAGCGGGCCGCATCGGCTGCGTTTTCCGCTGGTGATCGATCGGCCGATGCCAGCAGCTCCGCGAGGTCGGCGCCCGCACAGAAGTCCTTGCCCGCTCCTCTGACTACCACCACCTTCACCGCCGCATCGAGATCGGCATTCTCGAGTTCGGTCAACAGCGCGTCGACCATCAGCGAATCGATGGCGTTGCGCTTGTCAGGACGGTTTAGCCCGAGGGTACATACCCCCTCGGGGCTCACGTCGACCGTCAGTCGATCAGACACGAAGACTCTGAGGCACGTCGATCTCCATTCGCAGGAGGGCCGTCGAGAACACCTTGCCCTGCGCATCCGTTTTGAGCGACAGTGTACCGCCGCCGCCCAGTGCGCCGTGGAGCAAGAAGTTCAGTGCCCGAAGGTTCGGCAACGTGAAACGCTCGACGCCGCCTTCGATCACCCCCCGAAAATGCTTTGCCACCCGGGCGGCGGTGACTTGCCTCTCGAGAATCGGGTAGTACTCCGCCTTCAATGCGATCAATCCGACGTTCGCCGTGTCACCCTTGTCGCCGCTCCGCGCGTGCGCCAGCTCGAGCAGACGCACTTTCTTCGTCGCCTTCCGCGATTTCTTACTCGTCATCCGATGCAATTCACGCCTCGAGGATCTCGACCTTCGGGTGAATCTCCGACTTCGGGATCAGGGCCGGCCAGTAGGCGACGATTTCCTCGACCTTCGGTCGTCCGCTGGCGAAACCCGTGACGCCGGGAGGGCCGTTGAGAATGAGGGGTGCGATCTCCCGAGAGAACCGCTCTACCGGCGCCCGACTGCGCGCGCGCACGCCGACACGGAGCTGCACCTCTGCAATCTCCGGGTCGGGCGGTCCAGCCAGGCGGCCGTGGGTCGCATCCACGCCCACAATCTCGGTCATCAACTCGTCAAACGCCAAACCCAATCGGTCGAGGCGCGCCCGCAGGATCTTGTCGGCAGCCCGTGCCTTCTTGACGGCATCGGGCCACGCATACACGAGCGTGCCCACCGCCTTGTAGCCGTACAGATAAGAAACGGACACCTTGAGCGAGTCCGTCGCCGCCCTGCCCTGTATTCCTGACACCCCGACCCGGTCCTTCCCGTCTTTCTTCAGGACAATCGTCGTGAAGTCCGCGACGCAATCCGGCGTGATATAGTCTTGGGGATCCCCCATCTCGTACAACAACTGCTCCGTGACACTGGGGACGGAGACCCGCCCTCCTGTGCCGTCGTGCTTGGTGACCACGAAGGTACCGTCAGGATGCGCCTCGACGATGGGATACCCGGGATCGTGCATGTCGGGAATTCGCTCCCAGCCGTACATGCAGTTGCCGCCGCTGCACTGCGCGCCGCACTCGATGATGTGTCCCGCCACGGTCCCGGCCGCCATGCGTTCCCAATCATCCGGCGCCCACCCGAACTCGTGGATCATCGGCGCCAGGGTCAGGCCGGTGTCGGTCACCCGGCCCGTGATGAGGACGTTGGCACCTCGCGAGAGCGCCTCCACCAGGGGCCATGCCCCCAGGTAGACGTTGGCACTCTGCACCGAGTCCAGCACGGTGGTCAGACGCTCACCGGTGTCCAGATTCTTCAGGGCGTGGCCGCGGGCCAACAGCTCCTCGAGGCGCGGCAGCAGATCGTCACCGGTCACGACTCCCACCGCGACCTTTCCATTCAAGCCGGCGTCGCGGGCCTCGGCGAGCACTGCGTTGGCACACGCCATGGGATTCACGCCTCCGGCATTGGCGGTCACGCGTATACCCTTGCGCACGAGGGCCGGAAGCAAGCGTCGCATCAGGGGAACGAAATCTTTGGCGTAGCCGAGTTCCGGATTGCGCGATCGTTGCTTCTGCATGATGGACATCGTCACCTCGGCGAGGTAGTCCATCATCAGGTAGTCGATCGGTCCGGCTTCGACCTGCCGTACTGGGGCTTCGAGCCAATCGCCCCAGAACCCTTGTCCCGAGGCGATGCGAATGGTGCGCTTCAACCCGTGGCCTTCAATCCAGCCTTCCCCAGCGACGCATGGGTGCCCCCCCAGCAGGACTTGCCACAACCTCGATCAGCGGTACAAAGCCCGGGGGCATAGCGCGCGCTTCCGGTGGCATGAATTGGAGCCCGGTGGTTTCGCCAGGCGCCAGGACGATAGCCGTCGTGTCCGTACCGGCAGCGGTCAGCGTCGTCCGCGCCCCGGCGATCAGGTAGACCGTGACCTCGGCGTCCCAGGTTGCGGGTGGCTGCAGGTGAGCAAAACCCGGAAACAGCTCCAGCTGCAGCGTCTGGCCTCGGTGCCTACGGGTGAGCTCGAACTCGTGTCGGCCGAAGCCGTAGCCGAGCGGCCCGATGTCGATCTGCTGGCCGGCGGCATCGAACAGCGTGACACCGAAATCCGTCAACTGGTTCCACGCCCCATCGGGAAGCTGGACGTCGACAATGATCTCCCGAGTCCATTCCGGCACGTCCACCGGGAGAAACTCCGGAATGTCCTCCTGCCCGGTTACCGTCACCGTCCTTACGGCGCCGATGTCGGCAGCGGTCACGCGAACGTCATCGGTGCTGTTGCCCGCACTGTCCGATCGCTGGAAGACCGCGGCGTCTTGAATGAGCTGAGGGACGTTGCGCCGCTTGCGGACTACCGCGCTGGGTCCGCTACCGATCCGGTCCACCGTGTACCGAGGCAATGCGGCTCGAATGTCGTACGAGAGCGCGGAGTTCTCGGGGGCGACCACCACCGCTTCGTACACACCGGGGATCAGATCGCCACCGGGGACTTCTATCCGCACCACGTGGTTTCCTGGCCCCGCTTCCTCCTGGCTCCCACCGCGGAATGGTTGCCCGCTGGGCTCGAAGAGGAAGAGCGAGCCCCGCTGGGTGCGGTACCGCATCTCCATTTCGACCGTGAAGCCCCCTGCGTCCGCCGGCACCTCGAAGAAGTAGCGCTGTAACCGTCCCGGGCCGAGATCCCTGCCCTCGACGAACGGTTGGGCGAGCGCCTGCGGTACGATGATCGTGTTGACGAGGCGGAATGCCGGGCCGGCCAGCGTGTCGCTCGCCGGGGTGGCGTACACAGTTCCGACGTAGAGACCTGGCGTGCGCAGCCGGCTCGGGTTGTAGCTCACCTCCACCGTCGCCGGTCCTCCGCTCAACTCGAGCGTCTCCGGCGCACGAAGCCACCGCGCATCGGATTCGAGGAGGAATCGCGCCGCCGGCTGTCCCGCCACCGACCGAACCACGAACCGCTGCAAGGTGTCCGATGGTGATGCCAGTCCATTGCGGCGATACGCTCCCTCGACAATGGAGGTGTTGCCGCCGTCGGGCTGCGCGCGGATCGAGTACACGCCGGCTTGGTGACCGGCCACAAGCCATTCGAGGGCTCGGTTGACGTTGGGGACGCCGGCCCCCATGTCTAGGAACGTGGTGCTGCGATACCGCTGCGCCGACGCGATGAGAGCCTGGCGCAGGTCCGTGGCCCGGGCGACTCGGTTTGCCTGTACACGGGCCGACTGCAACAGGGCGGCCGCGCCGGCAATGTGCGGTGCGGCCTGGCTGGTTCCACCCGAGATCTCCCCCCCCAGATTCCACCGGGGCACGTTGGAAAACGCCACGCCGGGAGCACACAGGTCGGGCTTTGCCAGCTCGCCGCCACGGGAACTGAAGTCAGCGACGACGTCGGCGTCGGTGGCGAGGCCGGCGGGGCGCGGTCCCGAGAAGACGCCGGGGATCAGAGCGCAGACCGACAGGATGTGATCCGCCGATCCGGGAAATCCAATCGTGGAGATGCCCGGGCCCTCGTTGCTGGCACTGATGACGAACAGCACGTCGGGGTGTTTCAAGGCGAATTCCGTCACCATGGAATCGATCGCCGCTTCACCCTCCGCATCGTTTCCCACCCCGTAGCTCATGTTCAGAATCAGCGGCATCCCCCGCTGCTGCGCGAAATCCGCGGCGTAATTCATGGCGCGGAGCATGCTCCCGGTTACCGTGAGGCCGCCACGTGCGTTGTTGGAGATCTTGATTGCGAGAATCTGGGCACCGGGTGCGACGCCGTTGAACCCCTCCATGCGGAACATGTTGTGTCCAGCTGCGATGCCCGAAACGTGGCTCCCGTGGGCAGAGTTGTCGAAGAACAGATCCAGCACGGGGCGGTCGTCCTCTTCCGTGATGTTCACGGCGATGGTCATCAGACCTCGGTCGCGTTCCTCGTCCTTCAACCCATAGCTGAACCGCTCGGCGGCCACGCTGTAGTCGTGAATGGGGGTCTCGTCGTCCAGCCTGCCATCGTTGTCCACATCGGTGATGACGGCCCAGCCGCTCGTCGTGCGCACCACCAGGACCACGAACTCGTCCGTGTTCTCGTCGTTGCCGTTGACGTCTCCCTCAGGCACCTTGCCCAGCGGCAACTCGCGAAAGACCCCGGCGTAGTACGGCGGGCTCGCCAGGGCCGACACTCGTCCGACGCCGGTCAGTGTCTGACCGCCGTACAAGAGGGTATCCGCGCCCAACGTGATCGGCTCGAGGGAAATCCGTCCTTCCCGAGAGAAATCACGCACGCCCACGACCTTGGGTTCGCCGGTCGTCGTGACCGCCATGCCGGGGAGATCGAGATCGAGACCGCTGTCGAGGATCCCGATGAGCACCCCCCGCCCGTCCGCCTCCGGATCCCGGGCCAGAAAGGCATCGACGCCGGTACTGGTGAGCGGCATGAGGCCTACCATCAAGGCCAGGCGGGGCTCCACAGATGGGTCGGATGCCCGCTGTGGCGGCGGCGGCTCGTCCGCCTGTGCTTCTTGCGGTCCTTCGCCGTCGTCTGCTTCGGCGGGAGCGGGGTCTTGGGGTTGCGGGCCAGGGCGGGCGCAGGCCCCCGCGGCCAACAACCCCAGCAAGACCCAGACGGCGGACTCTTTAATGAAAATTTTCTTCTTCATCGCTGCATGATGTCCAATGGTGGAAGTACAAACGCCCCGGTATGGGGGCCGTCGTAGTGCATAGTCGTTCGCAGCGTTAGTGCCAGCGCTGCTCTGGTTTCCTCGGGCGTCACGATGGCGTCGACATGCCCGCGTGCTCCGGCAAATTTCGCGTCGAGTTGATGCTCGTAGTCCTCACGCATCTGTTGGACCGCATCCCCCGACGCCGGGTCGTCGACCTTGTCGCCGAAAACCGCAGACACGGCCGATTCCCCCTCCATGACGGCCATCCGGCCGGTCGGCCATGAGAGGATGAAGTCCGGGTCGAACCCCTGGCCGGCCATGGCGTAGTACCCCGCTCCCGACGCATGGTTTACCGTGAGGACGATTTTGGGTACCACCGCCGTCGCCATGGCCTCGACGAAGCGAGCGCCCGACCGGATGATGCCCGAGTGCTCGGCCTCGGGCCCTACCATGAAACCGCTCACGTCCTGCACGAACACGATCGGGAGACCTTCCCGGCTGGCCGTTTCGATGAAGTACGCTACCTTCTCGGCGCTCTCCGTGTAGACGATCCCGCCAAACCGGGGCGCCCCACCATCGGCGTCCTTGATGATGCCGCGCTGGTTCGCGATGACCGCGACCTGATACCCTCCAATCGTGCCGTGCCCGCAGAGCATCTCCGCAGCGATGTCCGGCTGGAATTGATCGAGCCGGCCGTCATCGAGCACGCAGGCGAGGACCTCGCACATGTCGTAGGCCATGCGGTGGTCCTTGGGAAGCAGATCGTACAAGTCCGACTCCGGTCGACCGGGCTTGTACTTCCCGGTAGGTCGGAACTGGACGTCCCGTGTCGCTTGGGGAAGCCTGTCGAGGTACTCCCGAATCTCCGTGATACACGCGTCGTCGTCAGCGGATCGGTAGTGGGCGACGTGGCTCGTGACCGTGTGCGTGCGTGCTCCGCCCAACACTTCCCCGTCCACGTCCTGGCCCGTCGCCCCTTTCACGAGATTCGGGCCTCCCAACCCCATGAACGAGGTTCCCTCCACCATGAAGATCACGTCGGACAGCGCCGGGAGGTACGCTCCACCGGCCACGCACGGTCCCATGACGGCACTGATCTGGGGGACGTGGAGGTAGCGCCGCATGATCGAGTTGTAATAGAAAATTCGTGACGCTCCGTACTGTCCCGGGAACACCCCTCCCTGGTACGGGAGATTCACGCCTGCGCTGTCGACCAGATACACGATGGGGATGCGTTGACGCATCGCGATCTCTTGCGCGCGCAGGATCTTCTTGATCGTTTCGGGCCACCAAGACCCGGCCTTGACCGTGGCATCGTTAGCCACGATGACGACCGGCCGATCGTGCACGATGCCGAGGACCGTGACGACCCCGGCGCCGGGGGCCCCGCCGTCGTACCTGTCGTAGGCCACGAGCAATCCGATCTCAAACGGCGGACTGTTCGGGTCGCACAAGCGCTCGACGCGCTCACGAGCCGTGAGCTTACCCTGGCTGTGTTGTTTTTCGATCTTGGCGGCGCCGCCGCCTTGCCGAAGGCGAATGGCCAGCTCGAGATATTCGTCCGTGAGTCCGCGAAGCCGACTTGCCGTCACTCGGAGAGATCCTCCGCCCTGGTCGCGATGAAGTCCACGATTTCCCCCGTCGGGGTTCCCGGACCGAAGAGCTTCGCCACGCCTTGTTCCTCGAGCAGTTGAATGTCCTCGTGGGGAATGATGCCCCCGACGACGAGCAGGGCATCGCCGCGCCCCCGTTCATCGAGCAGCTCGCGAACACGGGGTATGAGGGTGAGGTGCGCGCCCGACAAGATGGACAGACCGATCACGTCGACGTCTTCCTGGACGGCGGCGTCGACGATCATCTCGGGTGTTTGGTGCAGGCCGGTGTAGATCACTTCCATGCCGGCATCGCGGAGGGCCGTTGCCACAACCTTGGCACCCCGGTCGTGGCCGTCGAGGCCTGGCTTGGCAACGAGAACCCGAACCGGGCGTTGGGACGAGCCAATGAGACCCGCTTTCGCGGCGTTTTCCATCGTGGGGGGGAAGCTAGTACGGCCTCAGATGCCAGACAAGTTGGCTTCACTTCTTCACGGCGCGAAGGCCCGCGTCGATGATGGCCTCCGCCAATTGGTACGGGCTCACCTTCCCCGACATCACCTGGTCGAGCCTGTCCGCGAGGCGCTGCCGTCCGTCCGAAGCTGTCCATGCCCATTGTTTGAGAGACCGGTCTATCACGTCCTGTGTGTGTCGCAAGAGGCGCTCCCGGCGACGTTGATGCAGTACACCGCTCGTTCGCATGGCTTCCGCGTGCTGCTCCACTGCGTCTATCAGCCGTGCTACCCCTTCGTCCTCAATCGCAACGGTCTGAACCACGGGCGGGTTCCACGTGGGTGGATCAGACGTGTCTCCCGTCGCGTACGCTTCGGAGCGAATTGCCAACATTTCCTGGACCTCGGTCACCAGATGTTCGGCGCCGGGACGGTCTGACTTGTTGACCACGTAGAGATCGGCGATTTCCATCACGCCGGCCTTGAGCACCTGCACGCCGTCCCCCGATTCCGGCACGAGTACCAAGACGGCGGTGTCGGCCGTGCCGGCAATGGCCAGCTCGGATTGCCCGACACCCACGGTCTCAATCAAAACGCGCTCGAAGCCGAAGGCATCGAGGACGTCACAGACTTCCCGCGTCGTGATCGCCAACCCGCCAGGCGCGCCCCGAGTAGCCATCGACCGGATGAACACCCCGTCCTCCTGCGCCACCGAGTCCATCCGGATTCGATCCCCGAGGAGTGCACCACCTGTAAACGGGCTCGTGGGATCCACTGCGACGACCGCAATGCGCAGGCCGCGGTCTCGGTACCGGCGCACGAGCCGTTCGACCAGCGTCGACTTCCCGACACCGGGCGGCCCGGTAATGCCGATACGATGGGCGGATCCCACATCCGGGTGAAGTTGGGACAAGATGCCCTCGAAGCCAGGACGTCCGTTTTCGACGACGGAGATCGTCCTGGCGAGGGCCCGCACGCTGCCGGCGCGGAATTCAGCGAGTAGTTCTTGCACGTTGGGGTCGGTAGCCATGGGCTTTCTGGTCTTGAAACTAATACCGATTCCCAGAGGCGTTCTAGCACCACCGTACTCGAACTCGATACTCGATCTTCGTCTCACCGCGAGCCGGTACCGCCACCGTATACCGAAACGTGTGAGCGTCCAGGCGATCCGCTTCATGGCTCGTCGAGATCAGCTCCCAGTCGCCGCCCACCGGCTCCACGGCCTCGACCTCGATCGCTTCGTCCTTGTGGTTCCGCAGTGTGACCTCCCATGCACTCTCCGACACACAGGAGCTGAGGATGTCGTAGTCCATCTGGCGGCGATCGCCAATCACGTCAAAGGCCTCGCCCATTTTGATGCGCACGCGCTCACCGCGGGGGGTGTGATCGATCCGGTCTTCACCGATGAACTGCTGCGAGCCGCTGGGATCCGCTTTGTATACGCGCACGATCCCGCCGGGTAGCGGAACACCGAGGTTGTTCAGTGTGGTGTTCTGGAAGTCGAGGTAGACGCCGACCTTCTGATTGGAGACCACCTGTCCATAGGAGCCACGATAGTATTGGGCGGCTCCGTAGAAGATCAGACGCTTGTCGATGCCGATGTCCGACCCCTCGAGCAACGTCACCTGCTTCTGCTCGTTTTGCCTGAGGGTCGTGGGGCGCTGCATCGTATAAAGGTGGTACTCGAAGAAACCCTCTTCTTGAAACTGCGATTCGGCCACCGCTCTCAGTGCGTCCATCTCCATGCGCCGCCGCGCCTGCGGAGTCACGCGCTGCACGTCGCCGGCCACCAGCTTGAGCCGGGCGTTCTCGAAGGAGGCGCCGCTCTGATTGGTCAACGTCACCCATCCGGTCACATCCCCCAGGGTATCGTCTTCGTTGACCACCATCACATAGTCGGCCTTCCAGTTGAGGCTATTGGTCAGATAGGAGACCTCGACCTGTTGGCGGGTCTCGCGGCTGTCCAGGAGCCACACCAGCGTCGGCTTGGCGATGAGGTTGTCGGGGATCTCCGGAAAGGAGAACCGACCGGGGAAGTTGTACGTGATCTCGTCGCCGATCCTGAGGATGGGTCCCTGGTTCACCGAGAGGACCTCGGCGTCGTACTCGTCCTCGCGACCGGTGATAGAGTTATAGCGGTACACCTTGACCATCCGTCCGACGTATTTCTCGAGGAGCTTCTGGGGATTGAGGAGATCGTACTGGTAATTCTGCTCCAGAATGCTGAGTCCGTCCCCGCCGCCCAGCACCCCGATGTGCACGGTCTCGGGCTGGATTTGGGCCGCGACGTCGCCGAACTCCAGGGCCACCCTGCCCCTCCCCAGAGTCATCTCCCGGACCTCCCGAACCAAGCCGAAGTTCTGGTTGTACACAGTGATGGTGACTTCGCGCCGGTCATCCGCCGTGGATTGGAGCGGCCGCGTGGGAATCTGGGCCCAGGCGGCCGTTGGTATGAGCAGGAGCCCGAAGCCCAGCACACGTCGTAACATATTGGCATATAACATCTTATCTCTCCTTGGGTGAGCCGGTTTGCAGGGTCCGGCGTTACAAGGAGGACGTTTGAGGCGGGAAGACTTGCACATCCGTGGTCCTCTGAGCCGTCAGAGGATCAGCGCGGAGGCGAGTCCCAAAATGAGGAAGTAGCCGAACATGTCGGTGAAGGCCGTCACGAACCCCGAGCTGGCCACGGCCGGGTCGAGGCCGAGCTTGTCCAATGCGAGGGGGATCGAGGCTCCCGCCACACCGGCGATCATGACGTTCCCCCACATCGCCAGGAGCACGACCATTCCCAGGGTCCACCCCCTTTCCACCCCCAAGTCGATGAAGCCGCCCAGCACCGTGGCCGCCACCGCGATCACCAGCCCGATCGCCAGTCCGTTCACCAGCCCCACAAGCATCTCTTTGACCACGACCCGCCGGGCCCGTTCCCTGGGAATCAAGCCCAGCGCCACACGACGGATCGTCACCGCCAGGGCTTGGGTGCCTGCACTGCCCCCCATCCCCGCGATGACGGGCCCGAGGGCAGCCAGCACGACCACGGCACCGATGGTGTCCTTGAACAGGAAGATGATGACGGCCGAAAGGGAGATCGCCAGGAGATGGCTCAGCAACCACGGAAGCCGCTTGCGGACCGCACTGAACCATCCACCGCCCAGCTGCTCGTCGCCGGACGCGCCACCGAACTTCAGCAGGTCCTCGGTTTGCTCGGCCTCCACGACGTCGATCACGTCGTCGAAAGTGACTCGTCCCAGCAACCGCCCGGCGGCGTCGACGATGGGGACGGCAGCCACGTTGTAGCGCGACATCAGACGGGCCACCTCCTCCTGGTCGAGATCGGGGCTGGCCACCGCGGGAGTGGGCTCCATGATGCTGAGGACCGGGGCGTCGGGTGCGATGCAGACGAGGCGGCGCAGCGGGAGCACGCCGATCAGTCGCTGGTCCTGGTCCACGCAGTAGACCTGATAGAAGTCTTCGACCTCCTCACTCTGCCGCCGAATCTCCTCGATCGCCTCTGCCGCCGTCGCTCCCTGGCCTACCGAGACGACCTCTGAAGTCATGATCCCGCCGGCCGAATCCTCGTCGTACTGGAGGAGGTCTTCGATCTCTTCGCGGTCGTCGACCAGCTTGAGGATCGTGTCGGCCCGATCGGGTGGTAGCTCGGCGATGACGTCGGCGGCGTCGTCGACAGCCAACTCCTCGACGATGTCGGCGGCACGCTCGTCCGTGAGGGCCTCCAGCACCTCGGCCGGCCCCTCTTCCGGCTCCATCTCCGCCAACGCCTCCGAGACCAGTTCCGGCGGAAGCTGTTCGATGAGGCGCACCCGGAGGTCTTCGTCCAGAGCAGCAAAGGCGTCGGACAAGTCGGACGGATGGACCTGCTCGGCCTTGGCACGGAACGCCGCGACGTCACCGGCTTCGGCGAGGCGCGTGAGCTCTTCCACCAGATGCATTGATTCCGGCATTTGCGAATTGTGGAGGAAGGTTGGCGTTGTGGGAGGAGCGGGTGTCTCCAACCGGATGGCGATTACTCGGGCGAACTGCCTTCCAGGGAAACCGCCTTCACGGGCCCGCGCCTCACGGCGATCCGTTCGATTCGCGTCGGTGACGCTGCGAGGACGTCGAATTCGAGTCCGTTCAAGGTAAACCGATCGCCGGGATGGGGAATCCTCCCCGCCGCCCGGGCGAGAAACCCACCGATCGTTTCCGAGTCACCGGGGAGTGCCACCCCGAAACGGCTCGTCACTTCGCTGCTGGGCGCAGCGCCATCGAATTCGAGTACGGGCTCGGGCGTGTCCAGCACCTCCAACTGTTCGGATTCCTCGAAGATGTCACCCACCAGCAGCTCGAGAAGGTCTTCGATGCTCGCGATGCCATCCGTTCCCCCGAACTCATCCAGCACCACCGCCAGATGGCGCCGCTCTCGCTGGAGCTCCAGCAAGACTTCGGCGCACGGCTTGGACCCCGGCGTGACAGTGACGGGCCGGATCGGCAGCTCTCCGGCCGGCGCGACCTTGAGGACATCGAAGGCGTAGATCATCCCGGTGATGTTGTCCAGGGAATCGCTATAGACCGGGAGCCGGGAATATCCCGACTCCGCGAAGGTTCTCCCGACCTCCTCGAGGGAGGCGCCCACGGGAAGTGCCACGACCTCCGGCCTGGGTGTCATCACGTCGCGGACCGGCCGTCGGGTGAAATCGAGAACCCCGGCGATTACCGTGACCTCGCCGGGCTCCAGGAGATCTTCCGCGCTTCCCGCCCGTAGCACTTCGGCCAGATCAGTCGCCCGGGCGCTACTCGAGCCGGGCAACACCGGCCGAAGCAGCCACGACAGCCGTTCCATCCATGGGCCGGCGCGCCGTACGACCGCCTCGCACCATCGCTGCCCGATCGCCCGGGGTATGCCGTAGGCCAAGAGGGATACGACCGGAACCGCTCCCACGAGTATCAGCGCGGCCGTCACCGGAACCGTGGTGCTCGGCATGAACGCGGCAAGTCCCATTCCTGCGGTGAGCACACCGATGGTGCCGACCGCCGTGGCGACGCGAAGCAGGCGACCGGGTCGGGCCAGCAGTGTGCTGGCGACCGCCGCGCCCCGCAGATGGCGCGAGATCCACCGCATGAGTTGGACTCGCCCCACGGCCGCCGCGCCCACCGCCACCGTCGTACCGAACGCCGCCACGGCCAGCCCGCCGAGGAGGAAGATCCACACGATCACGCGTTGCCCCCCTCTCCATCCGGTTCCACATCCGGCAGCGCGAGACGCTCGAAGTACACGCGCCGAATGCGGTGCCGGACCACCCGTTCGACAACGACGCGGAACTCACCGAGCCGAAACTCGTCACCAGGATTCGGGACTCGTCCCAGCTCGGCGTACACCAGCCCCCCGACGGTACTGACGTCTTCCTTCTCCAAATCCGTTTCGAGCAGGGCACTCAACTCGTCCAGCGTGACCCCACCGTCGATCCAGAACTTGTCCTGACCTTCCCGCTCGATTGCGGGTCCCTCGTCGACGTCGTATTCGCCGTGGATCTCCCCCACGACCTCTTCCAAAATGTCCTCGAGCGTCACCAACCCTGCGGTGCCGCCGAACTCATCGACGACCACGGCAATGTGTGCGGGCCCCCGCTGGAAATCGCGCAACTGCGTGGTGAGGGGCTTGGACTCGGGAACGAACAGCGCGGGGCGCACGAGATCCTGCCATCGCTTCGGGGCGGCGGTGATGCCCCCGACGGAGGAAACCAAATCCTTGGCATAGAGAATACCCGTGACGTTGTCCAGCGTGTCCGTGTACACGACGATCCGCGCGTGCTCGCTACGCCGGACGACGTCGACCACGTCGCGCCACTTGTCGCGATCGTCCAGCGCGACGACGTCCAGACGCGGGGTCATGATCTCGCCCACCGTCGTCTCCCCAAGCGAAAACACCCCCATGACGAGATCCCGATGAGCAGATCCGAAACCGTTGTCGCCGGATCGGGGACCGGGAAACAACGCCCGCACACCTCGCTCTACAGCACTCACGATGGCGAGCAGCGGCCGAAAAACCTGTGCGGTACGTTCCGCGGTCGGCGCCGCGGCGGCGGCTAGGTCCGGGGCGAGGACTCCCACCGCCCGGGGCAATGCCTCGGCGACCATGTAGAGGAACCCCACCGAGACCGACGCCACGCCGAGTCCGACGAGGAGATCGTGTCGCCACCATTCGATGGCGCTGGCCCCGGCCATTCCGGCGATGAACAAGAGGGCCAAGCGACTCAAATGGATGACCCGATACCGCGTCGTCGGATCCTTGCTCTCGGGTGTGGTGTCGGCGAGAGCCCGGGCAACCTTGGGCGACTCTTCGGAGAGTCCCAGGAGCGCTGCCCACGCCGCAGCCACCAACGCGGTCACGACGGCCGCGACGCTCAACGGGATGGAGGTCACGACCGCGCTCCAGTCAGTACACGGACGTAACGCTCCTGCAGCTTCCACATGGGTGACTGGGGACGTGACGCCCCCTCCGGATGGTCGTGGCCGAGGACGTGCAACACCCCGTGAACCACGAGCCGCATCAATTCTTCCCGCGGCGCCACCTTGAAGCGGCGTGCCGAGCTGCGGGCCACAGCGGGGCAGACATACACATCGCCGACCAGATCGTCGGCATGGGGAAGTGAAAACGCGATGACGTCGGTAGCACGGTCTCGACCGAATGTCTGTCGGTTGAGGGAGCGCATCCGCGCCGGCGACATGAACGTCACGGTGACGGTGGCTCGGTTCACGGCCTGGTCATCGAGCACGGCGGACACAATGCGACGCACCGTCGGCACCGACAGGGCCCGACGCTCCCCGGCAAACGAAACGCGGACGTCAGGTGTCGGATTCGCCGTCCCAGTCTGCCGTGATACCACCGGCTTCCTCCGGATAATCGAGACGGTTGTGGTACATCCCGCTCAAGGTGTGGACGAACGAATCCTTGACCTTGTCGAGTTGCGCCAACGTCAGGGGAGCCTCATCCAACTGACCGGCCTCGACCCGCTGGTTGACTACGTACTGGATGGCGGCGCTGAGCTTCTTGGGGGTGGGCTCGTCCAGCACGCGAAGGCCCGCCTCCACACCGTCGGCCAGCATGCACACCGCCGTTTCCGCCGAGCGGGGTTTGGGACCAGGGTATCGGTACAGGTACAGCGATTCTTTCGGCACCTCGCCGTCCTGCCGCGCCCGTTCCAGGAAGTAGGTGATCTCCGCCGTTCCGTGGTGTTCGGGGATGAACGCCTTGAGCGTCGGTGGCAGGCCGTGCTCCTCGGCGAGGGCCAGACCGTCGATTACGTGGTTTCGAATGATGGTCGCAGACGCGTCCGGGGGTAGCCGGTCGTGGGGATTCCCACCGACCCCTTGGTTTTCCACGAAGTGGAGCGGCTTCTGCAGTTTGCCGATGTCGTGGTAATAGCATCCCACCCGCGCCAGGAGCCCGCCCGCGCCGATGGCATCGCAGGCGCGTTCGCTCAGGTTGGCCATCGCAACGCTGTGGGCATAGGTGCCCGGAACCTCGGTGGCCAAGCGACGCAACAGAAGACGGTTGGGATCGGAAAGCTCGAGGAGGCTGAGGTCAGTGGTGACGTGGGCCCAGCGCTCGAAGATCGGCAGAGCCATGAACACGAGTGCCGCGGAGACGGTCGCGTTGCTGGCTCCCCGGACGACGCTGAATCCGAACTCCTGCGCCGACCAACCGTCCCGCAAACCCACGGTGAATGCCGCCACGGCAAAGGCGATTACCACCAGCGCCGTGGACGAGAGCACCTCCGTTCGCCGGCTGATCGTGCGCACGCTGAGGGCGGCCGTTACACCTCCCAACAACGCGATGTAGAAGGCATCCGGTCCTCCGTAATCGGGCTGGAAGCCCAGGAGCACCGCCAACACCATCGCGCCCACCATGGCGATGCGCCCGTTGAACAAGACGGTCATCACCAACGCCGCAAACGGGATCGGAATCAGCTCCGCCCCGGGGTGAATGAATCGGTGGTTTGCCGCCGCGGCCAGAATGACCACGGCAAACAGCGCCGAGAACACGTACATGTGACGCAGCTCGCCGTAGGTGTTCGGCAGATAGAGCAACAGAAGCAGCCAGAATACGGCCACTACGAGGGCGTTGGTGAGCACCTGTCCGACGATCCGCAGGAAACTGGCGGTATCCAACTCTCCCCGATTCACCAACTCCTGCTGCAGCGCGAGCAGGCGGTCCCGCGCCTCGGCCGTGACGATCTCGTTGCTGCTGATGATCCGCTCGTTGGCCCGCACATGGTCCTTCAGCGGATCCACCGAGGCCCTGGCCAGATCCCGCGCCTCCGCGGTGGCCGCCAAGTTCGGCAACAGGGTGGGTCGGAAGAACGTGTTCAGCAGCTTGACGAACAGCACGTCCGCGATGAGAGAGTTGGAGTTGGGATGCTGTTGCATGCGGAGCTCGAGGTACTGCGCTCTGGTCGTGATGCTGTCCCGATTCATGCGGACTTCGTTCCCGTCTCGGCGCACAACGAACACTTCGTTGTGCGTCTCTTCCTCGATGGTGCCGGAGGCGGCCACGCCCCGCGCCAGATACGTGGCCACCATCCTCCCGATGGCCCCGGCAAACGCTTGTCGCATCCGGGGATTCTCCAGCAACGTCACTTCCTGGCTCGTGAGCGGGAGGTCCGCCTCTTGGGCGATCTCGAGCAAGGTGCGCGCCGTGTCGGCACTGTCGAGGGACGAGAAGACCCGGGCGACGTGAGCCGCAACGGAGTCCGAGACCCCATCCTGGTACTGGTAGGTGGGCTGCACCTGGGCGGCGAGCTGCTCGGCTTCCTGCTGCCGCTCCGCTTCCGTCATCAACACGTCAAAATCAAACGGCGCCAAGACACCTTCAGTAGAGACCTCTCCCACGTCCGGTACGAACACCGTGAAGCTCCCCACGACGGGAAACAGCAGATACGTCACTAACGCCAGCGCGACCAGGGGGAGCCAACGCGCTCCATGATAGGCGTACTGGGTTTGGCGGAAACGCTCCCACGCCCCAGGATCACCGTTCGAAGTGTTCGAAGTGTTCATGGGCTTTGGTCTTCGACGTAGGCGCGGAGGATCTGTCGCACCAACCGGTGCCGCACCACGTCGCCCTCCTCGAGATAGCAGAACGACACGCCGTCGACGCCGGGAAGGATGCGCTCGATCTGCTTGAGTCCCGACTCTTCCCGCTCATCGAGATCGATCTGCGTCTTGTCACCGATGACGACCGCTCGGGAATTCAACCCGAGCCGCGTTAGGAACATCTTCATCTGTCCGCCGGTCACGTTTTGCGCCTCGTCCAGTATCACGAAGGCGTCGGACAAGGTCCTACCCCGCATGTACCCCAAGGGAGCAATCTCGATTGTCCGACTCTCGATCGCCCGCTGCACCCGGTCGGAGGGCATCATCTCCTCCAGCGCGTCGTACAGTGGACGCAGGTACGGATCGATC
Source organism: Gemmatimonadota bacterium (assembly GCA_039588255.1). Taxonomy (GTDB): domain Bacteria; phylum Gemmatimonadota; class Gemmatimonadetes; order Gemmatimonadales; family GWC2-71-9; genus B3T1B10. Next base: position 22,691 of record JBDHAF010000024.1, on the reverse strand, counting down.
TTGGCTTGGAGGTCACCGGGGAGGAATCCCAACCGTTCTCCAGCTTCCACCGCCGGTCGTGCGAGCACCAGGCGCCGCACCTGTTTGCGCGTCAGCGCCTCCACTCCGACGGCCACGGCCAAGTAGGTCTTGCCGGTTCCCGCCGGACCGATGCCCACGACGATGTCGCTGTCGCGCATGGCGCGAATGAATTCGGATTGACCGGGCGTCTTCGGTTGCACGGGACGCCGGACTCCCGGCAAGGCGATCTTGAGCGATTCCGCTCCGTTGGTCCACCCTTCGAGTTCCTCGTCTCCGTTGGCCGCGAACCGCTCTACATCATCTGGAGTCAACGGCTGATCCATCCGCGCCACGTCAATCATGGCTGAGATGATCTTTGTGGCTCGTTCCACCGCATCGATATCGCCCGCAAGCGTGACCTGGTCGCCCCGGAGCATGGCCCGAACGCCAGTTGCCTGCTCCAACGCCACCAGGTTTGCGTCGTTCACACCAACGAGAGTAAGCGGATCGGCTCCCTCGGCCGACAACCGGTGGGTCACGGGTTCGTTCACGACACCGTCCGAATGTGCAGGCCGTTCAGGTCGTCCTGGGTCACCGCCGCCGGGGTGTCCTCGAACAGGGCTCGGGCGGCGGTAGTCTTGGGGAAGGCAATGACGTCCCGCAGGTTGTCGGTGCCGGTCAGAAGCATCACGATCCGGTCGAACCCCAGGGCGAAGCCGCCATGGGGAGGCACGCCTCCCCGCAGCGCCCGCAACAGGAAGCCAAATCGCTCTTCGGCTTCCGCCCGGGCCACACCCCACATCTCCAACACGCGCAGCTGCAGCTCCGGATCGCTGATCCGGATCGAGCCACTCCCCAGCTCGTTACCGTTGTAGACGGCATCGTAGTGCAGCGCTCGAACGCCTTCGTGGTCGCCCTCCAGGAGCCGGGGAATGTCGTCCCCGTGGGGAGCGGTAAACGGATGGTGCGCCGGCTCCAGATCCCCCTCGTCGTTGCGCTCGAACAGCGGGAACTCCTCGATCCAGGCGAAGGCGCGGTCGAGTGCCGGCGACGTCACGCTCTCGGGACCGGCCGTCGCAAGCAGCAGATCGCCATCCTCGAGGCCCGATGTCTCGGTGGTCATGCCGTCCAGCCGCGCGAGGGGCCCGCTCAATTCTTCTCCCTTTCGCTTGAGCGTCGCCAGACCACCCGCCCCGGCACCCTTCACCGCCTCGGTGAGCGTGTCGAGCACTTTGCGCGACAGCGTCGCTCCGCCGGGCACTCGAATGCCGCGCACCCGCCCGCCCTCCTGCAGCGCCGCGTCGAAGGCCTGGAACCCCCTGCCCAGGACGAACTCACCCAGGTCCTCGAGGGTGTAGCCAAACCGGAGATCCGGTTTGTCGGTGCCATACTGCTCCATCGCATCCGCAAAGGACATCCGCCGGAACGGTGCCGCAACGGTCTCACCGGCTTCCTCCCACAGGGAGACGAGCACCGCCTCGACCACGCCGTAGACATCCTCCGGTGTCACGAAGGATGCCTCCAAGTCGATCTGGGTGAACTCCGGTTGACGGTCCGCACGGAGATCCTCGTCGCGGAAGCAGCGGGCCAGCTGGAAGTAACGATCCATGCCGGAGGCCATCAGTACCTGCTTGTAGATCTGCGGTGATTGCGGCAACGCGTAGAACTGGCCGGGATGGACGCGCGAGGGAACGAGGTAATCGCGCGCGCCCTCCGGAGTGGGCCGCGTGAGGATCGGGGTCTCGACTTCGTAGAACCCCAAGTCCGACATCGTGCGCCTGGCTCGCTGGAGCAGCCAGTGCCGCAAGGCGAGGTTGCGGTGGAGTTCCGGCCGTCGCAAGTCCAGGTGGCGGTGCTCGAGGCGCCGCTCTTCCGAGGGCAGCTCTTCTCCCTTGGTGCGCCACACGGGAATGGGCGGCGTTTCTGCTTGTCCGACGACGCGAAAATCCGTGCCGTGTACCTCGACGTCACCCGTCGCCATCTCCGGGTTTCTGGCATCCGTCGGCCGTGCGACGACAGTTCCCTCAACCAACACGACGGTTTCCGCGCCCACCGTCTGGGCCCGGTCGACGACGTCGGCGGGGCACCACTCAGGATTGAACGCGACCTGGACGATCCCGTCCCTGTCGCGGAGGTCGAAGAACACGATGCCCCCAAGGTCGCGGCGCCGGTGCACCCACCCGCCGAGCCGGACTTCCTCGTTTACGTGCTGCGCCCGGAGCGCCCCGCACAGGTGCGTCCGCATGGCCGTCCGTGTCATGGTGATCTCAGGGCGATGGGGCGAGGGTTCGGAACTTCGAAGTGTGTGCCCGCTGCGCTTCCCGATCTGGACCAGAGGATGGGTCCCCGAACCGGCTGCGTTTGGGGCTCAGCGAACAGTGCAAGTTCACGCCGAACCAAACCGTCCAAGTGCTAGAGTTGATTGAACATAACGGCGGCCAGAAACCCCAGCAAGCGGCACCTTGACGGGGGTCCATCGGCCGTCGAAGCTTCGAGCCATGAGGCCCCTCGTGACCCTGGCGTGCTGCCTGCTGTTTCCCGCCTCCGGGCTTGCCCAGGCTCCCCAATCTGCGGGAATGTGGAGGGTGGCCACGGCCTCCCTGGCCATCCCCCCGGCCCTCCAATCCGGGCCCACGGGGGCGTTCTGGAATCCGTCCACCGGGCCACGGTCGGCGAAGTTCGGGGCCGGAGTCCAGGTCCTCCAGACCCCTGACGCAGTGGGGCTGGCGGGCATTCTGGCGGGGGCCTATCACGTCATCGCCGACGTGGGGCTGGTGGGGCTGAGCGTCGGGCGGGTCGAGGTGCGCGACCTCGTTCGCACCGTCGATTCGCCGCTCACCGAACTCGGGTCGATCCCGGTGTACGAGCAGCTCGTCGGGGTGTACGGCGGCATCCAGCTCGGCACACTGTACATCGGCGGGATGTTGCGGGGTCACGAATCCCGATTCGACGCCGAGCGCAGCACCGGTGTCACCATGGATTTCGGGCTTCGCTTCGATCCCCTTCCCAGGCTCACGATGGCAGCCGCCACCCATTTCTTGCCCGTCACCCTCGAGACCGACGCCACTACCGACTATTACGCCGGCCTCGGGTACACGGCCGCCACCGTGGCCCTGTGGGGCAATCCGACGGAGCTGGTCGGGCGCTACGGGGTGGGCTACCGCGATCCCGGCGGATTCGAGCACACGATCGGGGGAGGTATCGTGATGAACGGCTGGCTGTTGATCGACGGAGCCATCACCAGGGAACAGGCGTTTGGATCTTCCGCGTGGCGACCCGCCTTCCAGATCGGGCTCGTCCTGGGGCGCTATGCGGCCACGGCCGCCCGCGGCAGTGGGATCAACGGGTTGGGAGCGACGTACCGGTTCGCGTTGGATGTGGACTTGGTGCAGTGAACCTCCTCAACCTGACTCCCGACGAAGCCCAGCGGCACATCTTCGCATGGGTGGCCGAACGCGGAGAGGCTGCGTATCGCGCCCGACAGATCTTCCCGCGGCTGTGGGCGCGACCGGTGTCGACGTGGGCCGACATCACCGAGCTCCCTCGCCGGCTGATCGAGGATCTCGAGGAGGCCGTGGCGATCCCGCGCCTGCATCTGGAGACCCGCCAATCGTCAACGGACGGAACGGTGAAGTTCCTCTGGCGCCTCGACGACGGGTTCTTCGTGGAGTCCGTCTGGATCCCCGAGGGAAGACGCCGAACCCTGTGCATCTCCTCCCAGGCGGGGTGCGCCTTCGGTTGCGTGTTCTGCGCCACCGGGCGGATGGGATTCCAGCGCCATCTCGAGCCCTGGGAGATCACCGGCCAAGTGCGCGAGCTCCTTCTCGACCCCGAGTTCGGCAAGCCAACGAACGTGGTGTTCATGGGGATGGGAGAACCTCTGCACAACTGGGATGCGGTGGATACCGCACTCACCATCCTCAACGCCTCGGGAGGGATTGGCCTCGGTGCCCGGCACATCACCGTCAGCACGGTCGGCATCGTGCCCAAGCTCGCCAAGTTGGCCGCCCGGCCCGAGCAGTTCCGGCTCGCGATTTCGCTCCATGCGGCCCTCTCGGAACGCCGCGCCGCCCTGATGCCGGTGGAACGAAAATATCCGGTCGACCAGCTCACGGCGGCACTCTCTGCGTTCGCACGCCGCATCACCCTCGAGTACGTGCTCATCCAGGGCGCCAACGACTCGGTGCGTGACGCCGAGGCGCTGGCCGAGATGGCCAAGCCCCTCGGAGCCTTCGTGAACATCCTTCCCCTTCACCCGGGGGGCGCCGACAGCTTGACACCGGCGACTCCCGCCGAGACCAAGCGGTTTGCCGGACGACTGCGGGAATCCGGAGTGAACGTGACGATACGCCGGAGCCGGGGGCTCGATATCAGTGCGGCCTGTGGTCAGTTGCGGGCGGAGACCGACCGCGCAGCATCCGGACCGAGTACGACGGTGACGTCCAGGAGTAGCTGAGGAGACGGGTTGTCGGTGACGGCGCCCAATCCCAGGGCCTGCCGCACCACGCTGGCCGCTTCCGTATCGCCGCGTCGCGCAATCACCAGAGTCGAGTCGGCACTGTCGGTCGTGCCGAAGTAGACGACGTCGATCCCCCGCAGTCTCAGCTCCCGGGTGACCCGCCGAGCGAGGCCGTTCACTCTCGTCCCGTTGAGGACCTCGACCGTGATGCGATTCCCCTCCCCCGGTATGCGCGACGCAGTCTCGGACGGGGCTGGGCGAAGCATCCACCAGGCGCCGAGGAGCGCGACGAACGCAGCGGCCACGGCGACGGCTATGACGAGCCGACCAGATGGTTCCAGAATTCGGATTCCTCGGGAACGATTCGCCATTTCGTTTTCAGCGACTTGGCCCTGCGCTTGCGGGCTATACGCTTCAGCACGGCCTTGGGTTTACGGGGCACACGGGCGGCCAGCGCCGCGCGTTTCTTTCGCTGGAAGGACCTTCCCGGCTCCAGGTAATCGGCCATATACAGCATACGACCGACATCATCCCAGCCGACGTACCCCACCGAGTGATACCGAAGGGCATCCAACACACCGGGATCCGTCTCACCGTGCTCTTCGGCAACCCGTGCGGCCGCCGGGCCGTGATACAATCCTGGTATATCCCACTTGCCGTCCGCCAGTTTGGCGAGCTCCTCTTGGGGTGCGCTTCGCAACGCGTCGTGGAGAAACGCGGCCCGCACCCAGCGGGCCCGCTCGACCGGATCCCGGCCCATGGCGATGGCCCATGTTTCCACCAGCGCAGCCACGCGGCGGATGTGGGCACGACGTGCCGCTCCAACCTGAGCCCACTCCGGCAATCCGTGGCCGTTCACCGACAGCAACAACTCCATGAGCTCGCGCAGCCAGAACGGCCGGTTCGCAAGCTCGGGGTGCGGCACGGTGAGCTGCGGCTCCTGAATGTCGTGATCACCGAACCGAACCAGATCCACATCCAGGGTGCGAGGTCCCCAACGCTCGTCGCGGATCCGTCCGGCCTCTCGCTCTGCTTCGAGGCCGGCATCCAACAAATCTCTGGGTGAGAGCTCCGTCGTCAACAGCACCATCTGGTTGAGGTACTTCCGCTGCGGAATGGGGCCCAACGGCTCGGTCTTTTCGATTGTGCTCTCGGCCACGAGCGACGTGTCGGGTAAGCCCGCCAGCTTGCGCCGAGCGCGCTTCAGGTGCGCCGCTCGGTCTCCCAGGTTCGAACCGAGCGCGACGAAGGCGAGCTCAGCCAACGGCGTCCGATACCCCGCGCTCGACTACGACTTCCACGGAGTCGAGCGGGCCGTCGATGGGTGCGTGGGGTTTGCGGGCCGCAACGCGAACACGCTCGACCAGCCCCATCCCGAGCGCTTGGCGGGCGATCCTTTCGCACAGCGCCTCCAGGAGTCGGTGGGGGCTGGCCCCGACCGTCTCGGAAACCATCTGATACAGTTTGCGATAATCCAGCAGTGCCGTTGGCGAGTCCGTCTCACCAACCTGGCGGAGCGACAACCAAACGGTGAGGTCGAGCTCGAGGGGTTGGGGAACGTGTTCTTCGTGCGGGAGCAATCCTACACACGTGTGAAACCGCATCGCTTTGAGCGAAATGCAATCCTGTGTCATACCGAGCAATGGTAGATGGACAGAGTGGATTTTGTCAAAGGCCCTAATGGCCGGCGTCGGTCGTAAATCGGTCGGTGATGTCCGCCAACATGGCCGCGACCTGTTCGAGCTCGCGGGAGGAGGACGCCATTTCGTCGAGTCGCGCTTCGACGTCTCGGGCTCGCTCGATGACGTGGGTCGCATCCGAGTGATTCCGCGACGAGATGTTGGCGACGGCGCTGATGCGCTCCCGCAGTCCGGCAAAGGCGCTCTGCTGCCCTTCCGCCGTTTCGGCGATGTGCCGGGCCCGCTGTGTCGCCTCGGCGGTTGCCTGCACAATGGAGTCCATGGCCCGCAATCCATCGGTGCTCACTTCCTCCACACCGGCCACCGACAGCTTCCCACGGCGCATTTGCTGGACAACATCGGCGAGGCTGGCCTGTAAATCGGCAACGAATTCCCCCGCTTCGACCGCCGACGACGAGCTCTGCTCCGCCAGTCGTCCCACTTCCTGCGCGACGACCGCAAACCCGCGACCGTGTTCGCCGGCGCGGGCCGCCTCGATGCCTGCATTGAGGGCCAGGAGATTGGTGAGATCCGCTAGCTCGCGTATCGAGGAGATGAACTTGACGATCTTACCGCTCACCTTTTCCAACTCACTCACCTTGCCGGAGCTCTCGCCGACGAACGCCTTCAGATCGACGAGCTTCTCGATGGCATCACCGATCGTCTCGCGACTCCTATCGGCAACTTCGCTCGCCGTCGACGTCACCTTTGCCGCCTCGGCTCCTTCATTGGCGACCTCGGCCGATGACTGGGAGAGGTTCTCCGTGTCTGAGAATCCGGCGGCCACTTCGAGATCTTGCTGGGATAACCCCTCTCCGATCGCCGTGGTGGATTGGGTCATCGCCGTCGCTGCTTGGCGTAGCGCGTCGGTCGCTTGGCGGAGGTGACCGACCTCCTCGTTGATGCGAGCCACCGTGGCCACCAGCGGCCGCCGCAGCTCGTGGATATGCACTACCGCCGCGATGCGTAAGGCGCACGCCTGGATCAGCGCGAGCTGAATGCGCCGGTACTCCCGCCGTTTGTGGTGCTCGAGCTCCAAGGTGCCGATGGTATCTGGGCCCAGCCTTAACGGTGCGACCGCAACGCATCGCACCTGCTCCGGAAAATCCATCGCTCTGGCATCCCGCCCGGTGTCCTGAATGACAATGGGCTGCCCGGTCTCGACGACTTCCCCGCGGAGCGCTTCGAGCCCGTCCGGCCCATCCTCCCGGCCCTCCCGGCCGATCGCCCCGACGTACAGCGGGACGAACGCGCCGTCGATGTACCCGAACACCCGATACGCCCCCCAGTCCAGCGTTCGATCCGCCAGGCCCTCGATTCGGGCGAAAGACTCTTCCAACCCCGCTGTTCCCGTGATGACCGCGTCCATGGCGTGGAGCTTGTTGAGTTCCTCGGCCTGGACCACCTCTTCCCCCATCTGCTTCGCCAAAACCGCACCGAAGACCAGAAACGCCCCGACGAACGGCCAAGTCGCCAGCGGCAGCACCACGACCGTGGCAATCACCAGCGCGGAGGCCAGGATGAGCAGTGCGGAATGGGCAATCTCGTAGCGTAGGATGATGAGTTGCTCGTCCGTCCCCAGCTTCTGCCGGACCATCAGACTGTAGTAGAAGAGCGTTCGATTGACGAAGAAATACGCCGTCACGAAGACGACACTTCCGATGAAGCCTTCAGCGGAGAGCGGGGAGCCGCCCCCGGTTAGCTCCGAGACCAACCCATAGAAGCCGTAGGCGGCGAGAACACTGATGACCTCACGGCCCGAATTGACCAGAACGGGCCAGCCGCCCTTCCGCTGGATCAGCCGGTCGGCGAGTCCCGTTCCCAAACCCACTGCAAGGGCGGTGGGCACGCTGCCTACCAGGAGGGAACCGCTCACCGCCAAGAGCCCCAGGGGCGAGGTGTAGGCGTACTTCCCCAACGGCACGGCCGTGGCCCTGAGCACGATCGCTGCAACGAGCATCACGGCCAACGCCGGAAGCTGGCGCACCCAGGTGGGGTCGACGGCCATGGCCATCAGCAGCAGCGCCGGACCACCATATGCCAAAAACCACGCAAACCATCGGACCAGCGTGTTGGTTTGGATGCGTCTCATGTATCAAGTCTGCCCGAGGAGAATATCACCCGGTGTGATACTGAATTTGGACGGATCGGCCACTTTGACAATGGACCGCGTGAAGCGGCCCCCGGACGTCTTCTCGGCGAGATCGGCAATGGGGGCGGGGTTGAGAATCTCCCCCTCGGGAGAGATGGCGACGCGCACCAGCGGACGGTTGAGGAGATCCGGCTCAGGGTTCCGGCTCTGCACCACCGCAACCTCGCCGGTGTCCAGCAGGAGGCAGGTGCCGACGGGGTAGATGCCCACCAGGTTGACGAGCTCCTTCACGAGGACCGGATCGTACCCGCGGCGACGGTTCTGCCACATCTCCCGCAGTACCTCGTCCGGTTGGATCGGCGTCTGATACGAGCGGCGGCTCGTGGCCGCGTCGAACCCGTCGGCAACGGCGATGATCTTCGAATAGAACGAAATGTTGCGCCGCCGGACCGGTCGGGGGTAGCCCGTCACGTCGATTTTCATGTGGTGTTCGTACGCCGTCACCATGCCCCGATAGGGCAAGTCACTGGACTGTTGCATCTGGAACAGGGCCAACACCCCGTACCAAGGATGGGACTGCATCATCCGCCACTCTTTTTCCGTGAGGGCCCCTTCTTTTTGGATCAGTTCCAGGGGAACGCGACTCTTGCCCACATCGTGCAGCAAGGCCGCCACGCCGAGGTCGTACAGTTGACGTTTCCCGAGGTGAAGTCGCTTCCCGATGGCGATGGCGAAGATGCAGACGTTGACCGAGTGGGTGAAGGTGTACTCGTCGTAGTCGCGGATGGCGGTGAGGCCCACGAGGGAGATTTCGTTGTTCAAGACCTGATCCACCATGCTTTGGACGGCCCGCTTCATCTTCCGGACGTTGGCGGCCCGGCCCATCCGCACCGCGCTCACCACTTCTTTCGAAACAGCCACCGATCGCTGGTACGTTCGCTTGGCGATTTCCAGGGCGCGATCTTCGGGGTTGAGCTCTTCGCCGGCCCCGCCACCTGCCACCGCCGGCGGTCCCAGCGTGATATGGATGACGCCGCGTTCGACGAGATTGTCTTGCAGCTCGGTCAGGAGTTCCGGATCCGGCTCTTCGTCGGCTTCCGGCTCGGGGGCCTTCACCTCGAGCAGCAGCAAAACCAACTCCTGCCATTCCTTACGGCTCACCGCCTCGTCCACCACCAGCGCACCGACCCCGGCATCCTTGAAGGTGTTCAGCACGTGCCCCAACGACGCGAAGCGGTCCAATGCCAGCCGGAGCCGCGTCTTGTTGATGAACACCGCCTCATCGGCGAGGTGCATCTCTAACAACGCATCCACCTGATGCAGAGCCCTAGCAGATTCCACAAGCTCGTCGAGGGCACCTTTTACCTGCTCGTTCTCCAGCGGATACAGCTTGAAGCTCCGCAACGCCGTCCCGAGGTTGACCAGGAACTCCCGTCCCCGTTGGCGGTGCACCGATTCGATGCGCTCGACGGCATCGGCAAGAGAAGGTTGGCGTTCGGCCATGTCAGTCCATGTCCCGGAGTGCTTGACTCACCGCGTTGCGCACCAACGCGTCTTTGTCGGACGCGGCTTGCTTGAGGACGGCCGTCGCCTCGGGCGTGCCGATCCTTCCCAGTCCCAGAGCGGCACAGGCCCGAATCTGGGGATCCTCTTTCTTCTTCATGAAGCCGCGCGGGAGCAGCATCGATGCCAGCAAGCCGACACCCGACCCAACCGCGAGGGTGCCGTACGCCTCGAGGAAGGCCTTCTTCTCGGTGAGGTCCGTGTTCCTGAACTCCTTGTCCGTCACCTTGGTTTCGATCTTCGGCAGTACCCGCTTATACCCATGCCCCACCAATATCCGGATCGCAGCGAGCCGGATGCCGCGGTTCGGATCATCGATGGCCTTCTCGAGCTCGCGCATCGCTTCGTCGGACCCGATCGCCTCCAATACGCTCACGACCTCGGTTCGCAAATCTTTGTCCGGACCATCGAGCAGCCGCCCGAGTGGGGGCACGACCTCCGGCAGGGCCAACGTCTTGGCGAACCCCACGGCCCCGTGGGCGACTTCCCGATCGCGGGATTCCACGGCGTCGGTCAGCACCTTGGAGTTGGCGATGGCAATCTTGATGAGGGCATCCTCGAGGAGGGACTTGAGCCGGTCGGTTGCGAGTTGCGGGAGCCATCCCATGGCCGTTTCGAACACCTGGGGCTTCAGTCCTCCGAAGAGACGCTCCAACTCTTGGTCGCTGACGCTTGCGCCTCCCTGGTCGAGAGCGGTCAACAGGTGCCCGAAGGCCACCGGCTCCGAAAGCCGCGCCGGGAGTTGGTCCAGCGCCTCGGCCTGCTCCTCGGTGAGGTTCTTAGCCCGCTTGCGGATCGCCTGGGTCTCCCGGAGCACGTAGACCACCGAGTCGGAGTCGCCGACGGAGAGGAGGTGAGGTACGAAGCTTCCGAGAATCGTGAGGATTTCGGAGCGGATGTCGGGGCTCGTGTGAAACTCGAAGATGTCGCAGAGGATGGCCAGCACGTTGGTGCGGAGATCCTGGTCGTACTCCCGGGCCAGCTCCCGTTTCAGGTAGGCCACCTCATCAGGCTCGAGCTGGTAGAGCGACGAATCGGAATCTTCGATGGAGACGAACTCGTTGGCGGCCTGTTCCTCCGCCGCTCCGGCCAGTTGGCGTTGCACCTCCTCCTTGACCGCCTCCGGCTGGGGTGCGGCGGATCCGCCACCGCCGCCGGAACCTTCGAGGGGGTCTCCATCTTCGTCACCCAGCTCCACGGCGATATATCGGATGTTGTTGAACTCGGCCTCCCAGAGGAGCGTCTGCAGATCGTCCTCGGCCTCCGGGGGCAGCGTCCGAGCCCGGTTCAGGGTCTCCAGCAACCGGATCGCCTCGCCCTCTTCCACTCCGTGACTCAGCGTGATGGATCGGATTCCGTCCTTATAGAGCATCAGGGCCAGGTTGTCGGCCTTGTTCGGCTCGGTGTAGACGACCTCCTCTTCCCAGCGAAACTCGGCGTCCGTTACCTCGAGAACCACGTCGTCCGTCTCTTGCCAGACGGCGGCGAAGGCGTCCGCGACCCTTTGGCAGGCCTTTTCGTAGATGGGGTTATTTGGCAGGTAGAGCTGGATGGCTCGCAGCCCCTTGAGGAGGGTCTGGATCAGTTCCTCGACGGCCTTGCGATCGGCGGCGGCATCCAAGCTCGGTTGGCTTGGCGTCGTCACACTCACCCTCCTCCCCCCCAAGGGGTCCGAGGGTGATTGCCAATCCCGGCTCCGATTCTCCGTCTGGTCAACCTGTCTCCCGGATTCGTGTGCGGTGCAATATAACGCTGGCTAAACGCGGCCATGGACCTTCACATCTTGTATTCTGTACTCCTCACGCCCCTTCGCGCTGTGCGCTCGGTCGCAGTTCTGCGCTGATCGGACATTCGGCCCGACGAGTCTCCCTCGATAACCAGTTGCGACTATTGCATTTCGGGGTGTCTTCGGGTATACTGTTTTTCGGAATACCTTCGGGCCCCAGGGGAAAAAATGCCTTTGACGAAGCGGCAGCGGGAAATCTTGGAGTATCTGAGGTCATACATCGAGGAGCGCCAGTACGCACCCTCGTTCGAGGAAATAGCCCTGCACTTCAAGTTCAGCTCGCTGGCGACGGTCCACGAGCATCTCACCAACCTGGAGCAGAAGGGATTCATTCGGCGAAGCCATAACGAAAGTCGCTCCATTGAGCTGGTGCCGGAACCGGGGCACGCCAGCGCCACCGAGCTTCCACTGTTGGGGCAGGTTGCAGCGGGTATCCCCATCGAGGCGGTCACCACTCCCGAGACCATTGCAGTTCCCGACGACCTGATTCCCCGCCGGGGATCCAGCTATGTGTTGAAGGTCCAGGGCGACTCGATGATCGACGAGCACATCGACGACGGCGACTTAGTGGTGGTCAACAGTCGCAACACGGCCGACAACGGGGAGATGGTCATTGCTCTCATCGAGGGTACCTCGGCCACTGTCAAGAGATTCTACCGAGAGTCTGACGGCTGGATTCGCCTCCAGCCGTCCAACGCGAACGTGGCGCCCATCCGGGCCCACGAGGATGACATCTTGGTCCAGGGCGTCGTGGTGGGTGTCATTCGAAAGTACTGAGGCCTCCGATCCACATTTTAGGTGTCCTGCAAGTCGTTGTGGTGCTTGTGGATAGGTCGTTCCACCTGTAGTTTCATCCCACATGCGCGATCAGTATTTCTGCGCCATCCTGCAGTACGCGGGCCACGGCTTCGCCGGCTGGCAGCGTCAAGCCAGCGACCGAACCGTCCAAGGCGTCCTGGAGGAGGGGCTCGAGCAACTGGTGGGCCACCGAGTGACCACGAACGCTGCCGGCCGCACCGACAGCGGGGTGCACGCCCTGGGGCAGGTCGTGAGCTTCAAGGGGCCTCGAAAGTGGGACCCAGGAGACCTCCAGCGCGCCCTGAACGCCGTCACACCGGCAGATCTCTGGGTTGCAGAGGTAGCACCCGCCCCTGAGGGCTTCCACGCCCGCAAGGACGCATCAGCACGACGATACCGCTTCGTCCTGGGATGCGACCCCGGGTCCGCATCGCCGTTTCGGAGACCGTACGAGTGGGCCCTCGGCGAGCCGGTCGACTTGGAGGCGCTGGGGAAGGCTGCCGACCTCTTTGTGGGTGAACACGACTTCAGACCACTCTCGACAGCGGGACAGGAAAAGCCCCACTATCGGTGCACCGTCACCCAATGCGAATGGCAGGAGCGACGGGGGCAGGAAGGGTTTATTTTCAATGTTGAAGCCGATCGTTTTCTACATCGCATGGTGAGGTTCATGGTCGGAGCAATGGTCGATGTGGCGCGGAAGCGACGCCCGCTGACCGACATCTCGGCGGTGCTGGCGGCCACGAGCAACGCCGACGCCAGCCCCCCTGCTCCACCCCAGGGCCTCTACATGCTTGGTGCGCTGTACCCTCACCCGGAGCTACGCCGAGTCAATGACTTCGTACTCGAGCGATAGGACGCCGGCCGGGATGACCGGTCGGGCCGAGTCAGAATGGCTGCCCCTTCCAGCCAGCGGGGCGCGGGCCGGGCGGGCGTGCGTTTGATCGCGGCTCTCGGTCTCGCTCTCGGCCTCGGCTGCAATGAACCTGCGCCGCGGCCGCATACCCCCGCCCTCGACGTCCCCATTGCCGCCCCGGCACCGGTTCGACAGGACACCGTTCGCCGGCGCCTGAACGCCCAGGTGACCGATGCTCGCCGGTCCGCCATCGTGGACGCGGCCGCCCGAGCCCGCCCTGCCGTCGTGAGCGTCAACATCATCCGGCGCCAGCATGCGGTCGCCCGTCGGTCATTCTTTGATTTCTTCATGCCCCAGGAGTACGAGCGGCTCGTGGAAGGCGTGGGATCGGGATTCGTCGTTTCAGAGGACGGGATCGTCATCACGAATCAGCACGTCACCGAGGGTGCGGAGCAGATCATCGTCACCACCACCGACGGCACCGATTACCCGGCTGAGCTCCTCGGCGAGGATCCCCTCACCGATATCGCCGTCTTGAAGATCGACGCAGGGGATCTTCCGACCATGGCCATCGGGTCGAGTCGGGACCTCGTCATCGGTGAGTGGGTCGTGGCGATCGGCAATCCGTATTCGTACCTATTGGGAAACGCCGAGCCCACCGTCACGGCCGGGGTGGTGAGCGCGGTGGGCCGAAACATCCTGCCATCCCGGGACCAGCCCGGCGTATACGTCGACATGATCCAAACCGACGCCGCCATCAATCCGGGGAACAGCGGCGGGCCGCTCGTGGACGTGATGGGTCGGGTCGTCGGCGTCAACAGCTCGATCTTCAGTACGACAGGGGGCTCGGTGGGCATCGGCTTCGCGATTCCCATCGAGCGAGCGCTCCGGGTGTCGCGGGAGCTCCAGGAGTACGGCACCGTGCAGCGCGCCTGGGTGGGATTGGGGGTGAGCGGGTCCGAAGATCTCCGACGGTGGAAGGAAGCCGGGGGACTCGGGGTGACAAACGTTGCCCGCACGAGCCCAGCAAGCGACGCCGGCCTGCGGGAGGGCGACGTCCTCATCTCGGCTGCCGGCCGGCAAGTGCGGACGTTCCTGGACTGGGAGGCGGTCAAGCTGGACGTCGGTCCGGGCGATTCCATCCCGGTGGTCTTTCTGCGCGACGGACGGGAACGCCAGGTACAGCTCGGCATCGCCGCCCTCCCCACCACGCAGGCCGAGCGCATCTCCGTTTTGGACCTGGAGCTGATCACGGTGACCCCGGCGATCCAACAGGAGCGCCATCTCCAGAGGGGCGACGGTGCTCTGATCTACTCCATCGGCGACGTGGCGCAGCGAGCCACCGGCATGCGGTCGGGGGACGTGATCATCCAGATCAACAACACGCAAATCAGCGACGCCGAAGGCGTGCGCGACATCCTGGGGCGCGTGAGTCGCCGAACCGCGGTCCGCGCGTGGGTCGACAGGGGGGGCCGTATGCTGTACAGCGACTTCTATGTCCGATGACGGAGACTGACATCTATCAATCCCCCCTCGGCACGCGCTACGCCTCACCGGCCATGCAGCGGCTCTGGAACGCCCCGACCCGCGCTACGCTGTGGCGGAGACTCTGGCTGGCTCTGGCCGAAGAGCAACAACGCCTCGGGCTCGACATTCCCGTCGAGGCGACCGATGAGATGCGCGCGCAGCTCGAGACGGCGGACCTCGACGCCGTCAAAGAATACGAACGGCGCTTCCGCCACGACGTGATGGCCCACGTGCACCACTTCGGAGACCAGGCGCCTGCCGCCCGACAGTACATCCACCTCGGGGCCACCAGTGCCTTCGTGACGGACAACGCCGAGCTGCTGATCCTGCGGAATGGCATACGCCTGTTGCTGGGACGCCTGGTGTCGGTGCTCGAGAGCTTGCAGAGGTTTGCCCTGAGCCATCGCGCCGTCCCCGCCGTGGGGTACACCCACTTCCAACCCGCGCAGCTCACTACTGTAGGGAAGCGGGCCACTCTGTGGCTCCAGGACTTCGCCTTCGACGCGGAGGCACTGCACGATCTGTTCACCACGCTCCCCTTCCGGGGATGCAAGGGAACGACCGGGACCCAGGCGAGCTACCTCGATCTGTTCGGGGGCGACCACGACAAGGTTTGCGAGCTAGACCGCGGGGTGGCCGCGGCGTTCGACTTTGCGCCGATCGCCGTCACCGGCCAGACCTACACCCGGAAGCTGGATAGCCGGGTGCTCGATGCACTCGCGCAGATCGCCCAATCCGCGTCCAAGTTCGCCACCGACATGCGTCTCTTGCAGCACGAGGGCGAGCTGCTCGAGCCGGCCGAGCAGGATCAGATCGGCTCGAGCGCCATGGCGTACAAGCGGAACCCCATGCGCTGCGAGCGCATCTGTGCCCTTGCCCGCTACGTGATTTCATTGCGTGACAACACCGCATACACGTCGGCCACCCAGTGGCTCGAGCGAACCCTGGATGACAGCGCCAACCGCAGAATGGTGCTCCCGGACGCATTCCTCGCTGCGGACGCTCTGCTCATCCTGCTCCACAACGTCGCCAAGGGCATCGAGGTGCGTGAGGCCACCACGCGGCGGAACGTCGAGCGGGTCATGCCCTTCATGGCCACCGAGCGGTGGTTGATGCTCGGCGTGAAGGCCGGGGGCGATCGCCAGGAGTTGCACGAGGTCATCCGCCAGGCGAGCTGGGCGGTGACCGATGCCATGGAACAGGGTGCCGAGAACGATCTCCTCGAGCGGCTCGCCGGTCACGAGGCGTTCGGCGCGGTCGATCGGCAGGCGCTGCAGGCCGAGCTGGATCCCGCTCGATATGTCGGCCGGTCCGCCCAGCAAGTGACGGAATTCACCGAAGGACCGTTGACCACCCTACTCGAATCGTTGCAGGAATTCGCCGCCGAAGAAGGAGAGATCACCGTATGACCGCTAGGCCATTGGTGGAGAGCGCACTTCCCCTGCCCCTGCTGCGCAAGGGGAAAGTGCGGGAGGTCTACGACGTGGACGACGACACGGTCTTGCTGGTCACTAGTGACCGGATCAGTGCGTTCGACGTGGTCATGAACGAGCCGATTCCCCACAAGGGCGCCGTGCTGACCCAGATGAGCGCTTACTGGTTCCGCACTCTGGAGGCCATCACGCCCAGTCACTTCATCTCCGCCGACGCGGCCGACATCGTCGCGCGGGTTCCGCAGCTGGCGGGACATGAGTCCATCCTCGCCGGCCGAGCCATGTTGGCGAAGCGGACGACACCGGTCTCGTTCGAGTGCGTCGTCCGGGGTTATCTCGCGGGCTCCGCGTGGAAGGAATACTCCGACACCGGCACCTTGGCGGGCGAAGCACTACCCGAAGGACTCGTCGAGTCCGACAAGCTCGATCCGCCCATCTTCTCCCCGGCCACCAAGGCGGACACCGGCCACGACGAGAACGTCACCATCAATTACGTGCGCGACGCCCTGGGTGCCGAGCTCACCGACACACTGGTGAACCGCAGTATCGAGCTGTATCTCGCCGGACGGGAGCAGGCGGCGCAGCGCGGCCTCATCATCGCCGACACGAAGTTCGAGTTCGGCCACACGAGCGACGGCGACCTCATCCTCATCGATGAAGTACTGACTCCCGATTCCTCGCGGTTCTGGCCGGCCGACGATTATCAGCCCGGCCATGGACAGGAGAGCTTCGACAAACAGCCGCTGCGAGACTATCTGGACGGGCTGCGCAAGGCCGGGTCGTGGAATGCAACGCCGCCCCCGCCGGCCCTCTCGGCGGAAACGGTCCAGATTACCAGCGACCGGTACCTGGACGCGTATCGCCGGATCACCGGCGAAGAGTTGGCGACCCGGCAGTGAAGCTCGCGCCGGAGGGAATCCCCTTCGTCACGATTGCGCTGGTCATCCTCACCGCCCTGACGGCATGGGCGTGGATGCTGGGTGGGAGTTGGTGGTTGGCCGTGGCATGGACCCCGGTCGCCGTGTGGGTTCCCGCATTCTTTCGCGATCCGGTCCGGGCGGGGCCTCCCCAAGGCGAGTTGGTGATCGCCCCGGCCGACGGGAAAGTCGTGAGCATCGACCAAGTGGACGAACCGGAGTACCTCAAAGGCCGGGCCACGCGAGTCTCGGTATTCATGAACGTGTTCAACGTTCATGTGAACCGACATCCCATCGCAGGTACGGTGGAGTACCGGGACTATCGCCCCGGGAAGTTCCTCAACGCGACACTGGACAAGGCCAGCGAGTTCAACGAGCGCATGTCCCTCGGGGTCCGCGGGACTTTCGGTCCGGTACTGGTCCGGCAGATCGCGGGGCTCGTGGCGCGCCGCATCGTCACGGACCACGAGCCGGGGGACGTCGTCCGGCAAGGGGACCGCCTCGGCCTCATCCGATTTGGCTCCCGCGTGGATACCTTTCTCCCATTGTCCGCTCTGGTTCGGGTGCAGCCGGGCGACCGGGCGGTGGCGGGCAGAACCATTCTCGCGGAGTGGCCTCGATGACGCGGCGAGAACGCAGCAGGCGACGAGTACGGCGGGTGGTAGTGGTGGTTCCCAGCATCTTCACGTTGGCCAACCTGTTCTTCGGGTTTTGGTCCATGGTGTTGGCTGCCCAGGGCGACTTCTACCGCGCCAGTTGGTGGATCGCCATCGCCGGCGTCCTCGACACCCTCGACGGCCTTTCGGCACGGGTGAGCAAGACGGGATCGGTGTTTGGCGCCCAGCTCGACTCCCTGGTGGATATGGTGAGCTTCGGCATCGCCCCGGGGGTGCTCATGTTCTTCCTGCTGTTTTCCTCGCAGGGATCGTTTGCCTGGGTGTTCTCGTACGCCTTCGCCGTCTGCGTGGCGCTGAGGCTGGCCCGGTTCAACGCCCAGCCCGGCGAAGGCCACAAACGGAATTTCACCGGCCTGCCCTCGACGGCCGCCGGGATGACCCTCGCCGCGTACTATCCGTTCACGCAGACCGAGTTCTATCGAATCCAGCTCGCGGCCCTCCCCTGGTCCCAGATCATGATCTTTCTCATCATCGCCCTCAGCTTGGCGATGGTGAGCAACGTGGAGTACGCCAGGTTGCCGCGGATCGGGTTCCGTAGCATCCGCGGTCTTCTGGGCCTCAGCGTGCATCTCATCGTCCTGTGGTTTGCCATCTTCAACCGGGACATCTTCTTCTTCCCTCTGGGCATCACCTACGTCACCTACGGGATCGGGCGTGGGGTGGCCCTGGCCTTTATCGAGCGGGGGGATGAGGAGCCGGTGGACGCCGAGGCCCAACCCAAGCTCGTGGTCCACGATCTGGAGGACCGCCACCGCACACCCGGCAACTGAGGAATTCGACACCCGAACCCCGGTTTTCCGGCTGCGAGGCGCCCCAGGAGAATCGCCGGCTTTGTGACGTCGTTCACTTCCGGGTCTCAAAAGGGTGCTATCTTTGGGGGACCGATCGCACCCGAGAACGTCCCATCTCTCGGTGCTGGTGAGTGTAGGGCTTATCCAGGAGGCTAGGATGAATTGGCGGTCTCTTACCATCGTCACGATGGCGGGTTTCATGACCCTCGGCTGCGACAAGATTCCGTTTTTGGGAGGCCAGGCCGACGACGAGGCCCAGGCGGAGGCGGTGGCGGACACCACGCCCGCTCCGGCCGCGCCGGTCGCGCCGACGACGCCGGCGCCCGTGGAGCCCGAACCCGAACCCGAACCCGCCCCAGCGTTTGTGCAGACCGGGAGCGCTGCGGAAGAGCCCTGGTTCCCCATCGACACCGGCACGGTTCGGCCGGGTATGACGGCGGACGACGTGGTGGCGGTGTGGGGCGTTCCCGTGGCAGACGGGACCGTCGGAAACTGGACCTTCCTTTACTACCGCAACGGGTGCGAGCAGGCTTGTGGAACCTTTGATGTCGTGATGCTCGAAGGCGGTCAGGTCGTAGATGCGATCGTGCGTGGACGCGGGCACACGTATGCTGGTGTATCCTCTTCACCGGCAAGCCGCGTCGCCGAGTTCACGCCGCCAACTTTCTCCCCCGATACCCTCGGAGTCATTGGATGACCGAAAAGCCCAGTCGCACCGAAGCGGAATTTTTCGTACGGAAGGAGGCAGAGTTACTGAAGGCGCGCCGCGCCCAAGCCGAACGCGAACGGGATGAAGCGGAGCGCAGGACCCACTTCATGAAATGTCCGAAGTGCGGCCACGACCTGAAAGTCGAGGAGTATCACGGGCTCGAGGTCGATCGCTGTGTGGAGTGCGACGGCGTCTGGTTCGACGCCGGCGAGGCCGAACAACTCCTCGACGGCGAAGACGACAGCATGTTCCACAGCCTATTCGGCGCCGTGCTTCGGGGCGTGCAGGGCAAGAAGGCTTCCGCCGCCGAATGAGTCCCACACGGGCTCGTGGCCGACCGGGCGAGCCCGCAAAACCCTTTCCATCTCGATGAGCACCAAGACACTCGGTCCGCAACCTAGTACATTTCCACTGGAATCCCCCGGAGAACCAGCTCAAGGCCCGTAACGATGTGTGGTGTTTTCGGCGTATCTAACATCCCCAACGCGGCCCAACTCGCGTACATGGGCCTGTACGCCTTGCAGCATCGTGGCCAGGAGTCGGCGGGCATCATCACGGTGGACGACGACCAGGTGGCCCACGCGCACCGGAGCATGGGCCTGGTATCCGACATCTTCAACTCCGAGATCCTCAACAGTCTTCCGGGTTCCCTGGCCATCGGCCACACGCGCTACTCCACCACCGGCGACTCTGAGGTCTCCAACGCCCAGCCCTGCGTGGTCGATTACCACGCCGGGCCTCTCACCCTCGCGCACAACGGGAACCTCACCAACGCCTCCGAGCTGAAGCGCGACCTCGTCAAGAAGGGATCGATCTTCCAAACGTCTTCGGACTCGGAGGTCTTCGTTCACCTGATTGCCCGGTCCGAAGCCCGTGAGCCCGAGCACCAGATCCTCGACGCCCTGGAGCGCGTGGAGGGCGCCTACACCATGGTGCTCACCGTTGGCAAGACGCTCTACGCCATCGTGGATCCCAGGGGATTCCGGCCCTTGGTGCTGGGCAGGCTCCACGATGGCTTCGTCGTGGCGTCGGAGACCTGCGCCCTCGATATCATCGGGGCGACATTGGTCAGAGAGCTGCAGCCTGGGGAGTGGCTCCGCATCGAAGGGAACAAGGTTCACGAGCTTCCTTCCCTGGAACCGAAGCGACACCGGCGTTGCATTTTCGAACTGATCTATTTTTCGCGCCCGGACAGCGAGGTGTTCGGCGAGTCCGTGGACCGGGTGCGACGAAACCTCGGCCGGCGGCTGGCTCAGGAGCACCCAGCGCCCGGAGCCGAGTGTGTCTTTTCCGTCCCTGACTCCTCGAACGCGATGGCCCTCGGGTACTCCGAAGAGAGCGGCATCAAGTTCGAGCACGGCCTCATCCGAAACCATTACGTCGGCCGGACGTTCATCAGTCCCGGCCAAGCGAAAAGAACGGACAAGGCGCGCATCAAGTTCAATCCGGTGCGGGAAGTCGTGGATGGGAAAAGTGTCGTCGTCGTCGACGACTCGTTGGTACGCGGGACCACGTCCCGCGCGTTAATCAAGATGATCCGCGATGCAGGAGCGCGGGAGATTCACCTGCGTATCTCATCGCCACCGATCACCGGTCCTTGTTACTACGGAATCGACACGCCCACGCGCGGCGAGCTTATCGCATCGACACACAGCGTCGAGCAAATACGGGAGCACCTCGAGGTGGATACCTTGGGCTACTTGTCACTGGATGGCACGCACAGGGCCATTGACGGAAGGCAAACCGGGTACTGCGATGCCTGTTTTTCCGGAGACTACCCCACTGCGACACCGAACTCCGAACACGACGCTTCATCAATCGATATCCCGATTCCCGCCACTGCTAGATAAATAAGAAAAGAAACCACAACCATGCAAAACGTCTTCTTTTTTGGAAACGGACAGGCGGACGGCTCCGCCCAAATGAAGGATATCCTCGGCGGTAAGGGTGCCAATCTCCACGAGATGACCAGACTCGGCATTCCGGTGCCGCCCGGATTTACCATCTCCTCCCAACTGTGCATCCAGTACCTCTCCGACCGAAAGCTCCCTGAGCACCTCTGCACTGAGGTCAGTGAGGCCATGCGCAAGCTCGAGGAGGTCGCGGGCCGCCGCTTCGGCGACACGGAAGATCCGTTGCTCGTCTCGGTGCGGTCCGGCGCAAAATTCTCGATGCCCGGCATGATGAATACGGTGCTCAACCTCGGGCTCAACGACGCCACCGTGGAGGCGCTGGCAAAACACACCGACAACCCGACCTTCGCGTACGATTCCTATCGCCGCTTCGCCCAGATGTACGCCGAGGTCGTGATGGACGTGCAGTCGGAGAACGGCGTCAATCCCATCGACGAAGCCATCGAAGATCTCAAGCGCCAGCGCAGAGTGAAACGAGAGATCGACCTGGATGCTGCGGATCTCAAGACCTTGGCGCACACGATCAAGGGGATCGCGGAGGAGAAGACCGGAACCCCGTTCCCCGATGACCCGTGGGACCAGCTCTGGCACTCCATCGAGGCCGTCTTCGGGAGTTGGCATACCAAGCGCGCCGTGGACTACCGCCGCATCAACGGCATCCCCGACGATTTGGGGACCGCCGTCAACGTGATGACGATGGTGTATGGGAACATGGGTGAGGATTCGGCCACCGGCGTCCTCTTCACGCGGGACCCGGCCACGGGCGAGAAGGAACTCTTCGGCGAGTACTTGGTGAACGCGCAGGGCGAGGACGTGGTGGCCGGTATTCGGACCCCCGAGCCGATCTCGGCCATGGCCGAAGCGTTTCCGGACATCCACAAGAAGCTCGTAGACACCTGCGACGCGCTGGAACGGCATTACCGGGATATCCAGGACATGGAGTTCACCGTCGAGCGCGGCACACTCTATCTCCTCCAAACGCGAGCCGCAAAGCGGACGGCGCAGGCTGCCATCCGTGTCGCCGTCGACATGGTCGGGGAATCCCTGATAACGGAGCGGGAGGCGGTGAACCGGGTCGATCCCTACCAGCTCGACCAGCTGCTGCACCCGACCATCGACCCGGCCGCATCCGTGGAGCTGCTGTCCACTGGGTTGCCGGCGTCGCCCGGCGCGGCGATGGGCCAAGCCGTGTTCGATGCCGACACCGCGGTGGAACGGGCCGGCAACGGCGACGGTCCGGTCGTGCTGGTTCGCCGTGAGACCAATCCCGACGACTTCCATGGCATGGTTGTAGCGGCGGCCATTCTCACGGAGCGCGGCGGAATGACCAGCCACGCCGCGGTGGTGGCGCGGGGCATGGGCAAATCCTGCGTTTCGGGCTGCAAGGAAATCCACGTCAACGAGGCTGAGCACTTGTTCACCGTGGACGACGGCCCCGAGATACACGAAGGCGATTGGCTCACGATCGACGGATCCAGTGGCCGAGTCCTG
>JBDHAF010000023.1:1253-32421 GCA_039588255.1 Gemmatimonadota bacterium | reverse complement strand
CCCACCAATTCCACATCGAGCTCCGACAACATGATCGATAGTCGCCGGCGTGCCGCGCTCTCATCGTCGACAATCAGCACCCGCATCTCAAGCTGGTCCTTTCCCGTTGGCGGGAATGCGTACAGTGACGCTGGCGCCCTTCGCGTCGTGGTCCACATCGAGCTGTGAGTCTTCTCCGTACATTGCGTCAAGACGCTCCCGCAGGTTGCGGAGCCCGGTTCCCTCCCGGAAGTGGGGAAGGAAGCCCGCCCCGTCGTCCGCCACCTCGAGGAGGAGCGAGCCGCCTTCGAGGGCCGACCGAATGGTGAGTGTCCCGCCTTGGAGCCTCCCCCCGATGCCATGCTTCAGCGAATTCTCCACGAGCGGCTGCAGCGTCATGGGAGGGATCTTGACAGATCGGGTGCGGGGATCGATGGCCCACTCGACCGTCAGTCGGTCGCCGAATCGTTCCTTTTCCACGGAGAGATACGCTTCGAGATAATCCACCTCGTCATCGAGTGTGGCCAAAGTGCGGCGGGACCGGTCGAGCGTGCGCCGGAGGACCTGGGCGAGGTTCCCCACCGTTTCCTCGGCGGCCGGCGGATTCGTCCGCACCAGCGATGCCACGGTGTTCAACGCGTTGAAGAGAAAATGGGGATTGAGCTGAGCCTGCAACGCCGACAGCTGCGCCTGGGTGGCGTGGCCCTGTGCCTCGGTGGCTACTTCGGCCTGTTCCCGTGCATAGCGATGGAGAAAACGCATCGTATCACTCACAGTGCGCACCGCCATCATGACGAACGCCGCGTACATCAGTACTGGCAACAGGAGTAGCGGCGACCCCGGAATCGACGGAAGCAGGATGCCCGTGGCTACGGCCAGGAGGCATCCGGCCGACACGCTGATGACGGGAAGCACCAAAACGATGTCGTGGAGCTGGCGGCGCTCGTTCTCCGAGTAGCGCCTCGCCGTGAACTGCAGAAAGGCCTGCCAGATGCGGCGAAACAGGTCGTTCGCCGTCGTGGCTGTGGCGCGGCGCCGCGACTTGGACTCCGACGCTGCGTGGAGGACGGCGGCGAGGCTCCACAGCAGCAGTCCCGCGTTCCCGAGAATGAGACTCCACACCTGCACGGAGGCGGTGGGTCGATCGCTGCCCACCAGATCAGCCACCACCGCGGCGGTGAGCAGGAAGAGGAGGAGGGGGGTGAGCGTGACCAGCACCTTCGTGCGGGGCGGTGCCGCCCGAAGGACGTTGGCGATGATTTTCCAGAGACTCTGCTCGTTCCTCACGACCCGCCTCCGTAAACGACGGCGTGACGTAGACTTGCCTGTGCCGCCACGGCCAACAATGACCCACCGCCGACCGGTCAAATAGCCGGGATGGGTGGTCAACGAGAGGTCCCGACAGCACGGATCTGCGTGCGTTTCCCAATTTATATACTTTGACGTCGTGGTGATGTGGCCTATCTTTCGCCGGTCAGCGGCCCGGCCTACCTTGTAGTGACAGGCGAAAACCTCGATGCCCGGAGGGCGGAATGATTCGCCGAACGATCCTCGGAATGGCGGTCTGCGGTGTCCTGGTACACCCAGGCCAGGCGTTGGCGCAGCAGGAAGCGGTGTACCGTGTACCGGTGAGCGGAGTCATCGAACTCGGCCTTGCGCCGTTTGTGGCACGGGCCATCCGAGAGGCCGAGGAGGCCGGAGCCCTAGCCGTGATCATCGAGCTCGAGACCCCGGGCGGCCGCGTCGACGCGGCACAACAGATCGTGAAGGCGATCTCCCAAAGCACGATCCCGGTGTACGCCTACGTCAACGCGCACGCGTGGAGCGCCGGCGCCATGATCGCCCTCGCGGCGGATTCCATCTACATGGGGCCGGTGTCGTCGATCGGAGCGGCAACGCCCGTCATCGGCGCTGAGAAGGCGTCCGAAAAAATCGTGAGCGCGATGCGGGGCGAGTTTCGCGCACTGGCGGAGGCCCGCGGACTGAACCCCCGGCTGGCGGAAGCGATGGTGGATGAATCCGTCGCGGTCGAAGGGGTGATCGACGAGGGCAAGCTTCTCACCCTGACAGGCGGTGAAGCGGTGGAACTCGGGTTTGCCGCCGCCGAAGTGGAGTCCCTCGACGACTTGCTGGAGCGGGTGCAGCTCGCCAGCGCACCGGTGCAGACGGCCTCCATCAATTGGGCGGAACAGCTCGTCCGGTTTCTGTCACATCCCATCGTGGCACCGATCCTGTTGTCGATGGGGACGCTGGGCCTGATCATCGAGATCAAGACCCCGTCGTTCGGGGTGGCCGGCCTGATCGGACTGACCTCCTTTGCCGCATTTTTCGGAAGTCACCTGCTCATCGGGTTGGCAGGCTGGGAAGAGGTCATCCTCTTGGGCGCGGGATTCATCGCCCTCGGCA
The DNA here is from genome assembly GCA_039588255.1 of Gemmatimonadota bacterium. Taxonomy (GTDB): domain Bacteria; phylum Gemmatimonadota; class Gemmatimonadetes; order Gemmatimonadales; family GWC2-71-9; genus B3T1B10. The sequence continues at coordinate 30,036 of JBDHAF010000023.1, read as the reverse complement.
TCGAGGTTTTCGTCGTCCCCGGGTTTGGCATCGCGGGAGCCATCGCCATCCTGTGTGTCGGCGGCGCGGTCTTCCTGGCCCTCATCGGCAATTTGCCCACCTGGAGTGACGTGATCCGGGCCAGCGGGATAATTTCCACGGCGGGGATCATGGTAATCGCCGCGATCTATCTCCTCGTGCGCCAATTGCCCGCGCGGGGCCGCGGAATCTTCCTCATGGCGGCCACCGACAAGAAGACGGGTTACATTGCCGCCCCGACCCGGGAGGAGCTCGTGGGGGCCGAAGGCACGGCGGCGACGGACCTGCATCCGTCGGGAACGGCTCTGATCGGGGGGGAACGGCTCGACGTGGTGTCGGAGACCGGCTTCATCGACAGGGGCGAACGCGTCAGGGTCGTCCGATCAGAGGGATACCGACACGTTGTGGAGTCTGTGTGATGCGGTGACCAGGTGCAGAGCGTTACCGCGTTTGACGAAGAGAACTGCACGAACATTTTCGAATAGAGGCCTTGAATGGACTTCAGTGTTTTAGGACCGGCAGCAATCTTCGTTCTGGTTGTCGGCGTCATTCTCCTGTGGATGTTGTTCAGTTTTGTCCCGGTCAGGTTGTGGATCGAGGCGTGGGCCGCGGGCGTGCGCATCACCTTGGGGACGCTCATCGGAATGCGACTGCGGAAGGTAGCTCCGACCGGAGTCGTCAGGCCGCTCATCAACGCGACAAAAGCCGGTTTGAAGCTGGAAATCAACGCCCTGGAAGCCCATTTCCTGGCGGGTGGTCACGTGGACAATGTGGTTCGCGCGCTCATTTCCGCCGATAAAGCCGGCATCGAGTTGCCCTTCCAGCAGGCCGCCGCCATCGATCTGGCGGGACGGGACGTGCACGAGGCGGTGCAGGTATCGGTGAATCCGAAGGTGATTCAAACCCCTCGCGTCGCGGCCATGGCGAAGGACGGCATTCAGCTCATTGCCGTCGCACGGGTGACCGTGCGGGCCAACATCCAGCGCCTGGTCGGTGGCGCCGGGGAGGAGACGATCCTGGCCCGTGTCGGTGAGGGTATCGTATCGACCATCGGTTCGTCCGACGGGCACAAGGCGGTCCTGGAGAACCCGGACAATATCTCCAAGACCGTCCTCGCCAAGGGCCTCGATGCCGGAACGGCGTACGAGATTCTCTCCATCGACATTGCCGACGTGGACGTGGGCAAGAACATCGGCGCCGAGCTACAGACCGATCAGGCGGAAGCGGACAAGCGCATCGCCCAGGCCAAGGCCGAGCAACGCCGGGCCATGGCGGTGGCCGAAGAGCAGGAGATGAAGGCCAGGGTGCAGGAGATGCGGGCGAAGGTGGTAGAGGCGGAGGCCGAGGTTCCTCTCGCCATGTCCGACGCCCTCCGGAGCGGCAACCTGGGCATCATGGATCTGGTCCGCTACCGCAACGTGGAGAGCGACACGGCCATGCGCCGGAGTCTTTCCGGCGAAACCGACGCCGACCGCACCAAGCAACCCGAGTAACCCGTGGACTTCGGCGACCTCCTCATCCTGTTCTTCATCGTCTCGGGCATCCTGTCGTCGCTGGCAGGTCGCAAGAAGAAGAAGAACCTGCCGCAGACCCGTCAGCGGCGACCGCGTCCGGCGCCGAGGGCGCGGCCCCAGCCGACGAGCCCGAGGTCCGGCGGCCCCCAACCGTCTCTCGACCCCAACAACCCGGGGCCGGTCACGAGTCAAATGGAGGAGATCCTCCGGCAGCTGGGCCTCCACGTGGAACCCGAGGTGGAGGAGGAGGCACCCGCTCCGGAGCCGGAACCCAACGTCGAGGTGGACGCCGTTGGGCGAGCGCTCCCTCGGGCGGTTTCCCTCGAGGTGCCTGCCAAACCGGCGGTTGCTCCCGACACCGAGGAGCGGCACGACGAGTTTCACGAGGATTACGTAGGGGACTTCCGGCAGACGCGAATCGCGCGCCCCGCGTCACGGGCCCACGAGATGCTCGGTCCGGGGAGTCTCCGCCAGGCCATCCTGTTTCACGAGATCCTGGGGCCGCCAAAGGGACTGCGATAGGCGGCGCCCGGGATCTTATATTCCGGCATGACTGACATTCCCTATTTCACAGAAGAGCATCATCAGGTGCGGGAGATGGTGCGAGAGTTCGCCGAGAACGAAGTGCGCCCCATCGCCCGGGAGCACGATCTCGAGAGCAAGTTTCCCTGGGAGACCGTGAAGAAGATGGGCGAGCTCGGATTCATGGGTGCGGAGTGGTCGGAGGAGCTGGGCGGCGCGGGTCTCGATTACCTCTCATACCTGATCATCATCGAAGAGCTGGCCAAGGTGGACGCCAGCCACGCCATTACGGTGTCGGCCCACACCACGCTGGGAACCTCCCCGATCGTCAACTTCGGAAGCGACGAGCAGAAGAAGAAATACGTGCCCTTGCTGGCCTCCGGAAACGTGCTCGGCGGATTCGGGTTGACGGAGCCGGGAGCGGGATCCGATGCGGGCGGCACCGCCACCATGGCAGAGGAGAAGAGGGACCACTTCGTGCTGAACGGCGTGAAAGTGCTCATCACCCACGCGGGCGTGGGAGAGGTGTTCTGTGTAACGGCTCGGACCGATCCGAATCCCGCCAAGCGCAACGACGGGATCACGTCCTTCATCGTCACGAAGGACACCGTCGAACTGGACCGGGCTCGAGAGGTAGGTATGGGGCACGCGGAAGATCTGGAAAAGACCCCTGGGGTTAGAGCCGGGAAGAAGGAAGACAAACTGGGGTGGCGGGCGTCGGATACCTCTGAGCTGATCTTGGAAGACGCCGCGGTCCCCAAGGAGAACATGCTGGGGGAGCGGGGCAAGGGATTCGTGAACTTCCTCAAGACTCTCGACTCCGGCCGGATCGGCGTTGGGGCGCTGTCGCTGGGCATTGCAGAGGGGGCACTGAACGAGAGCGTGGCATACACGTCGGAGCGCCACCAGTTCGGGAAGCCGGTGGCCGCGTTCCAGGGCGTGCACTTCCAGCTCGCGGACATGGCCACGGAGATCGAGGCCGCACGACACCTGGTGTTTCACGCCGGATGGCTCAAGCAAAATGGCAAGCCGTACAAGAAGGAAGCCGCCATGGCGAAGCTATTCGCGTCGGAATTGTGTATGCGAGCGAGCATCGCGGCGGTCCAGCTACACGGTGGGTACGGTTATACGACCGAATACCCGGTGGAGCGGATGATGCGAGACGCCAAGGTGTGCGAAATCGGGGAAGGCACCAGTGAGATCCAGCGGATCGTCATCGCGCGGCACCTATTGAAGAACGTTATTTGATCGTTGCGCCGGTGTTGGGGCAGGATATCCGGATTTCAGGCGGGGTGGCGGTAAGTCCGCGCCCCGCTTACCTTTAGGCGATTATGAAGAAAGCAGTGCTCCCACCGCAGGACTTCCAGGACCTCCTCACCTCCGAAATCCTCCCGCTGGTCTCGAAGCCCAACCGCTACGTGGGCAACGAGCGGGGGTTGGCGGGGAAGGACTGGGAGGCGGTCCAGGTACGGTTTCTCCTGTGCTATCCCGACGCCTACGAGGTGGGGATGAGTCACACGGGCACCCAGATTCTCTATCACGTGGTGAATCGGGACCCTCGGTGGCTCCTGGACCGGGTATATGCCCCCTGGCCCGATCTGGAGGAGCAGCTGAGGGACCGGGAACTGCCATTATGGGGGTTGGAGCAGCGCCGTCCCGTCCATGACTACGATATCCTGGGATTTACGCTCCAATCCGAGCTGACCTACACGAATCTCCTCAATGTCATCGACCTCTCCGGCCTGCCCATTCGGCAGGCCGATCGAGGCGAGGACGACCCCCTCGTGTGTGTCGGCGGGCCCTGCGCGTCGAATCCCGAGCCCCTGGCCCCCTTCGTGGACTTTGCCTTGATCGGCGATGCCGAGGACGCCCTTCCGGAGGTCCTTCAGTTGATCGCGGAGTGGAAGGGCCGGCGGGGTAGGGAGACCCGAGGCGACCTCCTGCGGCGTCTCCCGCTGGAGGTGGCGGGCATCTACGTGCCGTCCCTGTACGAGACATCCCACGGGAGAATGCCCCGGCCTCGGCCGGATGCCCCCGAGGGGCTCCCCCGCCAAGTGGTGGCCCGCAAAGTCCCCGTGCTCCGGCCGGAAGACCATCCTCGGGAGATGGTGGTGAGCCTCACCGAGACAACCCACGACCGCCTCCCGGTGGAAATCATGCGGGGCTGCATGCGGGGCTGCCGCTTCTGTCAGGCAGGCTATCTCTACCGTCCGGCGCGGGAGCGGGACGTGGAGGAGACGGTCGACATCGCCCGACAGGGCATCAAGCACTCGGGGTGGCAGGAGGTCTCGCTGCTGTCCCTCTCCACAGCCGACTACACCCAGGCGCTGGAGCTCACGGACCGGATGAGCCGCACGATGGTGGACCGGGGCGTCGGCGTCAGCCTCCCCTCCCTCCGGGCGGACGCCTTCAGCGTCGGTCTCGCCGAGTCGGTGAGTCGCGTCCGGAAGTCGGGGTTCACGTTCGCGCCCGAGGCCGGAAGCCAGCGCCTCCGGGACGTGATCAACAAGGGCCTTACCGAGGCGGACATTCTTACCGCGGTGGAGCGGGCCATGGAGGCCGGCTGGACCAGCGTCAAGCTCTACTTCATGATCGGCCACCCCACGGAGTGCGAGGAGGACTTCGAGGAGCTGGCGCAGTTGGTGGAGAAGATCAGACGGATTCTCAAGGGATTCCCGGGCCGGCGGAATATCACCCTCGGCTTCTCCCCATTCGTCCCAAAGGCCCACACGCCCTTCCAGTGGGAGCGGCAGGACAGCATCCAGGGCACCCGGGAGAAGCTGGCCTGGGTCAAGCGCAGGCTGAAGGGACAGGGAGTGACAATCCGGCACCACGAGACGGCGGACACGGCCATCGAGGGCATCATCTCGCGGGGTGGCAGGGAGGTAGGGGCCGTCATCGAGGGCGCCTGGCGTCGGGGCGCCCGGTTCGACGGCTGGGGAGAGCACTGCCGTTTAGACCTCTGGCTGGAGGCTCTTGAGGCCGCGGACCTCATGCTGGAATCGAGCTTCCGTGAGATCAGTGAAGATGACGAATTGCCTTGGGAAATAGTGACTTATAAGATTGACCGGAAGTACTTTCTCAACGAGCGGCACAAGGCATATCGTGCCGCCGAGACGCCTGAGTGCAAGCACGAGCGGTGCACCGCATGCGGCGTCTGTGACTTCGACGCGATGAAGAACCTGCTGGCCGCCCAGGTGGAGTCAGCACCTCCAGAGCGTGCCTCGGGCCTGTTACAGGGGTTCCGGGGTACGACCGTACGGGTCGGGTACAGGAAAGGTGATCCGGTCCGGTTTATATCCCACCTGGACCTCCTGCGGGAGCTGGAGCGCACCTTCCGCCGCGCCGAGCTGCCTCTGGTCTACACGGAGGGATTCTCGCCCCGGCCCAAGCTTTCGGCGGGACCACCGCTGCCGTTGGGTTGGACTTCCGACGCTGAGTGGATCGACATGGAGCTGGCCGAGGCTTGGCCGGAGGAGCGGCTCTCGGGGCTCCTGGACCTCCTCAACACTTCGGGCGCGGAGGGTGTCGATTTCGTGGTGGCCGCGGCAATGCCCGCGGGTGTGGGGGCTCTGGGCGCCGAGATCGGCGAGAGCATCTACAAGGCAGATCTACCATGCCCTCCCTTTGAGCTGGCATTCGGGGACCTCGAGCAGGCAGTGGCCGTGTTCATGGCCGAGCCGTCGGTCGTCGTCCAGCGCAGGCGAAAGGGCAGGGTAAAAGACGTGGACATCCGTCCACTCGTTCGCGAATTGTCCGTTATCGCTCGTGACCAGGTGATCCTCACGCTGGCCACGGGCAGTAGCGGTTCAGTTAAACCCACAGAGGTACTCCAAACGGCCTTGAGGCTCGACGAGTCCGTGGTACCCCTGATCCGAATCCATAAGGTCGCGGCGATGCTGGCGTCGGGTGAAGATCCGACGGTCGAGGCAGTCGCCGTGGCGCAGGTGAACAACTTTGAAAAGGGAAATACTCATTACGGCCTCCAACCCGCGCGAAACGCGTGTGGCTATTCTGGAGGATGATCTACTCGTAGAAGTCCTTGTCGACCGACCAGAGATGGATCGCATAGTCGGAAACATTTATCACGGCCGGGTGGAAGCGGTGCTGCCAGGTATGCAGGCGGCGTTCGTCGATATCGGTCTCGAGAAGAGCGCGTTTCTCCACGCCTCCGATCTGATCGAACCCGACGAGGTCGAGTTTGACGAAGACGACAACGGGAACGGCCGCCGCGCCTCGCGCCGGGTGCCCAACATTCAGGAGCACCTCTCCCGGGGCAAGGACATTCTGGTTCAGGTCACCAAGGAACCGATCAGTACCAAGGGATGCCGGGTGACTGCCCAGGTCTCGATTCCAGGACGATTCCTGGTGTACCTCCCATCGGCATCGAAGATCGGCGTCTCCCGCAAGATCGATTCTAGGGAAAAGCGCACCCGGCTGCGGAAGCTCGTCCGGGGGCTGTTGCCCAAGGACGGTGGCGGCGTCATCTGCCGCACGGCTGCCGAGGATCAGACCAAGGATCAGATTAGGCGGGAGCTCAATTCACTGCTCGCGGTGTGGGCCAAGGTCCAGAAGAAGGCCGCCGAGATCCACCCGCCGGCCCTGGTGCAGCGGGAGGCCTCTCTCACGCGGGGAATCATTCGGGACCTCTTCAGCAGCAAGGTGGACAGCCTTCACCTCGATTCCAAGGAGCTCTTCGACGAGATCCGGAAGTACCTGAAAGAGGTCGATCCCGAATTGGTGAAGCGGGTTCACCTGTATCGGGACAAGAGCGCCTCGCTGTTCGATCGGACGGGCGTGGAGGCAGAGATCGAGCACCTGTTCAATACCAGGGTCGATCTGCCGACCGGCGGGTATCTGATCGTCGAGCAAACCGAGGCTCTGGTCTCCATCGACGTGAACACGGGGAGCTACACGGGTCGGAAAGATCCCGACAAGACGATCCTCAAGACCAACATGGAAGCGGCCCGCGAGGTGGCGCGTCAGCTTCGCCTGCGGGACATCGGCGGGATCATCGTCATCGACTTCATCGACATGGAGCAGCAAAGCCATCGGGAGAAGTTATTTCAAGAGGTGCGCTCCCACGTCACCCGGGACAGAGCCCGCACACGGGTTTTCCGGGTGTCTGAGCTGGGGCTCATCCAGATGACCCGCCAGCGGGTGCGGCCCAGTCTGGTGGACTCTATGACGACGAAATGCTCGGGGTGCGGTGGTACGGGCCGGACCTTCAAGCCCGAAGTCGTGGCCCGGCACCTCGACCGATCGCTCCGGCGGGTTGCCAGTGACGATCAGGAGCGACAGGTCATGGTGCGGCTCCATCCGGAAGTGGCCCTCTACCTCCTGGAGGACGAGCCCGATTTCGTGAAGCACGTGCAGGCCCGGGCCAAGGTGGAGATCGAGATCCGGGACGATCCCACCATCGCCATCGACGAGTTCCGCCTGGTGTCGCAGCCGGCGGGGAGGGACGTGACCGACAAGTACGCCGCGGCGTAGGGGTAGTTGACCCAACCCCTTCCGCCATTTACTCTTAACGGCTATGGCATACGCAATATTCCAGGCCGGCGGTCGGCAGTTTCGGGCCGCGGCCGGCGACAACCTGAAGATCCCCCTGATGGATGGCGAGCCCGGGGCGAAGGTCACCTTCGATCAGGTGCTCCTGACGGCAGACGGGGACAAAGTCCAGGCCGGGCAGCCCACCGTGAAAGGCGCCAAGGTCGTGGGGCAGATCGTCGAACACGGCAAAGGGCCCAAGATCGTGGTGTTCAAGTTCAAGCGTCGGAAGAATTACCGGCGGAAGACAGGACACCGGCAGCAATACACGGAAGTCAAGATCACTGATTTGAAGCTGGGTTGAGATACCGATGGCACATAAGAAAGGCGTTGGCTCCAGCCGCAACGGTCGCGACTCGAAACCCAAATTTTTGGGGGTGAAGCGCTTCGGCGGTCAGTTCGTGCGGGCAGGCAACATCCTCGTCCGGCAGCGTGGCACCAAGTTCCACCCGGGAAACAACGTCCGGCGGGCGACGGACGACTCGCTGTTCTCACTCGTCGACGGAATCGTCAAATTCGAGCCGAAGGACAAGCGGCGCCAAAAGGTCAGTGTGTATCCGGCCGTAGCCAACTAGCAGTCCGGACTGACAACAAAGGCGGGGAACCGAATCGAAGGCACGATTCGTGTTCCCCGCTCTTTTCTTTCCGAGCCCTAGGCGCTACAACCGGCCGCCCTTGCCGCTTCTATGATATTGCCCCACCGCCGGGCGGGGTTCTTGGCCATGCACCGGTGAATCGTGGTGGCAAGGGCCTCGGGCGCGTCGGCCCGGAAACCCCGCACATCCGGTGGCTCGGCCGTCATTTGCTTGTAGAGGATCGCCCGGATCCCCTCGTCGTCGAACGGGGTCCGTCCCGCCAACATGTGATACCCCACGACGCCCCAGCTATAGATGTCAGTGCGGTGGTCGATGTTGGTCGATCCGCTGGCCTGCTCGGCACTCATGTAACGGGGGGACCCGATGATCTCACCGCTGGCGGAGATGTGGGCGCCATCGTGGGAAAGCGCCTTCGCCACGCCGAAGTCAAGAATCAAGACGTGCCCCGAGTCCTCCACCATGATGTTCGACGGCTTAATGTCGCGGTGGATCACGCCCTGCTGATGGGCGTGATAGAGCCCCCCGGCGATCTGGCCCAGGATGCTCATCGTGCCGTCCAGCGGAAGGTGGCCGTGCTTCTCGAGATACTTGCTGAGGGGTTTGCCCCGGACGCGGGGCATCGCGTAGAACACCAGCCCCGACTCCTCGGACGAGAAGGTGACCGAGAGAATATTGGGATGATCGAGCTGGGCGACGTATTTGGCCTCCCGTCGAAACCGCTCCACCACCGAGTGCGACGCCATCAATTCGGGATGCATCACCTTGACGGCCAGGTACCGGTGGTGCTTCAAATCCCGCACCGAATAGACCACTGCGGCGGCACCTCGACCCAACTCTCCGATCATCTCGTAATCGGGGCCGAGGGCACGGCGCAGCCGTAGGGACACGGATTCCTGTGTCGTACCGCATTTGGAACAGAACTTTGCGTTGCCGGGCAGGAAGCCTCCGCACCCGGCGCACACCATCATGCTCATCGGAACACGTCGTCCGAGATCACCTGGATTCCGTTGCCGCCAGCTCGAAGGCGAGTGGCTGGCCTGCGACCTCCATTTTGACCACCCGCCGGGGGGCGTCCTTCGACACCCAGTAAACCCACGGCAGCTGGCCGCTGAGGTTGACCTGCCAGGTGTCGAACTCGCCTGCCGGCACGGTGACTGTCCCGCCATCCGTCACCCTGAACGACGCGCTGGCGAAAGTCTGATCCGTGGCGAGGAACGTGCCCACGGTGAAGCTTGCACCGTCCGACAGGGGCAGAGCGCTGACGAGCGTGGCGAACATGTCCGTGTCGTAGACCGTCGAGCCAAGAACAGTGTCGATGGTCGCCTCGACCGCACCGGCAACGCTTCCCGTGACGTGTCCTCCCGGGCCGTACGTCAGCTCGGCCTGGATGGTCTGTCCCATTTGACTCGCGGTCTGTTCGTAGCGAACGGGATCCAGGGTGGCGGCGTCCAGCGCAAACTCCATGGACTGCCCGCCGAGCGCGGCCAGTTGTATCTGAGATTTCACGATGAAAGTCCCGCGGCCGTCCTCGATCCCCGTCTCGACGGACCGGATCATGGTGCCGAGGGGGTTGCCTTGCACCATGATGGCGAACGAGTCGCGTCCGGCCACGAGCTGACCCGGATCGAACGCGATGGCTTCCGCATCAGCCGTGAGGTCAGCCGGCGTCAACGCGTTGCCGTCGGCGTCGATGATTCGAACCGGGGCGATGGCGGTGAGACCGTCGTAGATCTTCGGTCCGTCACCCACCACCACGATCACGGCGGAGTCGGGACGCAAGAGACGGTGGGCCACGTCCATCACCCCGTCGGTCTCGATGGCGGCAAGGCGCTCCCGGTAGGTTTGCAGGTAGTCGTCGCCCAATCCGAGGAGGCGCACGGAACGAACCTGTGATGCGATCTGCTGCGGTGTTTGAATGCTCAGGGGAAAATTCCCAACCAGGAAGCCTCGGGCGCCGTCTATCTCGTCCGCAGGCACCGGCTCGGTGCGGAGTCTCTCCATCTGATGGAGAATCTCCGCCAACGCGCTGTCGGTGACCTCCGACCGAACCTCGGTGTTCGCCTGGAAGCGGCCGGTTCCCTGCGGCCGGTTGTGATTGGAGTACGCGCCGTAGGTCCAGCTGTTCTGCTCCCGCAGGATCAGAAAGAGACGAGCGTCCGTTCCGCCGCCCAGGATCTTGTTTGCCACGACGGCGGCATAATAGTCCGAGTCTCCCGGGCGCATCGTCAGACTGCCCACCAGGATGTTCGACTGGGCAGACCCTGGGCGGTTTACCAGAATGATCTCGGACGCCCTGTGAGGCGGCACCGCGCTGGCGCGATTATCTGCGGCAGTCCCGGTCCATCCGGCGAAGTGCCGGCTCGCGAGGTCCCGAGCGTCACCCAGGGACAGATCCCCCGCCACGACTAGTACCGAGCCTCCCGGACGGAGGCGCTCCCCCACGTAAGAGACGATGTCGTCACGGGTGATCGACCCCACCGACGCCGACGTGGCGGTTCGCCCGTACGGGTGGTCGCCGTAGACCGCGGCATCGAAGTACTTGCTGGCCAGGAACCCGGGTTGGGCCTCTTGCGCCCTGAGACCTGAGAGCATCCGGGTACGCGTCAGCTCGACTTCCTCCTCCGGGAACGTGGAGTTCAACAGGACGTCGCCCATGAGCTCGAAGCCGAGTCCCACGTGCTCCGCGACCACCGTCGTCGACAGGGTCATGAAATCCGCCCCGGCTCCGACGTCCAAGCTCGAACCCACATACTCGATTTCAGCGGCGATGTCCTCCGCCGATCTGGTGGTGGTCCCCCGAACGAGCAGATCGGAGGTGAGCGAGGCGAGGCCCTCTTTGTCGGCGGGGTCATAGCTAGACCCGGCAGGCATGGTGAGGGAGATGCTCACCACCGGCAGGCGGCGATTCTCCACCACTACGATTTGGAGGCCGTTGCGGAGTAACGCCTCGTTGAACGGCGGCAGCTGCAGCGTGCGCAGTTCCGTGGGCGGTGGCGGTTGGGTGGGGTATTGGGCCGCCGACGGCACCACGACAATCGAGCAAATGAAGAGGGCAGTGGCGAACGGAACGAGCTTCATCATCGATCTCCGTCGTGGGGTGTTCGTGGCTGCTGAATGCATCATAATCTCCTCTAGGTCCGCGGGCGCTGGCCGCTCGTCGGCGGAACTAGCAAGAATGTCGAACTGTTCTCCGGAATCAGATATTTGCGCGCCGCGCGCAGGATGTCCTCGCCCGTCACCGCTAGATACGAGTCGAGATCGGTGTGCATGTCTTCCAGGGATTCGTGGTAGTGCACGAAGTGCTGAATCTGTTCCGCGACTTGCATGGTGGTCTGGCGTCCGAAGATGTTGCTGGCGCGGAATGCGTTCTTAGCCTTTTCGAGTTCTTCGTCCGTCACCCCCTCTTGCAGCACTCGCGCCACCTCAGCATGCATCTGCAGCTTCAGGTCGTCGATGCTGGCGCCTTGATTGGCGACGGCGATGAGCATCATGGTGCCCGACAGCCTGCGCGGAAACGTCAGCGTCTGCGCCTGCAACGCGGTCTGTTCCTCGCGCACCAACACGCGGTTGAGTCGTGAGCTCTCCCCACTCCCAAGGATGAGGTCCAGCAGGCTCAGGGCCGGCGTGTCTTCGTCGTCGTGGGGGGGGAAGCGGTACGTCACGGCCACCATCGGCAGGTTGGCCAAGGGATCCGGGTGGACGATTTCCTGGGCTTCCGTGCCGACGCTCCACTCGCACACCGGTACCGGCGGCGGCTCGGCCGCGGGAATATCGCCGAAATACTGCTGTATGAGCCCCCGCGCTTCCGCCGGATCCAGGTCCCCCGCCACGGTAAGGGTCGCGTTGTTGGGAGCGTAATGGAGATCGAAGAACGCCTGCACGTCTTCCACCTCGGCCGCGTTCAGGTCGTCCATCGACCCAATGGTGGAATGGGCGTACGGGAAGCACGTGGTGGAGTCGTACGTGAGATATGGTGCTTCGAAGATCGCCCACGTATAGGGCTGGTTCTCCAGCCGCAAGCGGCGTTCTTCCTTCACGGCCTCACGCTGGTTGTCGAGGTTCTCCTGCGTGATTGCCAGGGAGCGCATCCGATCGGCCTCCAGCCAGAGCCCGAGGTTGAGCCGGTTCGAGGGCAGGGTCTGGAAATACAGGGTGCGATCCTCGTCCGGCGTCGCGTTCATCTGGCCACCCGCTCGCTCGACCAGCTGCAGCATCTCCGCCTTTTCCACGTTGGCGGACCCCTGATACATCATGTGCTCGAAGAGATGCGCGAAGCCGGAGCGGCCATGGCGCTCGCTGCCGCTCCCGACGTTGTACCAGAGATCGATGGTCACCACCGCAGAGGAATGATCCTCGACGAGGATGACCCGGAGGCCGTTGTCGAGCCGGTAGTCCTGGTACTCGATTCGTTGCTGCGCCGAGGCAGGCACCGCCGCCGAGGCACAGAGGAGGGTAGCGGCGAGGGTCAAACGGGACATGGCAAACCTCAGAATTCGTTGAGAGAGTGTCGCTTACGCTATGCCAGTTCCGGTTGCGCGTCAATCGCCTGTTCCGCTCGTGGCGATCCGAGACTCTAGGGAGCAGCCGACCCGACACTTTTCCTGGGGTTTTCCGGAGAACATGCGGGGTTTTGGGGTGCGTGGGTTGGGGACGACTTCGCGAGGTTGCTCTGTCTGTGCCGGCCTGAAAGGCACCGCTCAAAGGATGGTTTGACCGCCCAGGACGAGGCGGTTGCCGCCGTTCGGTACACACCATTAAAGTTGTCTCATGAACATTCTTGGGCAGGATCTTCGCTACGCCCTCCGGGGCTTCGTCCAGCGCCCCGGCTACACCGCGGTGCTGGTGCTGACCCTCGGCCTCGGGATCGGCAGCAATGTCGCCATTTTCAGCGTGACCAACGCCGTGCTGTTCCGGCCGTTGCCGTTCAAGGATCCCGAGCAGCTGGTGCTGGTCTGGAATCGCTTGGAGAACACGAACGTGGAGCGGGCGCTGGTGTCCGGCCCGGACTTCGTCGATTACCAGCAACAGACCACCATGTTCGAGGATTTCGCCGCCGCGATCGCAAACAACGGCACCCTCACCGGCGAAGGGCGTGCCGCGGAGGTTCTGGTGGGGTGGACCACGGTGAATTTCCTGGACGTTCTGGGCGTATCGCCGATGATGGGCCGCGATTTCGCCCCGGAGGATGCCCCGCCGATGGATGTGGAGTCCTTCGCCGATCCCAACGCCACGTTCCCCCCAGGCGCCCTCATTCTGAGTCATGGGTTGTGGCAGCGGCGGTTCGGCAGCGATCCAAACGTGCTCGGAATGAGCCTCCAGATGGACGGCCAGGAGTGCATCGTCATCGGGGTGATGCCCCGGGATTTTCGCATCTATTTGCCACCCGACGCGGGCATGCCGACGGACATCGATGCCTGGCGCGCCGCGCCCGCCAACATGATCACCTTCGCCGACCGGTCCACCTCATTCTTCACGGTTGTGGGTCGGCTGAAGCCGGACGTCACACTTCCGCAGGCCCGAGCGGAGATGGACCGGTTGGCTTCGACGTTGCGGGAGCAGTACCAGTCTCATGAGCGGTCGGGGATGCACATCACGGTGAACTCGATGCACGAGGACATTGTAGCGCATGTGCGCCCGCTTCTCATGGCGGTGTTGGCAGCCGCGGGGTTCGTGTTGCTCATCGCGTGCGCCAACGTGGCAAATTTGTTGTTAGTGCGTGCGGCATCCCGGGAACGGGAGATCGCGGTGCGCGCGGCGCTCGGTGGCGGCCGGGGTCGCATCATCACACAAATGTTGACCGAGAGCGGCGTCTTTTCGATTGCGGGGGGTGTGCTGGGTCTCGTGTTGGCCTGGTGGGGAAACCGGGCTTTGGTCGCGATGCGCCCCGAGAACCTGCCACGTCTCGAGAGTATCGGTATCGACGGGACGGTGCTGGCGTTTACGGCGGGAGCCACGGTCCTGGCGGCGCTGCTCTTCGGCTTGGCGCCCGCCCTCAAGGCGGCGAGTCCCCACCTGGCCCGTGCGCTCCAGGACCGGAGCGGCGAAGCCGGTGGGGCACGTGGCGACAAGATCCGCAAGACATTGGTCGTGGCTGAGGTGGCCGGGTCGCTCGTGCTGCTCGTCGGTGCGGGGCTCATGCTGCGGAGCTTCTCCAACATGCGGCAGGTCGAGCCCGGATTCGATCCGGAGAACGTGCTCACCTTTTCGGTCCCGCTGCCACTCTTCAAGTACCGCACCCCCGAGGGCCGGGCGGAGTTCTACGAACGGTTACATCAGCGCATCGAGGGCTTGCCGGGCGTCCAAGAGGTGGGCGCGGTGATGCCGTTGCCGTTAGCCGGTGGAGACCAGTACCTGATCTTTTCGTACGGGACGAGCGATGCCACGCAGGACCAGTGGGCGCAGACCAAGGCCGACTACAAGGCGGTCCTGCCCGGATACTTCGAGGCCATGGATGCCCGAATCGTGGCAGGCCGTTTTCTGTCGCCGGCTGACAACCAAGCGGGCGCTCGGCGGGTAGTCGTCATCGACGAGAAGTTGGCCAAGCGCGCTTGGCCTGATGAAGATCCCCTCGGCAAGCAGCTCGACGTGGCTTTCTTCGCGTTTGATACATCTGGTATGCGTATCGATCGGGTTCCAGCCGAGGTTGTGGGAGTCGTCGGCAACATTCGCGCCGAATCGTTGACCGACGAGGGCCGCGAGGCGGTTTACTTCCCCTTCCGATGGTTCGCGTTCATCCCGCTCAGTCTTACGGTCCGCGCCGCTGGGAATCCTCTGGCCCTGGCGCCGCTCATCCGGCGGGAGATCGAGATCCTGGATCCGGATGTGCCCATGGCGGAAACCCGTCTCATGGATGACTACATCGGCGACGCGGTCGCGCAAACGCGATTCACCCTGACGCTCATCAGCGTCTTTGCCGCGATGGCGCTCGTCCTGGCGGCTGTCGGACTGTACGGCGTGATCTCGTATTCGGTACGGCAGCGCACCAGGGAGATCGGCGTCCGGATGGCCTTCGGCGCCGACGAGAGGAACATTCTGCGCCTGGTGGTGGGACGGGGGATGACTCTGGGATTGGCCGGCGTGGGTGTCGGGATCGTGGCGGCGTTGGTATCGACCCGCACCGTGTCGAGTCTCTTCTACGGTGTGTCGGCCATCGATCCGGTCACGTTCCTGGGAATCCCGTTGGTGCTCCTGGCCGTCACGGTCATCGCGAGCTACGTGCCGGCGCGGCGCGCGATGCGGGTGGATCCGGTGGAAGCCTTGCGAGACGAATGACTGCGTTAAGGTGATTCTGGCGCGCTGCGCGGTTGTGTTGCTACTAGGTTTTGCGAGGCCAGCCCGCGACGATACGGGGTAGAAACCCCACCACCCCCTTTAGTAGACCATGTGGCGAGCGTGGACCCGATGGGGACCCGCCAATACTCCCGCCGTTAAACGCTAAAGCCCCGAACGCCGCTGGGACGCTCGGGGCTAGAGGCTAGAATCTCACCGACACCCCGGAGCCGAACCGTCACGCTTGTGGTGTTTCGGCTCTGCCGAAAGCGGCCTGGCCTTACCGCACCGTGACTTGCCCATGGGCCAGGTTAAAGAGCGGAAAGTTGCCAGGGCTCAAAACGTCACAGCTTGGTCCAGCGGGGAAGACCGAGAAACTGAGCTGATCCGCAGGATCGTTGGCAGATCTACCATTATCCACAACCGCAGTGAGTGCGCGCTGACCGCTGACGTCAACCCCACCGGCGGTCCCATGAGTAATCACACCACCCATGACCGCTCCGTTGTCAACAATGTTGAGGCAGTCAATTGCCACGTGAATCCCCTCTCCACCGCCAGCGAACGTGTCTTGCCATTGCCCGTTCACACTGCCATCGGCTTGCTGGTTCGCTGTAAGTGAGAAGTTGGCATCACAGCCGGTGGGGAGCCCAAGGGCTTCACAAATATCCGCGCCACCCGCAGACACATGGTGAATCACAGCGCCCTTCCCGAGCAGGGCCTCAGGAGCGGGCCCACTTGGTGCCGCGGCATCCTGGCAGCCAACGAGGACACCCAAAGCAACTACGGGAAGGAATAGGGGCTTACGCATGATGCTACCTCCTGGAACGAGGATGAAGAATCCAAACTTCCGTCGGTAGCCGATTTGACGGGTACGCTGATTCTTTGGCGGGTCTGTTGTGCGGATGAGCCCCGGAGCTGGCCACCGTGCAGCCCTGATAATGAGGCGTGGTACGCAAAACTGCAAGGAACCTTCACACCTCCCTCGCCCCGCGGGTTCGACCCTTCCTCCAGGAAATGCTCAGAATCGGAGGTGGTCTCGCCCACGGTCCCGTGAACGAGGGATCCAAGTGCTAAGATTCTGATGCATCGAGCCACCCACCCCGGCATGGGGACATGTCAGGGACGGGAAGACTCCAAAGTGGCGAGCCGCACATGCCCAAATCATGAGGGCACGTTTATCTGTTGCCTGCTTGTGGCAATCCAATCCGAAACGTGCTGGGCGGCTGGGGCCTGGGTCGCCAGCGATACCACCACCAGCGTGACGATGTTCGCGGCCAATCCCACCAATCCCTCGTGGAGCCCGAAGGGTTTCAACCCGGGCCACATCACGAGCACGCCCGTCACGGATATGCCTGCCAGGAGCCCCCCCACGACGCCGCGAGCCGTGGCCCGGCGCCACAGGAAGGCGGCGTAGACCGGTGGGGCCAGCTGGACGATGGCCCCGTACGCGGCAAGCAGCATCCCCACCAAGGAAAGGCCGCTGGGAAGGGCGATGGCATAACCCACAACACCCACAGCGATTGCCAGCCATCGGATGAGGCGTCGTTGATCGTGCTGGCTCAAGGAGGTGCCGCTGGCGGCGCCGTAAACATCGGTGACGGCGATCGATGCGGCTCCGTGGACCAGCGCGTCGCCGGTGGACATGGACGCCGCCAGCGCCCCGGCACAGAACAGCCCCACCACTACGGCCGGCAGGCCGGACGTGAGCATGATGTGGGGCATGATGGCGTCGGGATCCGCCGGCGCCGACCCATACAGTATTCCGGCAAAGCCCACGAGAAAGAGAGGGAGGAGGAAGATCTGGAAGGTGGGAAAAAGCATGATCGTCCGGCGGATCGTCTTGTCGTCTTTCGCGGCGAACGCCTTCATGAACAGGTGGGGCCACATCATCAGCCCGATGGACGAGACGAGCACCGCAGAGGAGTAGCCCACCGGCGTCCACGGGTTACCGGAGGCATCCAACCCCGGTGCGGTCAACATCTCCGGCCGGGCCGCCGCCAGCTGCTCGAACATCGGCCCCACGCCGCCGTAGAGCTTCATCGGGATGTAGAGGCCAAACGCCCAGGCGATGGTGATCATCAACACGCCCTGAAACACGTTGGTCCACCCGACGCCCATGACGCCGCTGCGCCACACATAGACCAGGACCACGCTGTAGGCGAGGGCGGCCCCCAAGGGGAGGGGGACGTGACCGTCCGTCACCTGCTCCAGCACGATGCCGGCGCCGCGCATCTGGAGCGCCACGTAGGGAATGATGGCAATGACGCTCACGATGCCCGCGGTGACGGCCACCCACGGACTCTGGAACCGGTGGGCCAGCATGGCCCCCTGGGTCACGTACCCGTGCTTGCGCCCGAGTCTAGCGGCCCAGGGGCCCAGCGCGAAGTAGGGCGCCATGCCCAACACGCCGTAGCCGAGGATATAGAACGCCGCTGCCCCGCGACTAAAGGCCCACCCGGGTCCGCCCAGGAACGCGAACGCCGAGAAGACCGACGCGCCGGTCACGAAGTACATCACCAGGGTGCCGAATTCACGGTCACCCGCCACGTAGCCGGTCACCGTGTCCGAGGAGCGCGATCCCGGCAACAGGCCCACGACCAGGTTGGCTGCGAGATAGACCGCCACCACCGCGACGACGATTTGCCAGCTCGTCACTTGTGGTACGTCCTATAGAGTATCGCGAATACGACGAGAGCCCCTAACACCCAGGAGAGGACCCAGGCAAAGACAAATGGAATGCCGAAGACAAAGGGTCGGATGGTGTTGAACGGTCGTATGCCGGGGAACGTGATCGCGACGGCCATGGCCACGAAGTACACGGCCGCGATCCACACGGCGCTGCGTTTCATTCGGATGTCAGTCCCTTGAGTCGGGCTGTTTTCATTCCTTTCAGTTCTCGCTTGGCCTTCGACGCCTTCCGGGCGAAGAAGGTGAAGGGGACTAACGACAATCCTCCGATCACCCCCATGAGAACAGTGAGCCGGGGATCGTAACCCCCGGCGTTCATGAGCGTCCAGACCGCGCCCACCTCGCCGACCAGCACCACGGTGGCGAACCCGTCTCGGAGATGAGCCATGTCTTCTTTGAATCCCCGGAGTCGCAGCTCGGCGTCGGTCTCGGCGGCTCCCGCGGCGACCAGGACCCCCGCGTAGGTATAGATGGATCCACACTTGGTACACACACGGAGGGGTTGGGAGACGAAGCTGGCCAGCCCACGCCACCAATACCGCGTCCACCGCAGTCGCCTGAGCGGCCGTTTGAGGATCTCGAGCGGATGCCCGCACTGCTGGCAGTCGTTGATCATCGGCCTCTGGCAGGCCTTACGGCGTCCGAGCCGGCGAGTTGCAGCGGTCTACGCGTGGTCCCCAATAGCTCGCCGGCGAAACAGTTCTTGGATTTGCTGCTGAACCGGTCCGGGCCGTCCCGTGCCAACGGGCCGGCCGTCGACGTCTACGATCGGCATGATCTCCACCGTCGTGCCCGCGAGGAACAGCTCGTCGGCCGAGGCCAACTCGTGAACGTAGATGGGAGCTTCGCGAGCCGGGATGCCGGCCTCGCGGCAGATGTCGAGGGTGGCCTCCCGGGTGATGCTCGGCAAGATGTAATTGCTCTTGGGTGCAGTCCTCACCTCGCCGCCGAACACACCGAAGAAGCTCGAGGCGGTGGCCTCCAGGGCCACCCCGTCGCGCACGAGAATCGCCTCGAGCGCACCCGCCTCTTGCGCACGCTGGTTGGCGAGACAGTTGCCCAGAAGGTTTACGGATTTGATGTCACACCGGGCCCAGCGGATGTCCGGCGCCGTGATCACTTTGACGCCTCGAGCGGGATTGGCCTTGGGTTGGAATGGGAACGCCGCCGCGTAGCTAGTCGGTGGCACGGAGGACGAGGGAAAGGCGTGCCGGCGGGGGGCCGCTCCGCGGGTCACCTGGATGTACACGAGGGCATTCTCGGTCGCCAAACCGTTCTTGGCCAAGAGCTCGGTGGCGACCTCCCCGAATACAGCGGCGTCTACACCGCGGATCTGTAATTCACAGAGGCCGCGATGCAGTCTTTGCAGATGCCCCTCCAGGTCGAAGATGTTTCCACCGTAGCTCCGGAGGACCTCGTACACGCCGTCGCCGAAGAGAAACCCCCGGTCGTCCGGCGAGAGCCGGACAGATTCCTTCGCTGCGTACTCACCGTTGAAGTACACAATGTCGTGATCGGATGTGCTCAAGATATCTCCGTGGTTGCAGCAGCCTAACGTCCCTGAAGCAGCCGCAGCATGCGAATGAGAGGCGCCTCGACCTGGATGGGTGGCCACACTCTTCTCGTGGGCAAAGGAACAGAACGAGTTACCGACATACCGGGATCGATGAGATCTGCGATGAAACTGCCAGACAGCGGTACAGGGTCTCCCCACGCCAAGCTGTCGTCCTCTACGGCAAAAGCAGTGTACACATATGCGAAGTTGCCGTCATCTTGGATGCTGTCCCCCAGGATTGCCGTGGTGTGGAAGCCAAAATGAGGACCGCACACCCCGGGTTGGAACCGATCGATGGGGTCCCACGTCACGTCACCGATATTCACACCGACGAAACCGCTGTCGCCCAGAACGTGGCCGTCGAGGGCCACGACCAACTCGACCCCCAGATTGGTGTTGAAGTCGGGAAACGAGGCGTCGAACTGGGAGTCCTTGAAGCTCTGGAAACCAGTGGTCGGGTTGTTGTCGACGTCAATGTCCAACCACACCGACGCTGCGTCCACTCTCCCGGCGAGCGACCGGTCGCTGTTGAACGCGAACACGCCGTACAGGGTTGAGCCGAGGCGTGCGAGGGTCCCCCCCATGATGTCGGTTGGCCGGAGCACCTCGGGTGGTGGGATGGTCTGGAAGACGGCGGAGGAGGTGTCATCCGTGGCGACCATCTGTGTGCCGTCGAACGTCGTGATGAAACAGGTGTTACGGCCGTCGCCGGGAACGTTGCCGGCTTCGTCGGTGAACCCGGTCAGCACCATTTCGTACACCGAGGCCGGCTCCAGGGACGCGTCCGGCTGGAACGTGAACAGCGTCTGGTCGCCGGACAGGGTG
Organism: Gemmatimonadota bacterium; assembly: GCA_039588255.1. GTDB lineage: Bacteria > Gemmatimonadota > Gemmatimonadetes > Gemmatimonadales > GWC2-71-9 > B3T1B10. The sequence continues at coordinate 9,499 of JBDHAF010000023.1, read as the reverse complement.
GCCGTTCCCGGCACCGCTCGGCTGTTCTGTTTCAGGGTGAACGACGCGTCGGGATTGTCCTGAACCAGCGGTTCGGCGTAGCGCACCTCGATGCCCGTCGTGACGGGCACGTCTTGTTGGCGATTCACCGGCGTCGAGCTCACCACCTGGGGACCGGCGTCGTCGTGGAAGACGGAGACAACGATGGCATCGGCGATGGACCCCGTCCCGTCGAATGCCATGATCGAAAGTTGGTTCTCTTGATTGGACTTGAGGGAAACTGACAGATCGAACGTCCCGTCGACCGTATCCGAGACCGTCTCGGCCCCCCCGGCAATCGTCACGATGACAGGCGTGTCCGACGCCGGCTCTCTGGTCACCGTACCGCGGACGTCGAGCGACGCGTCCGGCGAGAACTGAGGCAGGTCCTCCACCGTGAGCGTGAGCGTCCCGGACGGCTCCGTGCCGCACGAGAATGCGAGGGCAACCGAAAGCACAACCGATAAACGTCTCATGGTCCTCCCAGGTCCGCCTGCTTCTCAGTCGTCGACAACAAGCTCCAACAGAGGGCTCCCCAGCCTGCCAGGAAACACACGCCGCCGATTGGCGTGATGGCACCGAGCCACCGGACTCCAGTGAGCGCGAGCAGGTAGAGGCTCCCGGAAAAGACAATCGTTCCCGACACGAAAAGTATCCCGGCCCAGTGCACGAACGTCGCCCCGAGCCGTGGAGCGAGTCCTCCCAGGAGGAGCAGGCCGAGGGCGTGGTACAACTGATAGTCCACCGCGGTATTGAACACGCCGAGCAGATCGCCGGAGAGACGATCCTCGAGAACGTGGGCGCCGAACGCCCCCGCCGCGACGCCCAGGAAGGCCAGCCCGGCTCCCACGGCTGCAAAGACCCGCCCGTCGGTCACGCCACGTCTTCCGGCAGGTCCTCACCCGGCGGCCTGCCAAGCACGGCCCGGGCATGCTCCTCCACCGCCTCGCTCACCAGAATCGAGGCCCCGGGATTGATCGGGCCGTGGAGGATGCCCTCGGTCGACTGGATGACATACGGGATTCCTGCGGCTTCCAGCATGCCACCCGCGATCTCCGCCTCGACCTTCGTCCGGAAGTTGGCTATGGCGACGGTCCCGCCCATTCTCTCTGGGGTTTCAGGTATTGGCTCGCCTCAACCCGCCCACACGCTCACCACAAAAGTTACCACCAAAATGGCCAAGACGTTGAGCCAGAGACCCGCCCGCGCCATGTCCGCCGAACGAATCCGCCCGGATCCGAACACGATGGCGTTCGGGGGCGTCGCCACCGGCAGCATGAAGGCCATGGAGGAAGCCATGGCGGCCACGACCATCAGGGGGAGGGGTTCCAGGCCCAGCCCCCCGGCGACCCCGGCCATGAGGGGCATCCCCAGGGCCGCCGTGGCCGTATTGCTGGTCAACTCCGTGAGGAACACGAACACCGTGGCCGTGGCGAGATACACCAGGGGAGTGGGGACGCCCCGCAACCGCTCCAGGCCGCCGCCGATCCACTCGGTGAGTCCGCTGTCCGCGAAGCCCGCCGCCAGTGCCAACCCGCCGCCGAAGAGGAGCAGGATCCCCCAGGGCACCGCCTTGGCCGACTCCCAGTTCAACGCCACCGCGTGGCGCGACCGGGGCAGGGGAATGACGAAGAGGAGCAGGGCCGCCGCCACGGCGATGCCCGCATCGCTAACGTTGGGCAGCAAGTCCGACAGTCCCGGGATCCGGATTGCACCGAGGCTCTTCGGCGCCCGAAGGATCCACGCCACCGCGGTGGCGGCAAACACCGCGAGGATGTACTTCTCGGCCCCCGACAGCGGTCCGAGACCGGTGCCTTCACGTTCCACCGCGGCGGCGAGATGGGGCAGGTTGCCCTTCACGCCAAACAACCACATCAACAGCAACCAACATGCGACGAGCATGGGGATGGTGGCGAACATACCGATCAACAGCCAGTTGCCGAATCCCAAGTCGATGCCGAGGAGGTCGGCCGCCGCCCCGGCCAAGATGGCATTGGGAGGAGTACCGATCAGGGTGGCCACGCCGCCGATCGAGCAGGCGTAGGCCACCCCGAGCATCAGCGCCACCGGGAAGCGACCGTCTTGCTGACCATCCCCTCCACCCACCACCGCCACCGCAATGGGCAACATCATCACGGCGGTGGCCGTGTTGGAGATCCACATGCTCAAGAACGCCGATGCCAGCATGAACGCCAGAAGCACTCGGGATGCCCGCGTTCCCGCCACCCGCACCGCCGTGAGGGCGAACCGCTTGTGAAGATGCCAACGCTCCAGTGTCGCCGCGAGAAAGAACCCGCCCAAGAACAGGAAGATGATGGGATTGGCGTACGACGTCGTCACGTCCCCGACAGAGCGCGGGGTGACCAGGGGCAAAATCACGACGGGGAGGAGTGACGTGGCCTCCAGCGGAACGATGGCCGACAGCCACCACAGCGCCATCCACGCGGCGAGGCCCGCCACGCGCCACGCTTCCTCGCCGAGCCCTCCCGGAGGAGGAAGCACTATGGTGAGCGCCAGGAGGATCGGACCAGCAGGGAGAATGATTTTCTTCGACATTGCAGGTTCGGGAGCGGAAGATCCTAACGAGTAGGAATCAACACCAAAGGGTTGGTCCGCGTGATTTTTGTCTTCACATCCTCAGCCAACGGCAGCGCCAAGAACTGATCGAGGTTCTTGCGCAGGTTCAGCACTCCCGGACTGGGCCAGTCCGTCCCCCAGACCACCCTATCGGCAATCTCTTCGATCCGCGGGAAGTACTCCAGCAAACGCTTGGGTGGGATGCCGGAGAGCTCGAGATAGACGTTCTTGTGCCTTCGCAACACGAAGAATGCTTCGTCCATCCAGAGGGGCCTGCCTCCGTGCGCCATGACGATCGTGAGATCAGGGAAATCAATGGCCACGTCGTCGAGCTCCATCGGTCTGCCGTACTTGCACCGTGCACCCGGGAAAATGCTCGTGCCCGTGTGGATCAGCACGGGTAATCCGCGCTCCTCGCACCGTCGATAGATGCGTGCGAGATTCTCGAGTCCCGTCGTGTACGCGTTGGCCGGAAAGAGTTGATGGGGCGGGTGAATCTTCAAACAGCGTATGCCCAGCTGCAGCAGCTCTTCGACCTGCCCCTCGGGGTCCGTTGTGAACCGTGGGTGTACGCCGCCGTACGGCAAGAGCCGATCGGGAGCCGCGGCTGCATACTCCGCTGCAAACGTGTTGGTTTCGTCTGTGAACCCCATGAGATCGGGACTGGGATAGTTTATGAGGCCGACACGCCAGACGTCCGCCTCATCCAGCGCCTGGAGTAGCAGGCTGGGATCGTCCATCAAAGCCGTGAGGCGTTCCCACTCCTCGTCTTTCCCTTGCCGCATGACCTTGGCCACCGCCGGCTTGAGCTGGCGCCACGGTTGGATGTGCGTGTGAAGATCCGAGACGCCGGGAAGCGCGTCGTTCATCGACGGTCCGATCGACTCATCGACCCGTGAACGTAGGCGTGCGTTTGTTCAGGAACGCGTCGACACCCTCTGTCATGTCGTCGGACGCGAATGCCAGCGCAAAGAGGCTGACCTCCTGATCCAATCCGTCGTCCAAGGGCGTCCGCACACTCGCGCGCACGGCCCGCTTGATCAACCGCAGCGCAACGGGGCTCTTTGTCGCAATGGTCTCGGCCAGTTCCTTGGCCCGGTCCTTGATGTTCTCCGCCGGCACAACTTCATCCACGAGTCCGATTCGCAATGCTTCATCGGCTTTGACGAAGTCCCCCGTGTAGAGCAGCTTGAACGCGGTGCCCATGCCCACGAGTCGCGGCAATCGCTGGGTTCCGCCCCCGCCGGGAATGAGGCCGAGATTGATCTCGGGCTGCCCCAGCTTCGCCTTCTCCGATGCGATCCGGATGTCACATGCCATGGCCGTCTCGCAGCCGCCTCCGAGACAGAAGCCGTTGATCGCCGCAATGGTGGGCTTGGGAAACTCGTCGATCGCCAGGAACATGTTCGTGTCGTTCATGACCCTGAATTGCTCCACGGGACTCCGCCCCTCGAATTCGGCGATATCCGCTCCCGCCACGAACGCCTTATCCCCGGCGCCGGTGATGACCACGACCCGGACGTCGTCGTTGGCGGCCAACTCTTCGAGGGCCTTCACCATCGCACGACGCGTTTCGATGTTGAGCGCGTTGAGTTTATCGGGGCGGTTGATCGTGAGCGTCGCCACGTGACCGTCGATCTGCTTGAGGATTACTTGTTCGGTGGCCATTCGTAGAACCCTTTTCCGGTTTTTTTGCCAAGCTCGCCCGCAGCGACCTTGCTCCGCAGTAGCTCAGGGGGGTCGTAGTGGGGCTCCTCGAGCTCTTGATGTAAGTACTCGGCGATCGCCAAGCGAACGTCGAGTCCAACCAGGTCCGACACCTTCAGCGGCCCCATCGGGTGGCCGTAGCCGAGCTGGAGGGCCTTGTCGATGTCTTCGGGGCTGGCGACGCCCTGTTCCACCATTCGCATGGCTTCCAAACCGAGCACGATACCCAGCCGCGAAGACGCAAACCCCGGCGAATCGGTGACCACGATGGGCTCCTTGCCCATCCGGATCGCCACATCCCGCGCCCGCTCGATCGCACCTTCGTCGGTGCGATCGTGTCTCACCAACTCCACCAGTTTCATGATATGCACTGGGTTAAAAAAGTGCATGCCCAATACGCGATTCGGGCGCCCGGTCGCTTGGGCAATGGCCGCCACGGAAAGCGAAGAGGTGTTGGTTGCCAGCATGGCTGATGGCGGGACCAGCCCGTCCAGCCGGGCGAAGAGATCTCGCTTCACGTCGAGATCCTCGAGAACCGCTTCGATCACGATGTCCGTGTCCGCCGCCGCGGCCTCCAACTCCGACACCAATTCGATCCGGCCCACGGCCGCCGCGGCAGCATCTTCCGTGATCTTTCCCCTGGCAACCCCGCCGTCCAAGTTCTGCTGTATCTGCCCCAACGCGGCCGCCAGCGCGTCGGCGTTGACGTCCGTGAGCGCCGTGTCGTAACCGGCCAGGGCGGCCACCTGGGCGATGCCGTGGCCCATGGTGCCGGCGCCCACCACTGTGATCTTGGTCATGTCAGAAGCTTTCTCACGACGTCGGGATGGTTCGTACAGATGCCGTCGACACCCATCTCAACGAATTCTTCGATGCGGGCACGGTCGTCCACGGTCCACGGGATGATTCGGGCGCCGAAGGCGTGCACCGCGGCCACCAACTCGTCGTCCACGAGCCTCTCGCCCTGCCACAGCGTCGATGCACCCGTCTGCTCGAGCTGGATGAGGGGGTTCACGGGATACGACGTGGACAGCACCCCGCCTTGCAGTCCGTCCTTCGCCTTGAGAAGTCGGTGCACAATGCGGTGATCAAAAGAGTGCACGTGGCTGTTCGCCGGCGCCGGTCCCGACGCGATTGCGTCGAACAAGTGCCCGTCTTGAGCCTCGTCGAGGGTCTTGATCTCGATGAACACGGTCGGGTCCGCGCCGAGTGCGTCTAAGACCTCCAGGAGGGTGGGGACCGCCTCACCGTTGGAGAGGGTGTGCTCGCGGACTTGGGCCAGGGTGGATTCGTGAATGGAGCAATCCCCGACGTTGGGATCGTGGTGCACCACCACCGCGCCGTCGGCGGTAGCGTGAACATCCAGCTCCACTGCGTCCGCGCCGAGCTCGATGGCGCTGCGAAAAGCCGCGAGGGAATTTTCCGGTTCTCGGCCCGATGCGCCCCTGTGTGCTATGACGAGCATATGCGAGGTTGGATTCCAAGGTTGCGATTGCGGGTCAGCACGCCATTTGCCCCTCCGGCGCGCTGCCCTCACCGATAATCACTACCTGTAGGCGATTCCACTAGGGGTCCTCGCCTCGCAAACAGTGCGCCAATCGGATCGAGAACCGGGGGAGCGCGACCCAGATAGGTGCTCGAGGGGGCAACGGTCACGCTCCGCCAACTTCGTACTAGTTCGCGCTCGCCTGGTGCTCGATCCAGTCGTGGTCCTTCATAATGTTGTTCAACGTCGCGTAGTCTGCTTCGGAGGGCGTCACCTCGGCGAAGTACTTCTTGTAGGCCTCCGGGCTCATCTCGTTCCCGCGAATGTCGTAACACTGCCGGGCATAGACCCCGATGTTCCGGTTGAATTTCAGGTCCGGGATGACCAGGTGCCGATCGCGATCCGGAATGTATCGGTTGAGCCGCTCGACCAACCGGACGCACTCCTCCCGATACAGTACCCGGGAGGCCTCGTTCAAATGGCCCTGATCGGCTTCGTGTTCGTTCTCCCGCTCGTCGAACCGGCCTTTCAATCCCCAGACGTACGCCCAGTGCGCCGAAGACGAGTTGTCGGTCCCGAAGAGGTCGAACGCGGTCGGAACCCACTTGTTGAAGAACTTCTGCATCAGTTCGGGTTCGACGCGTCCTGCCTTGATGATCCGCAGCAGGCCGTGGTTGCCGGTCCCGAGATGGTAGCTCTCCTCCTTCAACATGGGCCCCATGGAGCGGGCGAGAGGCTCGAAGGACGAGGTGGACAGCATCTTCAGCTGGAATTTGCCGTCCCGGTCGATGAACTGGGTGTAGGTGAAGAAGTCCAGCCAGTTGTCCACGATCTCGTTGAAGCTCCCCAAGAGCCGCTCGCCCTCGGCGGCGTTTCGCTCCAGGAGCTTGGATGCTTCCCGGCGGCCCTCATCACCGAAGTGCTCGCACAACAGGTACGACATCTGCCAACCGTGGCGCATCTCCTCGCACATGACCCGCATGATCGAGAGCATGTCGTAGTCACTGGGCGGCTTCATGAGCAGGCTCCGCTGCTGCTCCACCGACGCGAACTCCGTATCACCCTGATAGATGATCAAGTTCATCAGGGCATCGCGAATGCGCTGATCGGGGATATGCATCAAGGTCGGCCACTTGCGCTGTCCCTTATAGTGACCGAATTCAACAGCCTCCACTTCGGGGGCGCCGAACTTGATGTCAAAGGCGAAATCCCGAAGTTCGCTCCGCTCGAGACCGATCTTGTCCTGCCAGTGCTTGAAGTAATCAATCCAGTCGTCCCAGTTGTGCAGTTTACGCATGAATGACTCCTATTCGCCGCTAAATAGGGGTTGACGTTTTTCTAGAAAGGCATTGAGGCCTTCGGTGGAGTCCTTACTGTCAAAACACCGGAGTTGGTGCTCGAGCTCGATGTCGAGCATCGCCTCCAGGCTGTGATCGCCGCTCTGGTAGACGGCTTGCTTCGCCAGCGCCAACGCTATCGGGGGCTTGGCAGCCCAGGCGCGGGCGAGACTATCGGTTTCGGAGCCGAGCTGATCGTGAGGAACGACCCGGTTGAAGAGCCCGAGGCGGTGGCACTCGTCTGACCCGATCATCTCGCCGCTGAAAATCAGTTCGAGTGCCTTGGATGATCCCACGAGGCGGGGCAGGAAGTAGGTGCCGCCCCAGTCGGGATGAAGTCCGATCTTGTTGAAGGTCTGACCGATCGACGCCTTCTCGGATGCGATCCTGACGTCACACGACAGGGCGAGGTTGGCGCCGCCGCCCGCGGCGGGCCCGTTGACGCTGGCAATCACCGGCTTGGGTGTGCTGCGAATGATCGTCACCACCTCACGACCGGCCTCGACCAAGGCGCGAAAGGCCTCGGTATTCTTTCGCTCCGTCAACTCCTTCATGTACCCGATGTCCGCGCCGGCACAGAACGCACGCCCGGCTCCCGTAACAACCAAGACACGAACGTCCTCGTGCTCGGCCATCTCGCGAACGACTTGCGCCACCTCTTGCCGCATCGTCCCGGCAAAGGCGTTCAACTTGTCCGGCCTATTGAGTGTTATCGTCCCGACGCCGTCTTCAACCGACGTCAGGACGCTCTCGAACGTCGTGATGCCTGGTGTCACACCCGTTCCACAATGGTGGCGATGCCTTGCCCGACACCGATGCACATCGTCGCAAGCCCATACCGTCCACCCGTGCGTCGCAACGCGTGCACCAGCGTGGTCAGAATCTTGGCGCCGGTGCAGCCGAGAGGATGTCCGAGGGCTATGCCGCCGCCGTAGATGTTGACCCTGCCGGGGTCCAGCTCCAATTCCCGGATGCATGCGAGGGCCTGAGCGGCAAACGCCTCGTTGAGCTCGATGAGGTCGATCTCGTTGAGGGAAAGGCCTGCCCGGTCCAGGGCCTTCCTGGTTGCGGGGATCGGTCCCAAGCCCATGCACGAGGGGTCTACACCCGCGACGGCAGTG
>JBDHAF010000023.1:0-1239 GCA_039588255.1 Gemmatimonadota bacterium | reverse complement strand
CGGGCAAGCGGCTCCACGCCGTCAGGTAAGATCACCTCATCGCTCGTCACGAGCAGCGCCGCCGCCCCGTCGTTTATGCCGCTGGAGCTCCCCGCCGTGACGGTTCCGTCCTTCGTGAACGCTGGCTTCAGCGTGGCGAGCTTCTCGAGGGTGATGCTGGGTCGGGGGTGCTCATCCCTGTCGAACAAGACTTCCGAGCCGTCCCGCTGGGGCAGCGGTACGGCAACGATCTCGTCGCTGAACATGCACTGGTCCTGCGCCGCCTTGGCTCGTTGTTGGCTCTCGAAGGCGAACGCGTCTTGGTCCTCCCGGGAGATGCCGTGCTGCTTGGCCACGACCTCCGCCGTTTCGCCCAAGGAGATCGTCCACTCGCGGGGCATCTTCCGGTTGACGAACCGCCATCCCACCGTTGTGTCGGCCATCTCCGGCGCACGCCTGTCCCACGCCTTCCCCTGCTTGAGCATGACGTACGGCGCTCGCGTCATACTCTCCACACCGCCGGCCGCGAACGCCGTCCCCTCACCGGCCTTGATGGCTTGGGACGCACTGGCCACGGCCTGCAGTCCGGAGCCGCACAGCCTATTGATGGTTTGGCCGGGAACCTCGACGGGAAACCCCGCCAAGAGCGACGCCATCCGCGCCACGTTCCGGTTGTCCTCTCCCGCGCCATTGGCGCACCCGAGGATCACGTCGTCCAATTGCATCGGGTCGAAGCCGGTGCGATCGACGATGGCCTTCAAGGGAATGGCCGCGAGGTCATCCGGCCGCACATCGGCCAACGAGTCCCCGACAGCCCCCACCGGGGTGCGAAGAGCGGCGGTAATAAGCGCGTCAGACACTGACCCACACGCTCTTCGTCTCGAGGAACCCATCCAGCGACTCCCGACCCAAGTCCCGACCGTAACCACTCGCCTTGTATCCGCCGAACGGCGCGGCGGGATCGTACATGTTGTACGTGTTGATCCACACCGTCCCGGCCTTGATGCTGTGCGCGACGCGGTGTGCCTTCTGCACGTCTTTGGTCCAGATGCCCGCCGCCAATCCGTACATGGTCTCGTTCGCCAGGGCGATGCCTTCTTCCACGTCCTCGAATGAGAGAACCGCGAGCACCGGACCGAAGATCTCCTCATCGACGATCTTCATGCCCGGCTTGGCGTCGTCGAACACCGTTGCCTCGACGAAGTAGCCTTTGCCGTTCACGGTCCGGGCGCTGCCGCCGGCGACCAGGGTCGCTTGGCT
>JBDHAF010000022.1:10951-44215 GCA_039588255.1 Gemmatimonadota bacterium | reverse complement strand
CACGTATCGTACCTTCCGGCGAAAGGCCGGACCGGTTGATTGGACCAATGAAGAGCAGCAGGACCGCCGCGGCTGCCACAGCCGCGGCGACGCCGAAGTACGCCCGCGAACGGGATCTCACGCCTTGGCTTTCGATGTTCTGAACGTGCACCACTTCACGGCGGCATTCGGCGCAACGCACCAAATGCCGCTCCACTCGCTGCTGCTCAGGAGCAGTGAGGCTCTTTTCCAGATAGGCCGCGACTTCGCCGGTCGTGAGGTGTTCGTCGTGCAAGAATAACCGTCCTGGACTTGCGAGTTTTGTGTCGTCCTATGAACATTCCACGGACACATCGACAGTTCGTTACAGCGCCTCATGCCTCCATTTCGTCGAAACCCGATTCTTGGAGGTATGCCCGAAGGGTCCTGTAGATTCGCTTCAGTTGCCGGTAGACGCTCACCTCTCCCGAAAATCCCATGATCTTGGCGATGTTCCGCACTGGCACCTCGTCTTCGAAACGCAATTTGATGAGCAGGTGGTCCCGGGCGTCCAACTGAGAGAGGGCGCGTTCCACAGCCCGATGGCGGTCGGACTCTCGCATCTGCTTTTCGGGATTGGGAGCAGAGGAGTCAGGAAGGTCAGATGGATCAACCTGCTCGGCAATCATGCGGATGAGGCGGGACCGCATCTCCCACTCGGCGCTGGTTTGGGGGTCGTCTCCCACGCCTCGGCGTCGTCCAAAACGCTTGCGGTGGTAATCGACACAGAGTCGCCGCGCGACGACCACGAGCCATGTGGTGAACTTCCCTCTTCCGTCGGCTACGTACCCGCGCAGGCGGTGAAAGTCGTTGCGTTTGAGCTCGTCGAGCAGGAACGTGTAGCGCTCCATGCCGTCGTCGTAGCCAGCGCACGCTTCCCGCGCGGTCGTCAAGATCAGGCGACTGTGTTTATTGACGAACCGGCGCCACGCACCTTCCTTCGCCGCGGGGTCAGCGGCATCGAGCAATGCAGACAACTCTGGAGGAAGGGGCTCTGGCATGTCTCACCCTTGTGGTGCTCACACGGATTCTCGAGATCGGGCAGAAGCTATCCGTGTCACCCGGCCTCAGCAACTCGACACCTTGCCTGACAGTACCGAGAGCCGGCATCGCGACCGTGAACCCTTCCTTATATTAGGGGATGACCCTCACCCTCTGCCGGCATACCACACCCCAGGACTTTCTCGCCCGGGTGAGCCCGTTGCTCCTGCAACGTGAGGCCGAGAACAACCTGGTGTTCGGGATCGTCGGCGTGTTGAGAGACCACCCCGACCACTACAACGAGACTCCCTACCTCGCCTCGGTGGAGCACGAGGGCACCCCCGTCGCGTGCGCGATCCGCACACCGCCCTTCGGCATGATCCTCACCCGCATGCCGGTGGACGCCCTCGCACTCGTGGCCGACGACATCGAAAGAGAATACGGCGAGATACCGGGCGTGGTGGCACCGGCCCCAACGGCCGAGGCTTTTGCCGACGTGTGGTCCCGACGAACGGGGACCGAAGCACAGGTCAAGATGCGTCAACGCATCTACCAACTCGACCGGGTGCGGTCACCGGAGCGACCACCCAGCGGGCACATTCGACAAGCGACGGAGAGTGACTTCGACTCGCTGGTGGAGTGGATCGACGCTTTCAACATCGAAGCAGGTGGCTCCCCGCACCGCAACGCACCAAAGATTGCCAGGCTACACCTCGCCAACGGGGCGGCGTTCGTCTGGGAGGATCCAGAGCCCGTATCCATGGCGGTGTGGTCGGGACCCACCCCAAACGGAATCCGCATCGGCGCCGTGTATACACCACCGGAATTCCGCAGCCGCGGGTACGCGTCGGGGTTGGTGGCGGATCTAAGCCAGCGGATGCTCGACGAGGGACGCTCGTTCTGCTCCCTGTATACCGATCTTGCAAACCCGACGTCCAACAGTATCTACCAGGCCATCGGCTACGAGCCGGTGTGCGATTCGACAATGTACGAATTTCAGAGCAGCGAGGGATAAAGACCATGCACCATCGTATCAGCTTTGTGCGCATCTCGTTGGCGGTCATCGTCCTCATCGGGGCGTTCGCCATGTACCGACAGGTCACGGACCGCCAGCAGCTCGACCGCATTTCCCTTCCCGACGGCTTTCGAATCACCGTCTACAGTGAGGATGTCCCCAACGCTCGGCAGATGGCAATGGGGACCAACGGCACCGTGTTTGTGGGATCGCGAAGCGCGGGGAGCGTGTACGCGGTCGTCGATCGTGACGGCGATAACACGGCCGATGAGACCTACACCATCGCCAGCGGTCTCGCCATGCCCAGTGGGATTGCGTTCCGTGATGGCGCGCTGTACGTCGCCGCGGTAAGCCGGGTGTTGCGATTCGACGACATCGAATCCCAGCTCGCGAATCCGCCTGAGCCGATCGTGATCCGAGACGACCTCCCCACGGAGACGCACCACGGATGGAAATTCATCGATTTCGGCCCGGACGGCCTGCTGTACGTGCCGGTGGGAGCGCCGTGCAACATCTGCAAGCAATCGGACGAACGGTTTGCCGCCATCCTCCGCATGAACCCTGACGGCTCAGATCCGGAAGTGTTCGCCCACGGCGTGCGGAACTCGGTGGGGTTCGACTGGGATCCGCGCACCAGGGAGCTTTGGTTCACCGACAACGGACGCGACATGTTGGGGGATGACATACCTCCGGACGAGCTGAACCACGCGCCCAATCCCGGAATGCACTTCGGGTTTCCGTACTGCCACGGCGGCACCGTCGCAGATCCCGAGTATGGCAGCGAGCGAGAGTGCAACGCGTTCACGGCTCCGGCCCGGCGACTCGGACCCCATGTCGCCGCGATCGGAATGGGCTTCTACACCGGCACCATGTTCCCCCCGAGGTATCGCAATCAGATCTTCATTGCAGAGCACGGCTCTTGGAACCGCAGCACGCCCATCGGCTATCGAATCACCGTGGTTGACATCGAGGACAATCGAGCGATCGGCTACGACGTCTTCGCCGACGGCTGGCTGCAGGGGAGCCGGGCCTGGGGCCGGCCCGCGGACGTGTTGGTGATGCCGGACGGGTCGCTTCTGGTGTCCGACGATCGACAGGGCGCAATCTACCGGATCACCTACGAGAGATGATTCTCAGCCTCCGTGGCCGCCGCCGACAGGGCGATCTGCTTCACTCGCGCGTCGCTGTCCCGTCGGAAGCGTATCAGCGCCTTCCGGGCAGATGGATCGGAGACCTGCTTCAGCGCCATGGCAGCCATCGCCCGCACCGGCTCGCTCCACCGGCGACCGAAGAAGACGAATCGCCGCTGTTTGAGGACCTTGACGAGGGCGGCGATGGAAATCTCGTCGCCGATCTGCCCCAGAGCCTGACAGCACACGATAACGAGTTCCGAGTCCTTGGTGGTCTTCGGAATCGCGGCCAGCGCTTCGGCGGCTTCCGGGGAACCCAAGCTTCCCAAACTCCGGATCGCGCCTTTGGCCTTCCCGTCGTCTTCTCCGTAGGCGTACGGCAGGACCATGTCGATCAAGTCGTTTCGCCCCAGCCGCTCAAAAAGCTGAAACGCCGCGCGGCGAATCTTACGATTGCTGTCGGCCAGGCTGAACTCGAGCTCGTCCCCCACGTCGGTGGTGACCCGGTCCACAACTTCGAGGACTCGGTACCGCTGCTCCACCACGATTCCCGTCACGACGGCCTGCTTCAGGCGTAGCGCGGCTACCGGCCCCATCTGTGCGAGGACGTCGGCCGCCATCTGCCTGGCTCGAAAGTCCTTCTCGCGCTCGATCACGTGCACCAAGACGGGAATCGCCGGGCGCCCCAACGCGCTGATGACCTGCGCGGCCTGTTCCTGGCGGACAGGATCGCTGGAACTCAGGTCCTCCTCCAGCAACTTCTCCGTCGTCGCATCGAGCTTCCGGTCGAGGACCTTGGTGAGGCTCTCGGTGCTCGACTCTCCCGCAGCATCGAGCTGCCCCCTCCGTTCCCGGAGCTGCAGCAGTATTCGGGCCGCCAGCGTGTAGTCGGCAAACTGCACGGCGCTTTCAGCCATCTCGAACAGCATGGTGGCCATCCGCTGGACGATGCGTGGATCCGTCTCCTGCTCGAACGCGCCGAGAATATAGCTGACGGCAAGCTCCGCGAACTTGTGCTGCAACCCGAGGATCAAACCGTCGGTCAGGCGGGAACAGGACTGAATGACCTGCTCTTTACCGAGGGGATCCTGCACGGCAAAGTCTTTGAAGAGCGCGGAGAGCAGCCGTCGTATGACCTTGTGCTCGCCCTTGATGAGCAACTCCTTGCCGAACCGCGGCAGGGCTTCGCGCACTGCTTCCGTGGGGTCGTCCGGCAGGGTCGCGATGAGGGCGGCGGTGGCATCCACCTCGATGACCTCGTCCACCGGCGGCGCGCCTACGTCGTCCAGCAGGCTCTGCACGACACCAAGTGTGTACTGTCGCTGGTTGAAGGCGACCGACCGCAGGCCGTGCTGGGTTGCCAGGTCGTCCCAGAAGCTCCGCTCGGTACCGGATGACGGGAGGTCGCGGAGGGCGCCGATAAAGGTCTCGATTTCTTCGGGGACCGCCGGAGCAAAGAAAGTGATGCTGTCGATCCCGACGGACTTCAGCAACGAGATGAACCCGTCCGCCACCGCATCGTACGAGGCCGTATCGGCCTTCGCGCCGTTGACCAGCAGGGACTCGCCTACATAGGCCAGCGTCAACGCGGGGTGTGTCCCCAGAAACCGGTCCATCGCATCCTGGAGCGTCTCGATGGACTGGATCACGGGCTGGGCGTCGAGCGGATAGAGCTTGACGTTTGTGGCCGCGCCGTGGAGGGCACGTAACACGTCCGGCACCTGTTTCAGTTCGGTGGAGCTCAACGCCTCGTCTTCCGCCGACGAGACCATGGCAACCATGGTTCGGGATTTCCGGACACGGGAGTACTGCATCTGCAGCAGTTCCACTTGCTCGAGCTTTTGCTCGACGGCGAACTCCCGCCAGAACCCCGGTTCGATGGCATCGGGTTTCGTCCGACCCAACGTGACGACGAGGGTCTTGAGCTGTTCCTGCGTCACACCCCGTCGGAAGGCGATCCCCTTCAGCTCAAAGCGTGCCAGAAGCTCGAGGTAGGATTCGGTGAGGGCCTTTAGCTCCGCTGTTTCGAGGCGTTGGCCGTTGACGAGCAGTACGTGGTGCGCCTGCGACAACAAAAGACGCTCGTTGCGCTCGAGGATGCCGTCGATCGGATCCTTGATCTGCTCCAGCGCTTGGGCGATTGCTGCACTCTCCGGAGGATAGAGCTGAATGTTCCGTACAGCGGTCATCAGGTTGCGGAGTACGGTCGGAACGAGGGGAAGGCTCTCGCGGTCGAGCTTCGGTCCGGTGTCGACGTCTTCGAGAAGCTGTCCCGTGTAGTGGGAAGCCTCGGCTGCGTCGAAAACCCTCTGCGTGTACACCACTTGGGCCCGCTCGTACTCACGCGCCTTCTCCTGGTTAGCCGAGCGCTTGTAGTGGTACGCAAGCAGGGACGCCGACGGAATGAGGCTTTGTTGGTACAGCCGCTCCTGGTATTGACCGACCTGCTCGTGCAGCATCGAGCGGCGATCCTCGTCCACCGACCCATAGCTGATGTCCATCACGCGCTTGCCGAGAAAGCGCATGACTTCGTCGTTCACCTGGAAGTCCATTTTCACCAAGCCAAGCGCCTCGGCGCGATCCAGGAACTCGAGGACCTTGTTTTCGTCCAGGTCCGCGCTTCCGGCCAGCATACTGACCGAAATGTCCTCACCCAACGTGGACGCACGAGCCAAGAGATCCATTCCCTCGTCGTCGAGGGCGGCGATCTTCTCGACCACGATCTCTTCGAGGGACTTGGGCAGATACCCCTCTTCGAGCGGCTCGATCACCCACTCCTGTCCCACCAGATTGACCTTCCGATCTGCGACGAGCTTGCGGACGATCTCGGCCAGGAACAGGGGATTGCCTTGCGTCGTGGCCGCCAAGTCGTCTTGGAAACCGTCCGGCATGCGGAGACTCGGGAATACGGTACCGAGGTACTCCGCGATGTGTTCCGGACCGAGAGGTTGAAGGCGTGCCCGGCGAATCTCGAGATCCTCATATTCCGTCTTGAAGAAGCGATCCATGGGCGACGCCTCACCCAGGTGGATTGACTCCATTGCCGCTCCGCACACGAACAGCGTCAGCTCCTTCCGCTCCATCAACACTCGCAGCAAGAGAAGCGTCGCCTCATCCGCAAGGTGCAAGTCATCCACGAGGAGCACGAGAGGACGGTACTTGACGAGGCCGGGGAGGAATCGCGCCAGCGTCGCAAAAATCGCCTGCCGCGCCTGGCTGTCGGGTTGCTCGGTGGACGGAGGAGAGTCCTGTGGCGCCAGTTGCGGTATGACGTGCGCGAGATTGGCAAGCTCGTCATTGCTCAGACCATCGAGAACGCCCCTCCCCTTGTCCTCCTGTTGGTTGAGGAGCGCCACAAGAATGCGCTGCAACAGATAATAGGGTCGGAAGGCCTCTTGTTGGTCACCCCACACTTTGGTGACCACAAGGGAATCGTCCACGGTCAGGTTGTCACGGATGGTGTTCACCAACGTGGTCTTCCCGCCGCCGGGGGCACTTTCGAAGACCAGAAAGCGGCTCGTTCCCTGACTGAGGGCCTCCAGCGCGTCGGCCACGACGGCCAGTTCATCGTCCCGCCCCACGATGCCCGTGACCTTCAGCCGGTGGAGCGCTGTCTTGGGGAAGACCTTGGCGGGATCGATGTCCCCGGCGGCCGCCGCCCGATTCCGTCCCGACTGCTTCGCGTGATAGAGGGCGGTGTCGGCGGCCTGGAACAGCCCCTGTCCGTCGGACGCATCCTCCGGGGCTGAGGCCACCCCGATGCTCAAGGTGATGGGGAGCTCGATTCCCGATTCCCGCACCTTGAAGGGCCGGTCCCTGGTTTGTTGGAGCAGGCGATCGGCCACCTCCTGCCCGTCCCGTCGACTGGCGCCCGGCAGCACCACCATGAACTCATCACCGCCGTAGCGCACCGGCAAGCCGTCCTCGCCCACGACATCTCGCATGACGGCCGCCACCCACGTCAGGACCTGATCTCCTGTCTCGTGCCCGTGGGTGTCGTTGACCTCCTTGAACCGGTCCAGGTCGATGACGAGGAGGGCCAACGGGTAGTCTTCACCCGTCTCCCACCGCACCCGATGCTCGAAATAGCTGAGCAGGAAGCGGCGGTTGTGGATGCCCGTCAGCTCATCTTCGAAGATGAGCCGGGAGGGGTCCTTCCCCACGTGTTCCAGGACGTCGACGAGTTCTTGGTATTGCATGCGCCTGTACTCGCCCCGAGCCCACGGCCCAAGGCGGCTAAGTCAAAATTCCACACCAGCATAGCACAAGAGCCCCGGTAGGTCAGTGCGCAAAGTCACCCCCGCTAGACACTTAGCCATTGCGGAGAGCCAGGGTCCGAGACACTGTTTGGGGCGTTGACGGCTCTGGCCCCCAAGTCACTGCCGTGGCATGTTGAAGACCCCATCTGGAGGCTCCTGTGGACACCGACCGACGCACATTCGTAAAGACCACAGCCGGCATCGCCATCGGAGCAGCCGGATTCGCCCCCGCCCTCGCCACCGCCCGGCCCCGCCAGCTCGACCGCATCGGGGTTCAGCTGTACACCGTGCGCCGGGCCATGGCGGAAGACTTCGACGCCACGCTGGCCCGGATCGCTGCGATCGGATACAACGAGGTGGAGTTCGCCGGGTACTTCGACCGCGAACCGGCCGCCGTTCGGGAGGCGCTGGACGCCGTGGGATTGGCGGCCCCGGCCGCCCACGTCGGGTACGACACGTTGCTGGATGGGTGGGACCAGGTCCTCGAGACCGCCACATCGGTGGGCCACGCCTACGTCATCTGCCCGTCACTTCCGAGAAGTGTTCGCGAAACCCTGGACGGGTATCGGGAAGCGGCGGAGGTCTTCAACCGGGCCGCGGAGCAGGCCCAGGCCGCGGGGCTCCAGTTCGGGTTTCACAACCACGCCGTCGAGTTCGAGCCCCTCGACGGGCAAGTCCCCTACGACGTCCTTCTCGCTGAAACCGATCCCCAATTCGTCACGTATGAACTGGATCTCTTCTGGGCCACGAGAGCGGGCGCCGATCCCCTCGAGTACTTCGCCGAGCATCCCGGCCGCTTCTCATTGGTTCACGTGAAGGACATGGACGGGACCCCGGAGCGCGGCATGGCCGACGTGGGAGCCGGGGTGATGGACTTCGCCGCCATGTTCGCGCAGCGGGACCGCGCCGGCATCCGGCACTTCTTCGTGGAGCACGACAACCCGACCGACGCTTTCGCGTCCATTCGCGCCAGCTACGAGTATCTCGCGCACCTGACCTTCTGAGCATTCGGCCCCATCATCCCATGGCACGGTGACGATGGGAAGGATACTTTAGCCAGCACCATCAACCAGCAGCGGGAAACACATGTGGCTCTTACCTCAACGGAGAACCTACGACGTGTGCGTCGTGGGGTCGGGAGCTGGCGGCGGCATGGCCGCGAAGATGCTGACGGAAGCCGGAGCCGACGTCATCATGCTCGAGGCCGGTCGGGACTGGGACGTCGCCGGCGATTCCACGATGTTCAATTGGAACTACGAATCTCCCCGCCGGGGCCGAAGCACCGCCGAACGCAACTTCGGTGAGTTCCACGCGGGCCTGGGGGGATGGTCCCTGGAAGGCGAGCCCTACACGCAGGCCCCCGGCGATTCCTTTGATTGGTTCCGGACGAGACAGCTCGGCGGACGCACCAACCACTGGGGCCGGATCTCGCTGCGCTACGGACCCGACGACTTCAAGCCCCGCAGCAAGGACGGCATGGGGGACGATTGGCCCATCAACTACGATGACGTCGCCCCGTACTACGACCGGCTCGATCGCATGGTGGGGTTGTTCGGCTCCGAGGAAGGTCTTCGCGACGCGCCCGATGGGATCTTTCAGCCGGCGCCTAGACCCCGGTGCTACGAGCTACTCGTCAAGGAAGCGTGTGACCGCCTGGGCGTGACCTGCATCCCCGCCCGGCTCTCGATTCTCACGCGTCCCTTGAACGGTCGGCCGGCGTGTCATTACTGTGGACAGTGCGGCCGCAGTTGTGGTGTGAATGCCAACTTCTCTTCCACCGGCGTGCTCATCCCCCCTGCCCTGGATACCGGGCGCCTCACCATCATCACCAACGCCATGGCACGGGCCGTCACCACCGACAGAGCGGGCCTCGCAACCGGGGTCTCCTATGTCGACAAGTCCGACGGCAGTGACAACCACGTGCGGGCGCGGCTCGTTGTCCTGGCGGCGAGCGCGTGTGAGACCGCACGACTACTGCTCAACTCGACCTCAACGCTTTTTCCGGACGGGCTCGCCAACTCCAGCGGCACGGTCGGCAAATATCTCACCGACTCCACTGGAACCGACGCGGCCGGATTCGTTCCGCGCCTCATGGACAACGTCCCCCACAACGAGGACGGGGTCGGCGGGGGACACATTTACATGCCATGGTGGTTGAACAACGCGGATCTCGACTTCCCCCGAGGCTACCATGTCGAGGTGTGGGGCGGTCGCGGCATGCCCGGATACGGATTCATGGGTGGCATTCACAACTACCCCAACGGCGGCGGCTACGGCCGCCAGCTCAAGGAAGACTACCGGCGGTATTACGGTGGGGTGGTGGGGTTCTCCGGCCGGGGCGAGATGATCCCCAACGAGGACAGCTACTGCGAGATCGACCCCAACGTGGTGGATCGGTGGGGCATCCCGGTATTGCGCTTCCACTTCCAGTGGACCGACCGAGAGCATCTTCAAGTAAAGCACATGCAGGAGACTTTTCGGGAGCTCATCACGGCCATGGGCGGAACGCCCTTCGGATCGATGCCCAGTGCCGAGGGGGGGTACGGCATTCTCCCGGGTGGCCGCATCATTCACGAAATCGGCGTCACCCGAATGGGTGAGAGCCCGCGGACGTCGGTCCTCAACCAACAGTGCCAGGCGCACGACGTGAAAAACCTCTTCGTGGCCGATGGCGGACCGTTCGTGTCACAGGCCGACAAGAACCCCACATGGACGATCATGGCCCTCGCCATGCGGACGAGCGAGTACATTGCGGAAGAACGCAACAGGGGGAATCTCTAATGGGCACCATGCACCGGCGCGACGTCGTCCGGCTTCTGGCCACCACACCCTTGGCTGCCGCGTTCGACTGGTCGGCGGAAGACGCAGAACAGGCCAGGCGTGCGGTCGTCGCGGCGCGGCGCACGGCCGCCGAAACCGGCGGGCAGTTCGTGCCGCAGTTCTTCACCGCCCACGAGTACGATACCGTTCGCGTGCTCGTCGACATGATCCTTCCCCGGGACGAGCGCTCCGGGAGCGCCACCGAAGCCGGTGTCCCGGAGTTCATGGACTTCATCGTGCTCGACGAGGAGCGGCGCCAAACGGCGATGCGCGGAGGGCTCGCGTGGCTCGACGCCCAATGCCGGGTGCGCTTCGACAAGACCTTCCTGGATTGCACGGATGAGGAACGCAACGCCGTGCTGGACGATATCGCCTGGCCGGATAGGGCCCGTGAAGAGATGAGCCACGGCGTTTCCTTCTTCAACAGTCTCCGTGACCTGACGGCCAGTGGATTCTGGTCGAGCCGGATGGGTGTCGAGGACTTGCAGTACCAGGGCAACACCGGCATTCCTGAATGGACCGGCTGCCCCCAAGAGGCCCTTGACAAGGTGGGCGTGCAATACAACGACAGATAAACCGAGATTGAGACAATGAGCAATAAACGGTTGGGAGTAGGATTCATCGGGAGTGGCTTCAACGCCCAGTTTCACATCCGGGGCTGGACCGGCGTGCGCGACGCCGACGTACTCGGCACGTTCAGCCCGGTTGCGGCTCAAGCAAACGAAGCCGCGGCGTTGGCCCGCCAACTGCGAGTGGGTGACGCCAGGCCGTACTCCTCGATCACCGAGATGGTGGCCGACCCGAACATCGACGCGCTGTGGCTCTGCGCGCCGAACTTCGCCCGCATCGAGAACGTCGAGGAGATTGCCGCCGCCGTGACGTCGGGCAAGGGAGAGCTCGAGGGGATCGCGTGCGAGAAACCCCTCGGCCGCACCGTGGCGGAAGCCAAGAAGGTCGCCGAGTTGATCAAGGGCATCGGCGTCAGTCACGGATATCTGGAGAACGAGGTCTTTGCGCCCGACGTGGCCCGCGGCCGCGACCTGATCTGGGCCCGAGGTGCGGCGATCACCGGCCGGCCCTATCTTGCCCGGGCCGCCGAGGAGCACTGCGGCCCGCACACGCCCTGGTTCTGGCGCGGCAACATGCAGGGTGGCGGGGTGCTCAACGACATGATGTGCCACGCGGTGGAGGTCGCGCGGCACTTGTTGACCAAGCCGGGCGCACCGCGCGGATCGATACGGCCGGCGAAGATCACGGCCCACATCGCGAGTCTCAAGTGGACGCGGCCCGAGTACATCGAGAAACTCAGACAGACGATGGGCAACGACGTCGACTACGCCCGGCATCCGGCGGAGGACTTTGCCAGCGCGACCATCGAGTACGAAGCCGAAGACGGATCCACTTTGATAGGGGAAGTCACAACGTCCTGGAGCTACGTAGGCGCCGGGCTGCGACTCTCGGCCGAGTTGCTCGGCCCCGAGTACTCCATGTCGTGGAACACGCTGGAGAGCAGCCTCAAGCTCTTCTTCAGCCGGGAGGTGACGGGCGAGGCCGGCGAGGATCTCGTCGAGAAGCAGAACGCGGAGATGGGCCTCATGCCGGTCGTCGCCGACGAAGCGGCGATATACGGCTACCAGGCAGAAGACCGTCACTTCACCCAGGCGTTCCTCCATGGTGAAACGCCGTTGCTCACGTTCGACGACGGTGTGGAGGTGATGGAGATCCTCATGACGTCGTACATGAGCGCGGAGCAGGAGAAGACGCTGCCGTTCCGCCCGGAGGGGTTGGAGTCGTTCGTGCCCGCCGTGGCCAAGGGGGAGTGGCAGGGGTAGCACTCTTGCGCGCCATGACGGAGCGGGCGGCGGCGGTAAGGGCGTCAACTACTCCCTAGAGATTCCAACCCTCCCGATACGTCGGGTGCACATACTCCGCGGGAATGTCGGCGTTCGTGATGCGACCGCTGGACGGATCCAGCTCCAGCGTCCGTGCCGCGCGCACCGCGAGGTTGCCCAGCAGCACCATTTCGGTGAGGGGCCCCGAGTGGTCGACGAAGTTCGAGCCGGCGGGTGGGCCGCCCTTGCACGCCGCAATCCACTCCCGGTACACGCCCTGGGTTCGTGGATACCGCTCGGCGGGTTGGTTCGCGCGGATCTCCGCGTCCCGGCCGGCGTCGAGTAGGCGCGGATTCTCCCCGTAGATGCCGGCGAAGAGCTTGCCGTCATCACCGACCCAGATCTGCCCGCTGCTCTCGATGGGCCAGCGCTGCTCGTCCCCGATCTCCTCGGGACGAGGCGGTGAAAAGTTGCCATCGCGCCACACCACCTTGATGGCGGGCCGGCCGCCCCGGGCGGGAAAGTCGTACTCGATGCGAGACGCCGCCGGCGCCGTCTCGTCGAACAGCGTCGTGGATTCCGGCACGATGCGCGTGGGATACCCCAGGTCCAGGGCCCAGTACGCCGCGTCCATGGCGTGACACGCGATGTCCCCCAGCGCGCCGGTGCCGTAGTCCCACCACCCACGCCAGCGGAACGGGGCGTACGCCGGGTGGTAGGGCCGTTTCGGAGCCGGGCCGAGCCAGAGATCCCAATCCAGGTACGTCGGAACATGCATTGCCTCGAGAGGGCGCTCGATGGCCTGGGGCCAGATGGGACGGTTGGTCCAGTACTGCACCTCTCGCACGGTGCCGATGGCCCCCGCCTCCACCCACTCCCGAATCTGGCGCGTGCCTGCGGCGGCATGTCCCTGGTTGCCCATCTGGGTGGCCACGCCGTACCGCCCCGCCGCATCGACGAGTTGCTGGACCTCGTAGATCGTTCTGGCCAGCGGCTTCTCACAGTACACGTGTTTCCCCAGCTTCATCGCAGCCATGGCGGCCACGGTGTGGGTGTGATCCGGCGTCGCCACCGTCACGGCATCGATGTTGTCCCCCTCCTCCTCCAGCATCACCCGAAAGTCCTTGTATTGCTTTGCCGCCTGGTACCTGCCGGCCGCCGCGGCGACCGCACGCCCATCGACGTCGCAGAGCGCATAGATGTTTTCGATGCTCACACCGCGCATGTCGTCCCGCCCTCGCCCTCCGACACCGATGCACGCCACATTGAGCGTATCGCTCGGTGCCCGGTGACCTGGGCTACCGAGCACGTGACGTGGGACGATGGTGAAGGCCATGCCGGCCGCCGCCACGTCGCCAACGAATGTTCGTCTCGAAACCTGTTTGGTCGCCATTCCAAAACCTCTGGGTTAAACTCTTTCGAACCAAGCCATGTCGGGGCTCAGGTCTCCCCACCCGCCACGGCCAGGTCCTCCTCTTCAGATGGTGCTGCTTGGGGACGGAATGCCGCCGCAAACAACATCAGGATTCCCACTGCGCCGATTGCCGGAATGAGCCAGATCGTGCGCCAGTCGTGGGGGAGTGCGCCGCCGGTCGTCTGTCACCTACGCTTCTACGTAGCTTCCTGAACGGACTCCTCTCCCGCGCCGCCCACTGGCGCCCGTTCCACCCGGTCGTAGAAGAGCATGCCGAAGCCCACGATGACCAGAGCCGCAAACGCCGCCGGGATGAACCAGAACTGTTGCCACTGCCCGAGCGTCAGGGCACTGGCTTCGCCCAGGAAGCTGTTGTACAGGTTGCCGGCCACCTGCGCGCCAGTCAGCATCCCGATACCGTAGATGACCAGCACCAGCATCCCCTGCGCCTGTCCCCGAATTTCCGGTGTCGATTTCTTGTCGACGTAGATCTGCCCCGTGACGAAGAAGAAGTCGTAGCAGATTCCGTGCAGCAGGATGCCCACGATGATCATGGAGAAGATTGCGCTCGGCGCACCCAGGGCAAAGAGCACGTAACGCAGCACCCACGCGCCCATCCCCGCCAGGAGCATCCACTTTACGCCCAGCCGTAAGAAGAACGCCGGCATCAGCAGCATGAAGATGACTTCGGACATCTGACCGAGCGTCTGCGTGCCGGCGATGTTCTGAAAGCCGGCCCCCTCGAGGAAGAGCTGCGTGAAGTTGTAGTAGGCGGCCAGCGGGATGGAGATGAGCAACGAGCTGATGATGAACACGTAGAACGGCCTGCTGCTCAACTGCTGGAGCGCGTCCAATCCGACGATGCTACGGATGGAGACCCGTTTGCCGGCTGCCGGTGGAGGCGTGTGTGGCAGCGAGAAGCTGTAGAGCCCCAGGAGAATGCTGGCCAGGGCCGCCGTGTACATCGGTATGGGGGTTTGCTCGGGCAGGCGACCATCGGTAACAAAGCCCTTCAGCGCGAAGCTGACAAAGAGCCCAGCCACGATCCAGCCAATCGTCCCGAAGACCCGGATGAGCGGGAACTGCTTTTCCTGGCTCTGGATGTTGTGGAACGCGAGCGAGTTGGCCAACCCCAGCGTGGGCATGTAGCAGAGGTTGTAGAGCAAGAGCAGCAGAATGAACGCGACGGGCTCTCGGCTGAACTGTGGCACGAGCAGCATGACCATGCCCCCCAGCAAGTGCAGTGCGCCCAGCACCTTTTCCGTTGCAAAGTAGCGATCGGCGATCAGTCCCAGGATGAACGGCGCGGCGATCGCTGCAATCGGGTTGACCGTGTAGGGCCAGTGCGTCAGGTCGCCCATGCCTTCGGCCGTCATGTACACGGCCACCGATGTGTACCACGCCCCCCAGATGAAGAACTGGATGAACATCATGGTCGAGAGTCGGAATCGGATGGAAGTCATCGCAGTGGCCGGATCTTGATGTTGCGGTAGGCAACCCAGTCACCGTGATCCTGGAGTGCGATGTGTCCGCTTCGCTGCCTACCGTACCCTGGCAGAGTGTCCCACTTGCTGGTGGCCACAAGGGCCTCCCACTCGGGACTCCACAACTCGTACTCCACGACCTTCACTCCGTTGAGCCAGTGCTCCACGTGGGCTCCCCGGGCCACAATCCTGGCGTGGTTCCAGGTCTCGGCCGGCTGCACCACACCTTCAGGGGCGGCGTGGAGTGCGTAGTTGGAGCCGGCGGAGGTGATGCGCTGCAGGCCGTCAGGATGGTGCTCGTCATCCACCACCTGCATTTCGGGGCCTGTTTTCCAGGTGCGATTCCACTCCTCGCTCACCCGGAACATGATGCCGCTGTTGCCCCCCTGCTCGATCTTCCACTCGATGCTGAGCTCGAAGTCGTCGAACTGCTCGACCGTGATGATGTCACCACCGCCTCCGACCCGGCACAGCTCGCCAGCTTCCACCTTCCAGCCGTCGGGCACGTCGTCACGGCCAAAGGCCCGCCATTCCTCTGTCGTCTTTCCGTCGAAGAGCAGTTGCCAGCCTGCCTCTCGCTCGGCGGCGGTGAGGGTGTTATGGCGCTCCTGCGCCGTCGCCCGGCTCCCCGGCGGGATTCCCGCCGCTGCCAATGCGATCAGGACAGCGCACACGGCTAATCGATCTTTCATAAGGACCTCGGTAGACGGTCGGGTTCTGGGGATTCCCGCCGGGGCGGGGGACAGGCTCCGGGCTACAATACCGTCTCCACCTGCGAAGCGGAAGCGTCACCTGCCGGTGGGATTCCCTCTGGTGGGGTCGCCCGTCAGGCCGTAGATTAGCGCCATCCCCTCCATGGAGAGCCGCGATGCGCTCCATGCATTGCAACGGCTGTCAGCACGATGAGGTCCCCAAGACCTACGTCCGGTCGAGCCTCGGGACGGAGGTCATCCTGTGGCTCTGCGGCATCAGCGTCGGGCTGGTGACCGGAGCGTACCGTGCCCTCGTCTCTCCAACCCACCCAGTTCCAGCGGAAGAAATCCAGCAGAGGATGTTGTCGGCCGTGTCCCAGTCCTTTGCCGTGCCCGATCCGACAGCGGCCACGGAAACCGTGCACAACGCGGACAACATCTTTTTCGAGGTCACCGCGTGGTTCTCCGACGTGTCGTTCGAATTCGTCGGGACGTTCTGGTGGGCCCTGTTGATCCCTGTGGCGTTTTCCCTCTGGCGCCAATTCTCCAAGTACCAAGGTTGCCGGGCCTGTGGCAGCCGAGAGCTGGTGCTGATCGAGACACCCTCAGACTAGCACCCCGTAACCTCATAGTTCACTCGTACCGCAGCGCCTCCACCGGATGCACGCCTGCCGCGCGTCGCGCAGGGATGAGACACGCCACGACTGCCACGACAAGGAGAAACACCGCCAACACACCAAACGTCAGGGCATCGGTGGCGCTGACTCCGAAGAGCAGTGCTCCCATGAGTCTGGTGAGCCCAAACGCCGCAACCAGCCCGACGCCCACCCCGATGGAAGAGATCAGCAGTCCCTGGCGTACGACCATGAGACTCACTGTCTGTCGTTTGGCCCCCAGTGCCATGCGGACACCGATCTCCTGTGTCCGCTGGCTCACCACGTAGGAAATGACGCCGTAGATGCCGACCGTTCCCAGCAACAGCGCCACGCCTGCCGCGATGCCAAGCAACAGCATGGTGAAGGATGTGCGGGCCATGGAGTCCGCCACGATCTCCTGCGTCGGCCGCACGTTGGCGACCGGAATGCGTCGGTCGATGCTCCACACCGCCTGGCGGGCCGCTGCCGCCAACGACATCGGATCCACAGCCGTAGCGATCGCCACGCTCATGGTTCTACGGGCCGTCCACTGATATTCCGAATCGGCGTTGGGCACAGTGGGGAAGTAGATCATCGCCGGCGGGTCCTGCGCCAATCCATCATCTCGCACGTCTCCCACCACACCCACGATCGTGTACCATCCTGTATCATCATCGGCACCCAACCCCTGCGTCACCCGCTTGCCCAGAGCGCTCTGCCCCGGCCAAAACCGATCCGCAAACCCCTCGCTCACGATGACCGAACTCCGGGCGGGTTGATCTTCGTCTGCGTTCTCGAAGAACCTGCCCTCGCGAAGCGACATCCCGATGGCTTCGAAGTACCCCGGCCCCGCCCAAGAGGTGCGAATGATTGGTGGAACTTCATCCTCCTGCAGCGGGAAATCTTCGATCATCGTTCCGTTGTTGGTTTGGCCGTCCGTCATCGGGAGATAGCGGGCCGCACCCACCTGGGTGACGCCAGGTAGGCCTCCGAGCTTCTCGAATAACTCTCGGTAGAACGCCACGACGCTCTCCCGTTCCGGGTATTCGGAGGGAGGGACCGAAACATGGAACGTGAGAACGTTGTCCGCGTTGAAGCCCGGGTGCACGCTCCGCAACGCCCAGAAACTCCTGGCCATCAAGCCGGATCCCACCAACAGCACCAGCGCCAACGCAACCTGTGAGACAACTAACAAGTTGCGGGCGCGGTGGGTTTCCCTACCCGTAGAGCTTCCCCGCCCACCTTCCTTCAAGGATGTGACGAGGTTGGGACTCGCATACCGAAAGATCGGCACCGCACCGAAGACGAAGCCGGCAAGAATCGAAACCCCCGCCGTGAAGCTCAACACCATGCCATGCATCCCCACTTCGCCGAGCCGTGGGATCGGAATCGGAATGCCGCCGGTCAACACGCGTATTCCGATGAACGCCAGGCCCAGCCCCACCAGCCCTCCCACGAGCGCCAGGCCCAGACTCTCACCGAGGAAATACTTCACCACATCGCCACGGCTGGCACCCAACGCGGTCCGGATCACGATTTCCTTCTGCCGAGCTTCAGCGCGCACCAGAAAGAGATTGGCCACGTTGGCACACGCGATGAGCAACAGGAACCCGACGGTCCCGAGCAAGACCCACAACACTTGATCGATGTCGCCCACCACGTCCTCGTGCATGGGGTTGATGTGCGCCGACAACTGGGCGTTCTCCATGAGGCCCCTGGTCAGTTCTCCGGGATAGACCTCCGGAATCTCCCACAGCATTCGGTTGAGGTCGGCCGCGGCAACTTCGATCGTCACACCGGGCCTCAGGCGGGCGATCGCCTCATAACTGAAGCTGACCTCGCCCAGCGTGGCTGGATCGATGCGGTGCGGAATCCACAGTCGGGTCTCTTCACCCGGATACGTAAATCCGGCAGGCATGACTCCCACCACCGTGTACGGATTGCCATCCAGGGTGATGGCTCGGTCGAGAATGTTCGGATCCGACCCGAACCTGGTCTTCCACAGATCATTACTCAGGATAACGACGTCCTCGGCCCCGAACTGATCGTCTTCCTCCGTGAAACCCCGGCCGAGGCCAGGAGACACTCGCAACACACGGAACAGGGATGAGGTGGCGGACGCCGACGCCACCCTGACCGGATCTCCACCGCCAGTCAGGTTGAACGTGAAGGGATTGGACAGGCCAACGTCCACGAAGGAACGGTTGCGTTCCTCGTACATGGTGTACGTCGTGTTCGACTGCTCGAACTCCGGGATGCCGATGCCGGGGGCAGAATGCCACAGCCCCACCAACTCGCCGGCATCTGAAAAGGGCAACGGCCGCAGGAGCACGCCGTTGACCACGCTGAAGATGGCCGTGTTGGCTCCAATGCCGAGGGCCAGCGTGAGAACGGATATGGCGGTGAAACCGGGACTCCGAAGGAGTCTGCGCGTGACGTGGCGGATCTCGATGCCCAGGGGGTTCATGGACGGCTCCGGTGGGGGACTCACTCGCCATACGGCGTGCCAAGAACTGGCGTTTCACCGGAGATTGTCCCGGCACAAGACCCCGGCAATCACGGAACACAGCCCTCGGGCGTATATTGGGCCCGAAAATTGCCAATTGGACCACCTCCCTGACACCACCGGAGTGGCACATGCAGCGCATCGTTTCTCTCATGCTCCTCGCCGGGAGCGTGGCGTCGACAGCCGCCCACGCCCAGACCATGACGGTGGACGAGTACAACCCCAAGTCCAGCCTCGTCGTGCCGGAGCACCCCCTCACCCGGTCCCGCTTCCCATTCGTCGACGTCCACAGCCACCACCGCACCCCCACACCCGAGCGAGTGGACTCACTCGTTCACGACATGGATGCGATGAACATGGCCGTTATGGTCAATTTGAGCGGCGGGACCGGCGCAACACTCGTGCGTACCGTGGAAGCGATGAAAGGACCTTACCCTGATCGCTTCGTGGTGTTTGCCAACCTGAGTTTCGCGGGCATCGACGATCCCGAGTGGGGCCGCCGAGCAGCAGCGCAGTTGGAGGAGGACGTCGCGGCCGGTGCACAGGGCTTGAAGATCTTCAAGAACCTCGGCATGACCCTGACCGACAGCACCGGCAACCGCATCGCCACCGACGACGCTCGCTTCGATCCCGTATGGCAAAAGGCCGGGGAACTCGGTATCCCGGTTCTCATCCACACGGGCGATCCGAAACAGTTCTGGGAGCCCCACGACCGCCTCAACGAACGCTGGTTCGAGCTCAAGGAACGTGCCCGGCGGATCCGTCCACCCGATCGCTTCCCGCCGTGGGAGCAGATCATGAACGAGCAGTGGAACGCCTTCCGGCGACATCCCAACACCACGTTCATCGCCGCCCATCTCGCGTGGCTCGGCGGCGACCTGGGACGGTTGGGTCAGTTGTTCGACGAGCTCCCCAACATGCACGTGGGGATCGGCGCGGTGCTTGCGGAACTCGGGCGCCAGCCGCGGTTCGCACGTGAGTGGTTCATCCGCTATCAGGATCGCGTGTTGTTCGGGAAGGATGCCTGGGAGCCCGAGGAGTACCACGTGTACTTTCGAACACTGGAAACCGCCGACGAGTACTTCGACTACTATCGCAAGCGGCATGCGTTCTGGAAACTGTATGGGTTGGAGCTGCCGGACGACGTCTTGAGGAAGCTGTACTATGAGAACGCCGAGCGGCTCATCCCCGGACTTTCAGTGAGCGGTGGGCAGTGAGCAGAGAGCGGTGAACGGTGCCCTCCGGCGCGAGGCCCCCCTCGCGCTCCTCTACTTCGCCGTCTACATGGGCTACATGTTCTGGCGCCCCGAGAGCGACATCCTTCATTGGGTCTCGCTGGTCGGCCTGCCCCTGGCGTTACTGTGGTGGATGAGGCGGGGAGTGAGCGACAGACCCTTCCGTGACGCCCTCGGGTCGGTGGGTCTGCGGAGATCCACGATCTTCCACGGTTTCGGCTGGGTGGCCGGTGCGGCGGTACTCATCGCCGGAATCCAGCTACTGACGCCGCAGGGCGATGCGATCATCGCGTCTTTTCGGTCGGGCGAAGCGTTGTATCTCCTCCCGTTGGCAATGCTCCTCATGCTCCTCTTGGCCGCGACGACCGAAGAGGTGTTCTTCCGGGGCGTGCTGCAAACTCGGCTGCACTCGTGGTTTCGATCCCACTTCTGGGCTATCGCCGTGTGTTCCGTCCTTTTCGGTCTGTACCACCTTCCCTACGCCTACCTGAATCCCAATTGGCCCTCGGCAGGCAACTGGGGCAACGCGTTCCGCATGGCCATGTCGAACGGGGTGCTGGGCGGCGTGGTCCTCGGCGTGATCTACGCCCGATCCAGAAACCTGCTGGCGGTGATGGTGACCCACGCGTTCATCAACGCGTTTCCCGCGATGTCCCTGTTGAAGGGATGGTTTGGGGGGTAGCGGGCGGCAGGCGGTTCGCGCCTACCCTATTCCGTCCTCAGCGCCAGCATCGGATCCACTCTCGTAGCCCGGCGCGCCGGGAAGTACGAGGCCGCGACGCCCGCGCCCAACAGGAACAGCGCCACCCCCACGAACGTGGGCGGGTGGAACGGACTGACCCCGTAGAGGAAGAGCGACAGGCCCCGGGATACTCCCGCGGCGAGAAGTATTCCCACCCCGACACCGAGCCCGGCCAGCAGCGTCCCCTGTCGCACGACCATGGACATGACGCTCCTGCCGTGAGCGCCCAGGGCCATCCGGATCCCCAACTCTCTGGTGCGCTGGGACACGGAGTACGCCATGACGCCGTAGACACCACCCACCGATAGAACGAGGGCGACCAAGGCCAAGACACCCATCACCCGCGGCATGATGGCATCACCCTGGAGGGCGTCACGAATCACCGCGTCCATGCCCATGACCTGGAACACCGGCAAGTTCGGATTGACCGCGGCAACCTCTGATCGGATCGCCTCCGCAAGGGCGGCGGGCGGCGTGGACGTCTCCACCACCCAACTCATGCTGCGACTCACTCCCTGCGCCGTCGCCATGTACATCATTGGACGCGGTGCGTCGGTACTGCTGAACTCCCTGGTATTCGCAACGACACCGACGATCTCACGGGCGCCGCTGGCAAGATGGATCCGTTGCCCGATGGGATCCACATCAGCCCAGTGGCGCTCCACCATGGCCTCGTTGATGACGGCAACCCGGGTCGCCGTGGGACGGTCACCCTCCGTGAAGGTCCGGCCCCGCAGCACCGGAATGTCCAACGCCTCGAAGTAATCCGGCAAGATGTACCTGTAGTTGGTGATCAGCTTTTCCGAGTCGAGCGGCTCCTGCTCGCTCACCCAGTACCACGTCCCGCTGTTGCCCCGCCACGGCAGAATCGACGTTGCGGACGCACTCGCTACCCCGGGGAGGGCCTGAATCCGCGGCTGGAGACTGGTGTAAAAGGCGTCCAGGGCAGCCGTGTCCGGATACTCACTCGCCGGGAGCGTGACCCGGAACGACAACACATCCGTCTCGTCGAAGCCGTTCTCGTCGCCCTGGAGCCGGTTGAATCCCTGCACCAACAGCGCCGAGGCAACGAGGAGCGTGACCGCCAGCGACACCTCCGCGACGACCAAGGCCTTGCGGAACCGGCCACTCGTCACGCCGCCGCCGCCGCGGCCTCCCTCTTTGAGGGAGTCAACGAAGTTCGTCTTGGCGCTCTGCAAAACCGGAGCTATCCCAAATATCAACCCCGTGGCGATCGTGACCGCCCCGGTGAAGAGCAAGACACGACCGTCGAGCCCG
This sequence comes from Gemmatimonadota bacterium, assembly GCA_039588255.1. GTDB lineage: Bacteria > Gemmatimonadota > Gemmatimonadetes > Gemmatimonadales > GWC2-71-9 > B3T1B10. Next base: position 22,174 of record JBDHAF010000022.1, on the reverse strand, counting down.
ATGGCGTCGATGCGCTCGAAGTCCGCAGGAATGATGGAAACCAAGCCGCGTATGCCGAAGACCGCGAGCACGAGCCCCAATGCGCCGCCGAGGAGCGAGATGAGCACGGCCTCGGCCAGGAACTGCTGGGCGATCCGTATTCGTCCCGCTCCCAGCGCACCGCGGAGCGCCACTTCACGGTCTCGCCCCGCCGCCCGCGTCAGTAGGAGGTTGGCCACGTTGGCACAAGCGATGAGCAGGACGAAGGCCACGGCGGTCATCGCGATCAAACTGCCGCTTCGGACACCTTCGTCCATGATGTCCCGGCGCAGCGTGATCATCTGCGCGCCGTTCCCAGCGCTTGTCTGCGGATACGCTTCCGCCAGTCTGCCCGCAATCTGCGCGATCTCAACGTTCGCCCGATCGACGGTTGCCGTCGGTTGCACCCGCCCGACCACGCCGAGGAAATAGGACGCCCGGGACTCTTCCCCTGTGAGGCCGAAGGGCACCCACACGTCTACACCGTGGTACTCGGACCAGAAATCGGGCGACAACACCCCGACGATGGTGTGGGACTCCCCGTTCAGCAGGACCGTTTCATCTAGGACGGCCGGATCGGCCCCGAAGTGACGATGCCAGAAACCGTCGCTGATGATCACCACCCGGTTTTGACCCGCCCGCTCTTCGCTCTCCATGAAGCTGCGGCCACGCACCGGCGGCATGCCCAGTACCCGAAAGAAGTTGTACGACACCCGCCGCCCCGCAACGCGCTCGGGTCGGTCCCCGCCCGACAGATTGAAACTCTCGCCGAACGTGGCGGCGATGTCCGTCATCTCGCTTTGATCTCTGAAATCCAAGAAGTCGGGGACGGTGGCGCTCACCTCGGTCCACCCGCGCTCCTCGTTGGTCGTATAAACCTTGACGACCCGCTCCGAGTCCTCATACGGAAGTGGGCGGAACATCAGCACGTCGACCACGCTGAAGATCGAGGCGTTGGCGCCGATACCGAGAGCCAGCGAGATCACCGCAACGGCAACGAGCCCCTTGCCGGTGCGAAGCGAGCGGATCGCATAGCGAACATCCTGTAGAATCGAATCCATCGTGAATTCCGTTCTCAATACGTACCACGCGTGTGAAAAAGCGCCGAGGGACCAGCGGACCAAGTACCGCGCCGGACGTTGTCGGTGGACCCGCCATCGGTGCTCGAGCTCGGCGTTCCACAACCGTTGCCATTCTCCACGCCGTTCCCGGGGAACGAAGGCGCCGGCGAGGCGGATGACGGTGCGGGCGGCGCGGAGGCCGAGGGGGATTGGGGACACGGTGCCGTGGCCTCAGGTGGTCCGGGGCTTGGAGGAAACCGCCGCGGCATCGATGGGCGCCAAGGAGCGGTACCGCTCCATCGCCTCCACCAGCGTCGTATTGCCGCGCGTGGTGATGGCGTAGTAGCGACGAGCCGGACGTTTTTCTCTCTGGGCGACCCGGCCATCCTCCCACTTGGATCGGGCCAGGCCCAGCCGCTCGAGCTTCTCCAGCGCCGGATAGATCGTTCCGCTGGTGAGGCCCGTTTCCTCTATGATGTCGAACCCGTATTGGCAGCCTCGCGCCAACGCGTGGAGCACCATGACGGTGCCGAGGCTCAGGGGTTTGTCGTCGTTCATCGTGTGGACTCCGAAGAGCTATATAGACATTCTATATATATCAGTATTCACAATATATTGAGGTTCCACAATTGTCTACGGCCTCTGGGACTCGAGAGTTTCACCTCCGCCGGCGATTTTTTGCCACGGCCGCCGCCCGTGAAACTTTCTCTCCTCAAATACTGTAGTACTCAGTACTATAGTTCTTAATCATCCATTAATTCGGCCGGATCACGGGTACATGTCTCGTAAGCCTTTGGAACCCAACGATTTCCTTCCCCTCAGCAACCTCTCGTTCCATATCCTGCTGGCCCTGGGTGAGGGCCCCTCTCACGGCTATGCCATCGGCAAGGATGTGGAGCAGCGCTCCGATGGGAAGCTCAAACCCACCACCGGGGGCCTCTACCAGGCCCTCAGGCGTTTGGGCGAGGACTGGCTGATCGAGCACGTGCCCGAAGCCCCTGAAGGCTCGACGGATTCCCGTCGCCAATACTTCCGGCTGACCGAGTTGGGCCGCCAGGTCGCTGCCCAGGAAGCCCATCGGCTCAACGAGCTCGTGGCGGTGGCCCGGGACAAGGATCTCTACACGGGATCTGCCTGAGCCATGGCGGACTCCTACACGCGAATGGACCGCTTCTACAAACGCCTCCTGCGGCTCTACCCGCGCCCGTTTCGGGAGGCCTACGCGTCCGCCATGACCGAGATGTTCGAGATGCGACGGGCGGATGCATTCACCGAAAACAATCCTGTCGCCCGCTGGGGATTCTTTGCTCGCGAGGTGATTGGCCTCCTGGCGGCGGCGATTCGGCAGCGCGTCACCGGCACGCGCCGGCGGGGCGGACGCGCACCCCAACTCGAACCGCGTCCAACGCACAAACGGCGAGGAAGTGAGCTCATGTCAGGATTGACGCAAGACCTACGACACGCTGTACGGCGGTTGCTCCACGCCCCCGGCTTCAGTGCAGCCGCGGTGATCACCCTGGGGCTCGGGATCGGCGCCAACGCCGCCATCTTCAGCGTGGTGCACGGCGTGGTGTTGAACCCGCTGCCCTACCCCGATTCGGACAGAGTGGTGTGGGTCTCCCACAGCGCTCCAGGTATCGGTGTGTCGGAGGATCTCGAGGTCCCGCAGGGTATGTATTTCCTCTACCGCGACCAGTCCCGCACGCTGGAGCAGATCGCACTTTTCGGCGGTTCCGACATGACGCTGAGCGACGGTGGTGACCCGGTACGAATCCGGATCGCCAGGGCGACCTACACCCTCGGTGACGTCCTCCAGGTCCCTCCGGCTCTTGGTCGTTGGATCAACGAGGACGACGACTTTGCCAACCGAACTAGCGTGGTGGTGTTGAGCCACGGGATCTGGCAACGTCGCTTCGGAGGCGACCCGGCGGTCATCGGCCGCACCATCCGCATGAACAACTTCCCCTTCGAGATAGTCGGCGTGATGCCCAGCACCTTTGCTTTCCCCGACACGGACACGGACGCTTGGATACCGCGCGTGATACGTGAGGCCAACGGGTTCGGCGGGTTTCGGGACAAGAGTGTGGCGCGGCTCAAACCCGGCGTGTCGGCTGCCGAAGCGCAGGCGGACCTGAACGGCACCCTGCCCCTACTGCGCGAGCGCTATTCCGGCGACATGGTCACCAGCATCCTCGACAATGCACGACTCGGAACCCTGGTGCAGCCACTGCAGGAACACATGGTTGGGACAATCGAACAAACGCTGTGGATTCTTCTGGGCACGGTGGGGTTCGTGTTGCTCATTGCGTGCGCCAACGTGGCGAACCTGTTTCTCGTGCGCACCGAAGCACGTCAACGGGAGGTCGCCATACGCACGGCACTGGGCGCCGACCGGCGCCAGATGGTGCGCTATTTTCTAACCGAGAGCAGTGTCCTGGCCGCGGTCGGCGGAGCGTTGGGGCTGCTTCTGGCCTTCGTGGGCGTGCGGTCCCTCGTGGCCTCCGGCCCGGCGATGATCCCGCGCCTACACGAGGTCTCCATCAGCGCTCCCGTGTTGGCCTTCACCGCCGCCGTCACCATCTTCGCGGCCTTCCTGTTCGGTGCCATTCCCGTGCTCAGGGCAACGCCGGATCTCGTGGCGTCGCTCAAAGAGGGAAGCCAGGGCGCCACGACCGGCCGGCGCCGGTTCCATCTGCGGCAGGCGCTGGTGTGCGGCCAGATCGCGCTGGCCCTGGTATTGCTCGTGGGTTCCGGTCTCATGGTCCGGAGCTTTTGGCATCTGAAGAACGTGGATCCAGGCTTCGATGCGCAGAACGTGCTCACGTTCGAGATCGGCCTGGAAGGAGCCAGTGGGAACTACCGCGCCAAATCAGATGCTGCGGCCTTCCACACGAGCCTCTTGGAACGCATCCGGGGTCTTCCAGGCGTGACGAGCGCCGGTGCGGTGAATTGTCTTCCCCTGTCCAGCTGGTGCGGCGGCGACCCGTTGGTGGAACGCGGCGTCCCTGTGGATCCCACCGTGATTCCTCCCATTGTGGCGCAACGGACGGTGGCCCCCGGATACTTCGAGACGGCGCGCATTCCATTGATTGCGGGACGGCTCATCGAGCGTTCCGACCACGAGCAGGTGACCGACGTGGTGGTCGTGAGCCGGCGACTGGCGGAGCTGTATTGGCCGGATGAAGATCCCCTCGGCAAGCAGATCTACATGGGCATGGCCCCGCCAGACTCGGGGTGGCTCACGATCGTCGGCGTCGTCGGTGACGTGCAGACCGGAAACCTCACGGACGGTCCGTCACCACTCATCTACTTCCCCCTGGTGTACACGGGGCCTCGGGGCCCGAGCCCCCACACTATGACCTTCACCGTGCGAACCGCGACACCATCCTTGGGTCTCGTGGATGTCATACGCCGCGAAGCGCGTGAGCTGGACGCCGGCGTGCCATTCGCTCACGTCCGCACCTTGGAGCAGCTGGTGGCGGAATCGGGAATGCAGATGGCGTTCACGATGGTGCTGCTGGTGATTGCCGGTGGCGTCGCACTGACGTTGGGGCTCGTGGGTGTGTACGGGGTGATCTCCTACGTGGTCGGGCAGCGACGAAATGAGATCGGCGTGCGTCTCGCGCTAGGCGCACGTGGCGCCGACGTGCGGCGAATGGTGCTGCAACAAAGTGGCGCCGTCGCAGCCATCGGACTCGGCATCGGCTTGGCCGGGGCATTCGGTATGACGCGGCTCATGGAGGCCTTGCTCTTCGGCGTCACGCCCACCGATCCATTGACGTACGGGACGGTGTCGGTGGCGCTGCTCGCGGTCACGATCCTGGCGAGCTATCTGCCGGCCCGCCGGGCGGCGGGCATCGACCCTGTGCAGGCGTTGAAGTCTGAGTAGGGTTACTCCCTGATCAGGCCGGTCTCCATCGCGAAGCGGGTGAGGCCGGCTACGCTGCGGATGTCCAGCTTGCGCATCAGGCTCAACCGGTGCGTCTCCACCGTGCGTGGGCTGATGCCCAGGTCGGCGGCGATCTCCTTGTTGGTGCGGCCCTCGGCGATGCCGGCGAGGACGTCTCGCTCGCGTCCCGTGAGCATGTCCAGTGTCACCTTGCCGGCGTCTGCACCCGGCTTCCCGCCCAGCGTGGCGCTGAGCTGCTGGGCAATTGAGGGGCTGAAGAACGATTCACCCCCGTGAACCGTCCGCACCGCTTCACGCATCTCAGACGGCCCCGCGTCCTTCAACAGATACCCGTGGGCCCCAGCGCGAACGGCCTCGAGGGCGTACTGGGTGTGATCGTGCATGCTGAGGATGAGAACGCGAATCGTCGGGAGCGTGCGTCGGATCTCCGCCGCCGCCTCGAGGCCGTTCTTTCCCGGCATGGAGATATCCAACACGATGACGTCGGGCATGTGGGTCGCGGCCAACGCGACCGCCTCGTCGCCGTCCGACGCCTCGGCAACCACCTCGAAGCCCGCGGACTCCACCAGGACGTGGCGAATACCCTCGCGGACGATCGAGTGATCGTCGGCCACCAAGACTCGAATCACGACGCCTCCGGAAGCTGGACCAAGAGAACGGCGCCCCTATCGAGTCCGGGTCGCAACGACACGCTTCCGCCAAGCGCAGTGATGCGCTCCCGCATGCCGGCGAGCCCCATGTGCCCATCCCGCTCCCGGGACGCCAGCTCATCGGGATCGGGTGGTCCCCGCCCGTCGTCCCGGAGTTGAAGCTCCACTTCGCCGTTGGACACCAGGAGTCGGACGTCCGCCGAGCGGGCGTGGGCGTGCTGGGCCACGTTGGCCAGACCCTCTTGCAGCGCCCGGAACAACGCCAACTCCGCGTGCTCCGACAACTGGGGGATGGCGTCGGACACCTCGAGGTTCGTGCCGATGCCGCTCCGGGCACCAAAATCCTCCAACAGCGCCCGCAGGGCCGGCACGAGCCCCAAGTCGTCCAGCAGCGAGGGCCGAAGAGAGTTGGTCACGTTTCGAATGCTCTGAATTCCCGTGTCCACCAGGTTCACGGCGCGGTCGAGGCGGGACGCGAGGTCGGGCTCCAGCGACTCCCGCAGCACACCGAGCTGCAGCTTGACGGCGGAGAAGACCTGGGCCGTCTCGTCGTGGAGCTCCCGGGACAGGCGGCGGCGCTCGTCTTCGTGCTGGCGCACCATCCGCGCCGACATCAACTCCAACTCCTTGGTGCGGGCCTCGAGGCTGCCGTAGAGATCGGCGTGCTCGAGTGCAGCGCCGACCTGCTGGCCGAGGGTCACGAGAAACCGCGAGTCGAGGGCCGCGAATGGATCCCTGGCGTCACCCACGATCACCAAGGCCCCCCACACGGCCTGGCCCTTCAGGATCGGAAGGGCGGCGGTGTACGGGTGGTGACGGGATCCGGACGGAGGATTCCCGCTATCCCACCCGTGTACCACCTCCGGGTGGGCCGTCTCGACGGCGCGTTGGATGGCCCGTTTCGCCGTACCCGTGGGCTCCGTTCCCACCCAGCCGGCACACACGCCGGCGGCTCCGACGAACTCACCCTTTCCATATTCATAGGTGTACATGGCACTACCCCGCACCGCGGGAAGGGTGAGTGGCCGCTCCAGGAGATCGGCGAAGGCATCACTGTCGTGACGCACCCGTCCCAGATAACCCGAGAGGGCACTCAACGCACCGAGCCCCCGGTTCAGGTCTTCGACGACCAGCAACACGATACCCGCCCCCATCGCCAACTCGAACACGATGTCGAGATAGTACCCCCACGGATTCCACGCGCCTTGGGCCCGGAGAAACGGGTAATCCAGATGGTGCAGACCCCATAAAAACAGGGCGATCGCCAAGACCCTGGCAGCGGTGGAGACCACCTGGCGGTGATACTTCAAGAAGACCCAACCGGTCCACACCGTCGCCAGGCTCAAGAACAGCACGGCGGGAATGGCCGCCAGCAAGAAATTCTCGAGCTGATAGATGGCGAGGTAGGACCAGACCGGAGGGAAGAACACGACCGCCAGATACCGGTTGCGCCAGTTGACGCCCTCCGAGAACACGAGGGCAGCCCAGAGGAATCCCAACGCCGTCCACCCAGTGGTTACCTGATGCCAGTACAGCCACACCCGGTTCGTGGTGACCAGGAAAGTGATGATGGCACCGAGCCGGAGGGCATACAGCGCCCACGTGAGCGCCCAATACCTGAAGTGCCGCTTGGCGAAGCGCCGGTAGAGGACCAGGCACAGAACCACCAGACCCAGGGTGACCGCCGCCTGAAGAAACGCCGCGGCAAGCTCCGTCGCCGTGGCGCTGTCGATGGCGAATTCCATAGCAGACAAAGAATGCCACCCTTTGTCTCTTCACAACCTCCGGCCCGCCATGGACCCCGTCGTTCACATGTAAACCATTGTTTTTAAATAGTTTACGTAGATCGAACAGGCATGGCTCACCGCCGTGAACCAAAAGCCTGAAGGCGCCCCATGCGTTAGGTTTGGGGGCACAAGGCATCCCGCGGTGGGGCCACTCTGATCCTGTTCGAACGAAATCCCATGCTCCGACATCCAATTAGGTACAACGGATTCGATACCGATCAGGTGAGCCAGGAGCCGCAATTGTGTCCCAGCCAGTCGCTGTACCCCAGGCGTATTCCTTTGGAGCAGCCGAGGGAGTTCAGGAGTTGGTCTCGATGACCGTGCCGGATTCCATGGAGACCCAGGCGGCCATGAGCGAGGCGGACCTGGTCCGCGAAGCCCAAAGTGGCAGCGCCGAAGCGTTCGAGCGGCTGTACCGGAAGCACGGACGCCGGGTCTATGCGGTCTGTCTCCGTATGGTCAGTGATCCTGACCGGGCTGAGGAGTTGATGCAGGACGCATTCGTACGTGCCTGGAACGCCATCGACTCGTTTCAACACAAGAGCGCGTTCGGAACATGGCTCCACCGTCTCTCCATCAATGTAGTGTTGAGCGACATGCGGACGGAGAAGCGACGGTCGAGCCGAGAGTTGCTGCCTGGAGAACTCGACGAGTTCCAACAGGAGGCAAGAGGCGCCATGCCGGATACCCGCGTGGATTTGGAACGCGCCATTGCAACGCTACCGAGTGGCGCAAAGGAAGTCCTGATTCTTCACGACATCGAAGGGTATCGGTATCGCGAGATCGCGGATCTGATCGGAGTGGCAGAGGGAACGGTCAAATCTCAATTGAGTAGAGCACGACGGCTTGTACGGGAGGCCTTGGAACGATGAAAGAGCATTTTGAGTCGCACGGACTGGATCCCCGCGACGAGATGGAAGAGCTGCTGTCGCAGTACCTCGACGAGGAGCTCGACGACGAAACCACGGAGTACGTGAAGCAGCGGTTGGCTTCGGATCCCGAGTGGCAGAGAACGTTCGAGGAATTGCAGATCACGGTCCAGGCCATCCGCGGCCTGCCGAGCGAAGCGACTCCGGAGCGGGAGCTGTGGCCGGATATCGTGGAAGCGCACGGCGCTGCCGCGCCGGCAGTCATCGCGCAGGAGGCCAAGCGCCGGTTCTGGACCACGCCCAAATTGCTGGCGGCGGGACTGACGGCGCTCCTGGTGCCGGCGGCCGGGTTGACCATGGCTCGGGCTTATCGTGGCAACGACGAACCGGTCGTCATCACGGTGGAGGATACCGGCGCGCCCATCGTCATCGACATCGAGCGGATCGCCGAGCAGGCCCGGCGGGCGGCCGAGGAGGCCGTGCGGGCCCAGGAGCGGGCGCTGCGAGGCCGGGAGCGGAACCGCGATCGAAATCGACTTCAGGCGAACGCCCTCGACGCCATGATCAGCCTGTTGAGCGACCAGGACCCCGAGGTGCGGGTGCAGGCGGCTCACGCGTTGGGCGAGTACGAATCGCCCCGGGCTATCGAAGCCCTGGGCCGGGCGTTGCTCGAAGACCCAGTGCCCGAGGTGCAGAAGATGGCCGCCTGGGCGTTGGGTGAGATCGAGAACGCCGCTGCAGTGGATTTCCTCGGCGCCGCTCTCAATAACGAAGAGCTGACTCCGGAAGTGCGGGCCATGTGTGCCTGGGCGCTGGGGGAGATCGAGAGCGCGGCAGCCGTGGATTGGCTGGGACGAGCGCTCGTCAGCGGTGAAAACCCGGAGGTCATGAAGCAGGCGGCGTGGGCGCTCGGTGAGATCGAGAGCGCGGCGGCGGTCCAGTTCCTGGCACGGGCGTTGAACGACCGGCGCAGCAATCCTGAAGTCCGCAAGATGGCGGCGTGGGCGCTGGGTGAGATCGAGAGCGCCCAGGCGGTGGACGCCCTGGGACGCGCTCTGCTGAACGATCCTGACCCGGAAGTGCAGCACACCTCAGCTTGGGCCTTGGGCGAAATCGAGAGCGCACAGGCGGTGGACGCCCTGGGAGCCGCCGTCACCAGCAACCGGGTCCACATGGAGACGCGCAAGCAGGCGGCATGGGCCCTGGGTGAGATCGAGAGTGCGGAGGCGGTGGAGTTCCTCGGGGCCGTGTTGCACGACCGCAGCGCCGGCAGTGAGGTGCGCAGCATGGCGGCGTGGGCCCTGGGGGAGATCGAAAGCGCCGCGGCAGTCGACCATCTGGTTCGCGCGTTGCGGGACGAGAGCCCCGAGGTGCGGAAGCAGGCGGCCTGGGCGCTGGGTGAGATCGAGAGCACGGCGGCCTTGGAAGGCCTCACCGCCGCCATCGAGGACGAGACGAACTCGGAGGTGCGGCGTATGTTGATTTGGGCCATCGGCGAGATCGGAAACTGATCGCCGCCCAACGCACAGCAATAAAAGGCCCCGCTCCGCGGGGCCTTTTATTGCTGTGCGATAAGTCAATTCACTGCTTCCTCTACATCTCCGCAGCCACCCGCTCTACTTCCCGCCACACACGGAGGAGATTTCCACCCCACAGCTTCCTGATGTCCTCTTCGGAGTAACCCCGGCGCACCAACTCAACCGTCACGTTCGCCGTCTCGCTGGCGTCGTTCCACCCGGTTATGCCGCCACCGCCGTCGAAGTCGGAGCTGATCCCCACATGATCGATGCCGATGAGCTCGACGGCGTGATCGATGTGATCCACGAAGTCCCCGATGTTGGCCGGCGGCCACTGCTCGTCGAGCACGACCATACGCCGCCGGTACTCTTCCCGCTGCTCATCCGAGAGATTCCGTATTCCACCGAATCCACCGGTGATGCCCATCTCCTCACGTACGGCCGCGACGGCCTCGTTCTTCTCCGGAACCTGCTTCACGAAGGAGCCGAGGGCCACGGTCTGGATCACGCCGCCGTTCTCCTTGAGGGCGAGGAGCTGCTCGTCGTCCATGTTGCGGGAGACGTCGGCAACCGCCGTCACCCCCGAGTGCGACGCAATGATGGGTGCCCGGGACACCTGCACCACGTCGAGCATCGTGGATTTGGCGGCGTGGGATACGTCCACCATGATCCCCAGCCGGTTCAACTCGGCGACTACCTCTTCACCGAACGCGCTCAGACCGTCATGCTCCGATTCATCCTCTCCGCGCCGCGGATTGGTGGAATCGCCGATGTCGTTATGGCCATTGTGCGTCATCGAGAAGTAGCGGGCACCCAGGTCGTGGTACCGCGCGATCAGCGACAGGTCCTTGCCGATGGCGTAGCCATTTTCGACGCCGATGGCCGCCATCAGCTTGCCGCTGGCGTGGATGCGCTCCACGTCGTCGGCCGATAGGGCCAACTCGATCTGGTCGGGATACATCTCGTAGGTCATGCGGCGAATAGCCTCGAACTTCATCATCGCGTCCGCTTTGGCCCGCTCGTAGTTCTCGGGCGTCCGCTCGGTTTGACCCACGTACACGACAAAGAATGCAACATCCAACCCGCCTTCCGTCATCTTGGGAAGATCCACCTTGCGGTTCCCCCGAACGCCGGGGTCGACCTCTGCGGTGGCGAAGTTGTTAGGAATGTCGTCGTGGGTGTCGATGGCGATGACGCGGGAGTGAATCTCCGCGGCCAACGATTGGATCTCCTCCTCAGTCATCTCACCACAAGCGGTGAGGAGGGCCAGGGAGAAGAGCGTGGCTACGGTCTTACGAAAGAAACCGGACATCTATACCTCCGGGGATGACGTCGGATAGCACGCGCAGAACAGATCAAGCCAGAATCTACAGGTAAATGCACACGCCGCCAGCGACACGCCTGGTCAAGG
>JBDHAF010000022.1:0-10926 GCA_039588255.1 Gemmatimonadota bacterium | reverse complement strand
GTAGGTGCCCCCTTCTGGTTCGCGAGGTAAGTTTAGGAATGTCAAAGTACGGAATCGTTGGCGACGGCCGCGTGGCGCGGCACGTGGCACACTACTTCGATCTCTCGGGATTACCCTACGCCACTTGGTCGCGCCGGGAGGAGCGCGCCACGTCCAGCCCGGCGGACACCAGCTTGGCCTCGTGTGACGTCGTGCTCGTGCTCATCAGCGACGCCGCCATCGAGCAGTTCATCGAAGCGCACGAGAGTCTTCGTGACAGGACGCTGATTCATTTCTCCGGGAGCCTGGTGACGGCTCTCGCTCGGGGGATGCATCCCCTGTCGACCTTCGCGATCGACCTGTACGACTTGGATACCTATCAGGCGATTCCCTTCGTGTGCGACGAGGGGGATCCCAGCTTCATAGATGTTTTTCCCGAACTGCCAAACAGCCATTACACCATCGCGAGCGAACTGAAGCCGCTGTATCACAGCATGGCGGTCCTGGCAGGTAACTTCACCACCGCCCTGTGGAACAAACTCTTCGACACGTTCGAGGAACGGCTGCAGCTACCGAAGGAAGTCGCGACGCCGTACCTGAGACAAATTGCGTCAAATCTCGAACACGCACCTACCACGGCACAGACGGGGCCACTCGCCCGGCGGGACCGGCAGACTATTCGCGCAAACCTCGATGCGCTGGGAACCGATCCGTACCGTGATGTGTATGCCGCCTTTGTCAGGGCGGTCGCACCAGAACTGCTGGAAGGATCCTCATGAACGCGCTGGAGTTCCGCCACCGCAAGGCCGACGGCCAGAAAATCTCCGTCACCACCTGCTATGACTACTGGTCGGCGCGCATCCTTCGCGAGACCGCCATCGACGCCATTCTGGTGGGCGACAGCGCGGCCATGGTCATGCACGGCCATGCGTCAACATTGCCCGCCACGGTGGATCTCATGGCGCTTCACACGAGCGCCGTCGCCCGTGGCGCACCGGACAAGTTCATCATCGGCGACATGCCGTTTCTCTCGTTCCGCAAAGGCCTGTCACGGGCCATGGACTCCGTCGAGTCGATGATGCACGCCGGCGCCGAGGCGATCAAGGTCGAAGGGATCGAGGGCCACGAGGATATCATCGAGCACATCGCGAAGTCCGGCGTGCCGGTGATGGGGCATCTCGGTCTGACGCCGCAGGCCGTCAACCAACTCGGCGGGTTCAAGGTCCAGGGCGTCAGCGAAGCGGCAGCCGCAAAGCTCCTCGACCAGGCGAGACGACTCGACGCCGCCGGCTGCTTCGGGATGGTTCTCGAGTGCATTCCCATGGACACTGCAAAACATATCACCGAGGCTGTTGCGATCCCCACGATCGGTATAGGAGCCGGCCCGCATTGCGACGGGCAGGTGCTGGTGCTCCACGACCTGGTCGGTTTCAACCGCGACTTCAAGCCGAAGTTCGTCAAGAGCTTTGAGGACGGGTTCGAGCTGGTGCGACGGGCCGTGGATGCGTTCGACCGAGAGATCAAGGACGGTGCGTTTCCCACCGACAGCGAGAGCTATTCGTGACCCTGACCGTCGGCGCCGTCGCGGATTGGAGAGCCATCCGCACCAAACTCTCTTCCTCCGGAGAAATGCTGGGCTTCGTTCCCACCATGGGAGCGCTCCACGCCGGACATATGTCGCTGGTCGAGCGGAGCCTCGTGGAGAACGCCCGGACGGTGGTCAGCGTGTTCGTCAATCCGACCCAATTCAACGACCCCACCGATCTTCGGACGTACCCCCGCACGTTGGACGCCGACGTGAACATGCTTCGGGAATCCGGAGTCGACTATGTCTTCGTGCCCGATAAGGAGACGGTTTACCCGGACGACTATCGCTACCGGCTGTCCGAGGAAGAGGTGAGCACGCGGCTCTGCGGAGCCCATCGGCCCGGGCACTTTGACGGCGTGCTCACCGTCGTCATGCGCCTCTTCAACATCATTCGTCCGGACCGGGCCTACTTCGGAGAGAAGGACTACCAGCAGTACCTATTGATCGCGGACATGGCGGCCGCGTTTTTCATGGACATCGAGATACGACCCTGCCCCATCGTTCGAGACAGCGACGGGTTGGCGTTGAGTTCGCGGAATGCCCTCCTCACGCCGGAAGGGCACACGCTCGCCGCGGCATTTGCCGCGATCCTGGGAGAGGGAGAGTCCTCGGACGGTGTCCGGTCCCAGCTCGAGTCACGAGGCATCGAGATCGACTACGTCGAGGAGTGGGCGGGAAGACGCCTCGCTGCCGTCGTCATCGACGGCGTTCGGCTCATCGACAACGTGCCGCTCTGAGGACCTTGTCACTCGGTCTTGAGAGCCGACACGGCGTCGACCCTGGTCGCGCGGCGGGCCGGCAGGTAGCTGGCCACGGAAGCCACCAGCAACACTGTCGCGGTGATGCCGCCGAACGTCAGCGGGTCGTACGGGGCCACATCGAACAACAGGCTGCGCACGAAGCGCGTCAGGGCGAACGCCCCCACCAATCCCAGCATTGCCCCGAGTCCCGCCAGCATCATCCCTTGACCGAGGAAGAGCCGGAAGACCCGGTCGCCGTCGGCTCCCAGCGCCATTCGCACCCCGATCTCGTTCGTGCGGGTGCCGACGATGTACGCGATCACACCGTAGATCCCCACGCCGGCCAGCGCGAGCGCCACGACGGCGAACAGGCCGACCAGCAGCATTTGGAAGCGAAGGGGAGCCATCCAACCCGCGATAAGCCGGGCCATGGGCTGCGCGGAGCTCAGCGGCAGGGCCGGATCGATCGCGCTGAGACGCGCCTGAATGGCGTCGCGTAAGTTGCTCTCCCCATCACGGACGTCCATCACGACCGTCGTGAAGCGCCAGGGATCATCGCCGAGGGGCACGTAAACCTCTTCGCGGGCGGTCGATCTCGGCCCCGCGTGCTTGACGTCGGCAATGACCCCCACGATCTGGCGCGATGTCGGGCCGCCCTGCGACACCACGGTGAGCCGCTCTCCGATGGGATCCGATCCCGGAAACCGGCGTTGTGCCAGCGTTTGATTGATGATCACGGCCTTCGTCCGGCCCGCGTTCTCCACCGCATTGAACGTTCGTCCGCTCAAGAATCCGATGCCCATCGTGCGAAAGTAGGCCGTACTGGTTGCATGGTACTCGGCGAAGAGCTGCTCCTCTGCTGCTTCCCCACTGCGGCTGTCGATGCGGTAGCCGAACGTCATTCTCGACCCACTCATCGGCAGGTTCGTCGTGGCACCCACCGACTCCACGCCGGCGAGCGAACCGAGATCGTCCAACAACCTGGCGTAGAAGGCTGACTGGCGTTCCGGCGACTCGTATCGCGACGAGGGCAGAGCGAGGGATGCCGTCATGATGCTCTCGAAGGCAAATCCCGGATCGACCGCCCGCAAGCGGACAAAACTGCGGGTCATGAGCCCGGCCCCGATCAACAGAATCATCGACAGCGCAACCTCACTCACGATCAACGCGGCTCGCAGACGCTGGCGCCGCCGGCCCGTGCTGGCGCCGGCCACGCGAAGGAACGAGCCAGGCTCGGAGCGCGACGCCAGGAGCGTCGGGACGAGACTGAACAACAACCCCGTCAACAGTGACACGACCATGGCGAATCCGAACACGGCGCCGTCGAGGCGAACTTCGTCCAGCCGGGGAATGGCGGCGGGCGCCAACCGCACCAATGGCGCAATGGTCCAATGCGCCACCACCATGCCGAGCCCGCCGCCCACCACGGCGAGCAGCACGTTTTCCGTCAGCAACTGGCGAAAGAGACGAAAGACCGAGGCGCCCAATGCGGCTCGCAAGGCGCGCTCTTTCAGTCGGCGGGTCGACCGCGCAAGCACCAGGTTGGCGACGTTGGCGCATACGATGAGCATCACGAAACCGACGGCACCGAAGATCAACAGCAGCGCGCGGCGGTATTCCTCGACCATCTCTTCGTGCAATGGCAGCAAGGCGATCCCCCACCCCGCATTGTTGGGCCTATCCTCCAGTCGCCGGGCCAACGCGTCCATCTGTTGCTGAGCCCGCTCGAAGGTGACACCGGGTTTGATGCGGGCCAGCACATCCAAGTAGCGGGCGCCCCGCATGGCATCCCGGCGGTTTTCGGGCGGAATCACAAAGGGGGTCCACAGATCGGCCCCGTCCTGGAACTTGAACCCGGGTGGGAGCACACCCACGACCCGGTGCTCATGGTCGTCCAACGCGATGGTTCTCTCGAGAGCCGACAAGTCTCCCCCGAACCATCGCAGCCAGAATCCATGGCTGAGAATGACCACGCGCTCCTCGTCGGAGTCCCCTTCTTCCGATCTGAAGGGCCTCCCATGGGCGACCTGAACGCCGATCAACGGAAAGAACTCCGGCGACACGGACATCCCCGACACGCGCTCCACCCGCTCCCCTCCGGTCAGGACAAAGCTGGTCGGCGACACCACGGACATGTGGGAGAAGGGCTCGTTCTGCTCCCTCCAATCCGCGAAGTTGGGAGGAGAGACGTGTGGCGCGGGCGTATCCCCCTGCAACTTCCTCTCCGAAACCGTCACCAGCTGCTCCGGGTCGTTGAACGGAAGGGGCCGAAGCAACACGGCGTTCACCACCGTGAAGATGGCCGTGCTGGCGCCGATGCCGAGCATCAGGGTAACCAGGGCCACCGCGGTGAACCCCGGCGTCCGGCGGAACCCCCGGAGGGCGTATCGGGCATCCTGGATGACGCTCCCCGGAATATCTCCTCCCCGCCACGCGCGCCCCGTGACCCGCGGGCGCCGCCTGAGCCGCCGAGTCAGGCTCGGGACGATGGAGCGCACCGCCTGGGACCAGTACCAGCGATACGCGGCGGCGCGACCTCGGGTCGCAGACAGCGCGTCGTACTCCTCCTGGAGATCGGAGAGCAGGTATCGCCGCTCGGCAGGATCCGCGACGGCCCACACGAGCCCCTTGGGGATGCGCGGAGGCGTCATGATCGCATCGGGGCGCCCTCCATCATCCGGGAGAGCATCTCCGTCGAATGTCTGAGGGCCCCCCGACCGTCGGGGGTCAGATGGAAGTATTTGCGGGATCGGCCGCCCTGCACCGGCAGCGGATCGGACGTGTGGAACTCGACCAGGCCCTTGTCACCCAGCCGCGCGAGTGTGGCGTACACGGCGCCGATGGACACGGGACGTCCCGTCTTGGCCTCGATCTCCTGGCGAATGGACACCCCGTAGGCGTCATCACCGAGGCGGGCCAGGGCCAGCATGATGTAGAGCTCGAACTCGGCGAGAAATTTTCCCTTGGACATGGACATATGTTATACATCCGAATATATACTTGTCAAGCGGGCACTATTTGCCTTGCGCCTGCCCCAGGTATCCGGGATGTTCTGAGTTCGCGTTTCGGTCAACACCGATGAAACAGACGGAAGGACGGAAAGTCTGCGATGCACAACTTGAAATACTCAGGAGCCCTTGCGGCGGTCGCGCTCATATTCTCGGGTCCGGCGCTGTCGGCTCAGGACACGCTGCGATTCACGCCCTCGGTAGGCCATCCGACCTTCGCAGTGCGAGACCCGGTGGCTCACATCACGCCTGGGACGGTCCTCGTTTCCAACACCATGTTCGGCCCGTACTACACGGAGGCCGGCGGCGCCTTCCCGGGGGAGGTCGGCCCCTTCTACGTCGAGGGAGCGACGACCAACGACATGCTCGTCGTCGAGGTCATCCGGGTACGTCCCAATCACGAGTTCGCCGCGTCGCAGATCTACTCCGACTTCGGCGGCCTCGCCACCGACAGCCGCGTCCGACTGTTGAACGACCCCATCCCACCGCGGCGCTACCTGTGGCGCCTCGATCATGAGCGCATGACCGGCAGTACCGAGCTGCCGGACAGCCGGATGGGACGCATCGAGATCGATCTCCAGCCGATGCTGGGGCGCGTGGCGGTGGCGCCGAGAGGCGAAGAGGCCTTTGGCGGCCTCTGGCCGGGTGATTTCGGTGGGAATCTGGACGCCGCCGAGGTCCGGGAGGGCACCACGGTCTACCTGCCCGTGTTCCACGACGGCGCGTACTTCTACTTCGGTGACGGACACGCCCGCCAGGGCATGGGGGAGGTCGCCGGCACCGGCCTGGAGACGTCGATGGACGTGGTGTTGAAGATCGACGTCATCAAGGGAAAGACCATCGACTGGCCGCGCCTCGAGGACGACGAGTACATCATGGTGGCGGGGAGCGCCCGTCCGTTGATCGACGCGTTCCGCCTGGCCCACGTGGAGTTGGTCGAGTGGCTAGTGGACGATTACGGCTTCGGCAAGTGGGATGCCTATCAACTCCTGAGCCAGCTCGCCGAGAGCACGGTGGCCAACATCGTCGACCCGATCTACACCGTGGTGGCGAAGTTCCCTAAACGGTACCTACTGCAATAACCGAGCAGCTGTCTCCCGTGCAGTCGAGATCCCCGCGTGGCTTCTGGTCAAGAATCGGCTCTCCCGAAAAACAGCTCGCGAGCGATGACGCGCAGAATGGTGGTGCCGGCTCGGATGCTTCCCCAAACGGTTCCACTGATTTTTGACTCCCCCGCCCGCCGCCGTCGATACCGGCTGGCGATCTCGGTAATCCGCAAACCCCGGTGGGCGGCACGGATCTGCATTTCCACCGTCCACCCGAAGCCCCGGTCTTCCATCCGCAGGGTGTTCAGCGCGCCCAGGCTGAGTGCCCGGCATGGGGCGAGGTCGGTATACTTCACACCCCACAATCGAGCAACCAGCGAGCAGGCGAGACGGTTTCCCAAACGCTGGGCAGGGGTGAGCGCCCCTGCTTCCCCGAGCACCAAAGTCCGACTGGCGAGGACGAAGTCGGCCTCGCCGCGAAGGATTGGGTCCACCAGTGGCTCGAGGAGGAGAGGATCATCACTTCCGTCGGCGTCAAAGAAAGCAACGACATCATCGTCGGGCTCGTTCTGCAACGTCGCGAGCCCTGCAAGGCAGGCGGCTCCATACCCGAACCGGGGCTCGTGAACAACCCGAGCTCCGCGGGCTCGGGCGACTTCCGCCGTCCGGTCCACCGAGCCGTTGTCGACGACGATGACCGTTGTCGCGCCGCCCAAACCGTCGAGAACGCCGGGCAGGGCCTGCTCTTCGTTCCTGGCTGGTATCACGACGTGGACGCGTGATGTCACATCAGTCATCCGGCTCCCCGACCGATAAGTACCTCGTCGCAGTGTTCGTCGTCATCGAGTTCGGCGCGCTGACCTATCTGTCCACATTCGGCCGACCGTCGACCTCGGTCCTCTTCGCCAGCTATGCCCCCGCGTTCGCCGCGTACGTGGTCCTGCTCACCCTCGCTCGACGGGGTACCACTTCGCTTTGGGTGTGGCTCGTTGCGGCGCTGCTGCTCCGTATCCCCTGGATCCTCACCGGGGTATCCCTGTCCGATGACATCTGGAGGTATATCCACGACGGAAGAGCGCAGCTCGCCGGGCTCAGTCCGTTCCTCTATCCACCTTCGGCACCGGAAGCCGCCGCGTACGCCGGATCGGAGTTGGGGCTGATCAACAATCCCGACCTTCCCACCGTCTATCCGCCGTTCACGCAACTCATGTTCCGGCTCGGGGCCTCCTTGGGGGCTACCGTGCTCTCGTGGAAACTCGTCCTCCTGCTATTCGATCTGGGGACCGGGGCCGCGCTCATTCCCTTGCTCCGGCGCCGCAAGCTCCCTCTGGCCCTGGCGGCAGCTTATCTCCTCCATCCCCTTCCCATCGTAGAGTTCGCCGGGAACGGGCACGTGGATGCCATCGCCATCTGCACCTTGATGCTGGCCCTCGCGTTCGCGGACGGACGCGGCACCGTGAGCGGTGTGGCCTTTGCAGCCTCGGTGGCGTCTAAGTACGTGGCACTCCCGCTGGCACCGTTTTTCATCCGTAATCTACCCTCCGGGCGTCGCCTCGGTTTCCTCGTAGCTGCTCTCGTTGCGGGAGCCCTCTTCTATCTGCCGTTCCTCGATCCACTGCCGTTGGGCAGCCTCGGTGTGTTTGCACGGACATTCGAGTTCAACGGCCCCGTGGCGGGCGTGCTCACCGCCGGGATAACGCGTGAGGGAGCCCGCTGGGTCATCGGTGGGGGCCTGGTGGTCCTGCTCGGGTGGCTGTGGTGGCGCAAGACCCCGCCGCTACAGGCAGCATTCGTTTGGATCGCCGCGGTACTTTTGGTTTCACCCATCGTCCACCCGTGGTACGTCACCTGGCTCATTCCCTTTCTCGCGTGGCGCCGTGACACATGGCTGTTGGTGTGGACAGGCACAGTGATCGCAGCCTACGCGGTCCTGCCGGAGTGGTGGTCGGTGGGCATATGGCATCTTCCCGCCTGGGCCCTGATCCTCGAGTACGCTCCCGTGTATCTCTTGCTTATCGCGACGGCAATACCTCAGCTCTCGACTCGCGTCGGCTCGCGATCGATCACAGAGTAAGGAGTCGCGGCGGCGGATGTGGTTCCGACACCCCGAGACTTGACGTCTGGTTGACGGTTCAAGGCCATCCTGATACCGACCTCAATTAGAGGATACCAGGATGCGAGGATGGATCAGGGAGGTATTCGCCGCGGACTTTGGAGTGGCTGTCATCACCGTGGCTGGACTCACGCTGGCAACGAGCGTCGCCCCGCGCGTTGTCCATCTTGCTCTCCAGACCCTCGTCTGGAGCGGTGCGCTATTGGCACATTTCGAGGCGGCCCTCCGGGTTTGGGGTGTGGGGTGAGACCCGGGATCGTATGACCGCTGCGCCTTCGGCGCTCAGCTGGCGCGACGGCGCTTCTTCTGTTGTGCCCCCCCAACAGATGGATGGCGGCTCTGTTTTGCCCGCTTCTTTCCACTGGGACGTTTTGCCGAACCGGGCTTGGCTTCCGCCTTGGATTCAGCCTGCTCAGATTCGCTCTCGTGGAGACGCGTGCCGTCCGCTTCATGGTGGACGTTTCCATTGATCAGCGCACGGATGCCCTCATCCCAGCGGGAATCGCCCCTATCATCTTTATCAGCAGCTTGCTTGTCGCTCATTACGAACCTTCCGGCTCCCATACGGCTCTGTTTGTCGATGCCTCTTCCAGGGACAGTCCGGTGCAAGTACGGTGCCATCCCCCTGCGCGGTCGCCCAGGGTGACCGGCGGTCCACTGGCTTTGCGAATTACGGATACTGTTGCGAATCACCACCTTCGGCGGGCGACTCTTCAACGGTACGATGGCACGCTGCCGATTCCCACAACGTGACACGCGTCACACCGAGTGGTCACTAAAGGAAGAATCACCGATCGGCGCGATCGCGATACACCTAGCGCTCTGATTATTGGACGGCGGGCGAAGAACCATATATCGTGAGCGTCCGGACCCCCAAGGATCTTCATGACACTCCACGCCGTCAGCCGTCTCAAGAGCCTCGCCATCCTCAGCACCGTTCTGCTGCTGGGAACTACTTCCGCCATACAACCACCCAGCTCCCCGATTCAAGACACGACGCTTCGGTTGCTGGCCTACAACATCCGTCACGGCGCGGGAATGGACGATCGAGTCGATCTCGAGCGGGCAGCCCGCCTAATCCGCCGCCTGGAACCGGACCTCGTCGCTTTGCAGGAGATCGACCACGAGACGACGCGGACCGGTGAGATCGACCAGGCCCGCCGGCTCGGAGAGTTGACCGGGATGTTCGCGACGTTCGGGGCGTTCATGGATTACCGGGGCGGGCAGTACGGCATGGCCCTGTTATCTAGGTTCCCAATCGAGGAGGCCGTCAACCACCGGTTGCCGGACGGAGAGGAGCCACGCTCCGCCTTGGCGGCCCGTGTGCAACTCGCCGACGGGGGTCCGGAAATCGTCTTCGTGGGCATTCATCTATATGGGACCTCCGACGAACGTCTGGCCCAAGCCCGGCGGCTCGTCGAGATCTTCGAGCACGAGACCCTGCCGGTAATCTTGGCCGGAGATTTCAACTCGATGCCCGACTCGGACGTCATCCGTCTCCTTGGGCGCTCCTGGGAAATTCCCCCAAAGGGAGAAGATCACCTCACCTTCCCGTCGCGGTCACCGCGCAGAGAGATTGACTTCATCATGTTCCGGCCGGCCGACCGGTTCGAAGTTCGACAATCCCGTGTGATCGATGAGCCGCTCGTGTCGGATCATCGACCGGTGTTGCTCGAGGTCACAATCAGGGAGCTCCCGTGAGTTTCACGACCTTTGACACGATTGCGTTCCTCGTGTACTTCGTGCTCGTGGGCGGTGTGGCGGTGTTGGTCTCCCGTCGGGAGCGGAAGGCCGCCGATTATTTTCTCGCCGGCCGCAACCTTCCCTGGTGGCTGATCGGCATCAGCCTCATCGCCAGCAACATCTCCACCGAGCACTTCGTGGGCATGGCCGGGTCGGGGGTCGACTTCGGACTCGCCATCGCCTCGTTCGAATGGATGGGAGCCGTCACGTTGGTCATCGTCGCTCGGTGGTTCCTGCCGAAATTGCTGGCCAACGGCATCACCACGATGCCCGAGTACCTCGAACGTCGCTTCGACGATCGATCGCGGACGTGGCTTGCAGCCTACATGCTCCTGGCCTACGTGTTCGTTGCCATGGCAACCGTGTTGTATTCGGGAGGCCTGGCGCTCCGGACCATCTTCGACATGCCCCTGGGATGGGGTATCACGATCCTCGCGGTGTTCGCCGGCGGCTATACGGCCTACGGCGGGCTGAAAGCCGTCGTGTGGTCGGACCTGATTCAAGGGGTCATGCTCGTCCTGGGTGGCGTGCTCGCCACCGTGCTGGGCTTGCGGGCCATTGGGGGATGGGACGGCCTCATGAGCGAGGCCGGCGACAAGTTCCACATGATACTCCCGCTGAACCATCCCGAGTTGCCCTGGTTTGCCGTGTTCTTCGGCGGCCTGTGGATCGCCAATCTGTTTTACTGGGGCTGCAACCAGTTCATCAC
>JBDHAF010000021.1:0-34202 GCA_039588255.1 Gemmatimonadota bacterium | reverse complement strand
GTCGCCAGCTCCTGGGGATCGTACTTGGCCCAGAGGCCGGTCTGAGCCTCCCGAAACGTGGGGACTCCCGACTCCGCAGACATTCCGGCACCGGTGAGGGCCACTACCTTCCGGGCATCGCGCAACAGGCCCGCCGCATCCGCAGGTGTGTTATCCATCGGTTATCCGCATTTCGACAACACTCCAGCACCGTATTGTCCACAGGGTGTGGACAGCCTCATCCGTGGCCAGGGGTCGCGTGCACAACCGTGCGCCACGCACGGTCACGCTGCACGGCCGATTTCCACAGGGGTGGAAAAGAGGAGGATTCCGTCGGAGGCGCTGCCGCATCGACCGGATCGCGAACGTTGATACCGTGTGCAAAGCGGCGGTTTTTCCCCAGGCATTCCACAACCAGCCCCGGTAGGGCGGCGTGGCTATCTCGTTGCTGCGGCCGTGTCGGGATAGCGACGGCCCACGTACTCGTTCAGAATGTCGATAAACTCTGCGACGATCGCGTCACCTCTGAGGGTCACACTGAGCTCACCGTCCACGTACACCGGCGCTTTGGGCTCCTCGAACGTGCCCGGCAAGGATATGCCGATGTCCGCGTGCTTGGATTCTCCCGGGCCGTTGACCACGCAGCCCATGACCGCCACGCGCAGCGCCTCGACACCGGGATGCCGCTCCTTCCACACCGGCATCTGGCTCCGGATGTACCCTTGAATCTCCTGGGCCATTTCCTGGAAGAAGGTGCTCGTCGTGCGGCCGCACCCCGGACACGCCGTCACCTCGGGCAGAAAGGTCCTTAGGCCGAGAGACTGGAGAATCTGCTGGGCGACGCGCACTTCCTCGCACCGGTCCCCACCCGGCTTGGGTGTGAGAGACACGCGGATCGTGTCGCCGATCCCTTCTTGCAGCAGGATCGCGAGCGCCGTGGAGCTCGCCACCACCCCTTTCGTATCCATGCCGGCTTCCGTCAAACCGAGGTGCAACGGATAATCCGACTCCGGCGCTAGCCGGCGGTAGCAGTCCACCAAATCCTGCACGTGCGACAGCTTGGCCGACAGAATGATCCGCTCGTGCGGCAGGCCGATCTCCTCGGCCAACCGGGCCGACCGCATGGCACTCTCGATCATCGCGTTCATCATGATCGTACGTGCATCCAGGGGCGGCTCGCGCTCCGCGTTTTCGTCCATCATCTGCGTCAGCAGATTGCGATCAAGTGAACCCCAGTTCACACCGATCCGCACGGCTTTGTCGTTGGCAATCGCCACTTCGATGATCGTGCGAAAATTCTCGTCGCGCCGCTTGCTCCCCACGTTGCCCGGATTGATCCGGTACTTCGCCAGTGCCTCGGCACACTCCGGATACTTGGGAAGCAGGAGATGTCCGTTGTAGTGGAAGTCCCCGATGATGGGCACGTCGACGTCGCGCGCGGCCAGTCGGTCGACGATGTGCGGAACGGCTTGGGCGGCGGCTTCGTTGTTGACCGTAACGCGCACGAGCTCCGAGCCCGCCTCGGCGAGCGCGGCAATCTGGTCGATGGTCTTCTCCACGTCCGCCGTGTCGGTATTGGTCATCGACTGGACGACCACCGGGTGACACGACCCGACCGGAACCTGGCCCACCCAGGTGGTGACGGTTTCTCTGCGTGCGATCTCAGCCATGGGGTCTCAATATAGCCAGTCAGGTGGCCGGTTTTGAATGTGAGTTAGCCAGACAGAAAGACCCCGGGCTTTCACCCGGGGTCCTCCCCCCTGGTTTCCTCACCTGTTTCGCTTTAGGTCCTCAACCGCACTCGCTGAACCCGCACGTGTGACACTTCTTGCAGCCTTCGGCGAACTCGAGCTGCGAGCCGCAGTCGGGACACGATCCCGAGAACAACTCGTGCTCGACGTGGCGGTAGCTGATGACCTCCTCACCCGAATTGCGCACCTCGGCGCTCGACGTCACGGTGGCGATGGGGTCGCCCGGCTGCTCCAGGAGATCTTGCTGGACACCCTGCTTGTCCTGCATCCACTTCTCGAGCGCAATCCCAACCGCGTCGGGAACCGACATGACCTTGTTGGGACCCAACCCGATGATGCGGTCCGATGAGATGCCGCGCAGCTGGCGGTAGATGGTCGTGAGCGGAATACCCGACCGGAGCGCCAGCGACACCAGCCGCCCGATCGCCTCAACGTCGGCCATCAACGCGCCCCCGGCCTTGCCGAGGCTCATGAACACCTCGAACGGCTGACCCTTCTCGTCTTCGGTGATCGTGACGTACATGTTGCCCATGGGCGTCTCAACCCGCCGCGTGCTGCCGCGGAGCAATTCGGGCCGAGACCGCATGGCGCGCCGCTGCAGGTTCTCGCTCTCGACTTCGTGGAGCACTTGCTTGGTGCGACTCAGCTCCGCCTCCAACTCGGCGATCCTGGACTTCAACTCCACCGAATCGTCACGAGTCGATTCGCCACCATTCTTGCCTTCGGTCACCTGTTTGGCAGTCGATCCCGTGGAGAGCACCTGCATCTCCCGGCTGCCGTCGCGGTACACCGTCACGCCTTTGCAGTTGAGCGAGTAGGCCAGCTCGTAGATCTGACGCACGTCGTCCTCGGTAGCTGTGTTCGGGAAGTTGCACGTCTTGCTGATGGCGCTGTCGGTGTGCTCCTGGAACGCCGCCTGCATGCGGATGTGCCATTCCGGGGTCACGTCGTGGGCCGTCACGAACACGCGTTGCCACTCCTCCGGCACCTCGTCGAAGTGGATGTGCCCGGACTTGGCAATCCGCTGCATGAGGTCGTCGGAATACCATCCCTCCCGCTTGGCGATCTCCACGAACCGGTCGTTGACGTCGGGCATCAGCACTCCGGCTTGATTGCGCATGAACGCCACCGCAAACAGCGGCTCGATCCCGGACGAACAGCCGGCGATGATGGAAATAGTGCCCGTGGGTGCGACCGTGGTGAGGTTGCAGTTTCGCATGCGGCGCATCGGCCTAACGCGGTTGCCGTCGGCATCCCTCGCGCACGTCTCGTCCGGACCCCAGATGCTCCTCTCCCATTCGGGGAACACGCCCCGGAGCACGGCCAGGCGTTCGCTCTCGATCTTCGTCTCCTCGTCTACGAACTGCATGACCTTGCGGGCCAGCTCGACGGCTTCGTCGGAGCTATAGGGAACGCCTAGCTGCACCAACAGGTCGGCCCACCCCATGATGCCCAAGCCGATGCGGCGAATGTGGTTCGCCAGCTCGGTGATCTGGCGCAACGGATACTTGTTCGCATCGATCACGTTCTCGAGGAAGTGGGTGCAGAGGCGCACCGCCTTCCGCAACCCGTCCCAATCCACCTCACGGTCCTTCACGAACAGACCCACGTTGATCGATCCGAGGTTACAGACATCGTACGGCAACAACGGCTGCTCGCCGCACGGGTTGGTCGCTTCGTAGCTCCCGAGGTGCGGCACCGGGTTATAGCGGTTGGCCTTGTCGACGAAGAACACGCCGGGCTCGCCGGTCTTCCACGCGCCATGGATGATCTTAGAGA
Organism: Gemmatimonadota bacterium; assembly: GCA_039588255.1. Taxonomy (GTDB): domain Bacteria; phylum Gemmatimonadota; class Gemmatimonadetes; order Gemmatimonadales; family GWC2-71-9; genus B3T1B10. The sequence goes on along the minus strand of JBDHAF010000021.1, from coordinate 30,693 downwards.
ACACGTCCCGGGCGTTCAGGCTCTCAACCACTTCGTTGGTGTGGGGATCGACGAGGTCGTACTCCTCGTCCCGCTCCACCGCCTCCATGAACGCATCGGTGACCGCCACAGAAATGTTGAAGTTGGTGATCTTGGTGGTGTCGTCCTTGCAGGTGATGAACTCCACAATATCGGGATGGTCGACCCGCAAGATGCCCATGTTGGCGCCCCGCCGGGTCCCACCCTGCTTCACGACCTCGGTGGACGCGTCGTACAGCGACATGAAGGACACCGGGCCCGACGCCACGCCCATCGTCGAGCGCACCACGGAATTCGCAGGGCGGAGCCGGGAGAAGCCGAAACCCGTCCCGCCACCTGACTGATGCACCAGGGCCATGTGCCGCAACGTGTCGTAGATGCCCGACTCCCCGTCGGACAGGGCATCTTCCACCGGCAGCACGAAGCACGCGGAGAGCTGCCCCAGGGGACGCCCGGCGTTCATGAGCGTGGGACTGTTGGGCATCCACACCCGCTTGATCATGAGCTCGTAGAACGCCTCGGCCACCTCCGCAATCGCTCCCTCGCTGGCCCCGTACTTCCCATCGGGCTCGGCAATCGTGGAAGCCACGCGCCAGAACAGTTCCTCCGGCCGTTCCGTCGGCTGCCCGTCATCGTCCTTGACGAGATAGCGGCGCTCCAGGACCGTGACCGCATTGTCACTGAGTTCGGGGGTGGCGCGTCGGGAGGATTTGGCCATAGCAGAAGGTCCTCGGAGCCTCAGCCCATGAAAGAGATGGAAATGCTGTAATTATGAGCGCAAGTTCGCCGCTGGTACATCGAGGGCGCGGGATGACAAGGTAGCGTTGCCAGGCGGCCACGCAAGAGCGGCTCAAACGGCACTAGCCTTGAGGTATCCTGAGAATCCACATCACAAAGATAACGGAAACGATCCCTTGCGATGCTCCTGTGCCTGTTGAACATAGTGAGCCCGGCTGCGATTCACGCGCACTCCGAGGCGGTCGTCGTCGGCCCGGACCCCCGGGCCAGAACCCCCACCACCAGTGAGCCCGGCGGGACCTCCATCTCCTCGGGGAGCACGGCCCCAGCCCCGATCACGGACCAGGTCCGACGATCAACGAATTATTATCGAGGCTGTGGGTAGAAAATCTGCCGCGTCCAGCCAACGACGGGCTGGCCGTCCTTCTGGGCCGGGTTGTACTGGAGTGCTCGGGCAAATTCCAGGGCCAAGATGTTGAACGCCGGGATGTCGGACGGTGTGATGATCTGGACCTGCGCCGCCGATCCGTCGGGGTTGACCCTGATGCCGAGCATCGCCGTCGAGGGATTTCCTTCGATCTCCGACGTGAGGGGCACAAAGGTCGCCGCCAGTGGCCGGGGCTGCTGGTCGAAGCAGCTCCCATCCGCATTGTAGCTGTCGCTGAGCAGCTCGCACTGGCTGATAATGGTCATCTCCACCGACACGTTGGTTGCCTGCCCCGACCGAATCCGGACGCTCTGGGCGAAGTCCTCGTAGCCATCTGCCCGCACGACCAGCCGGCGGTTGCCCTGGGTCAGCGTGATTCTGGTACCTGAGCGGACGCTCCCGTCTACCGTCACGGTGGCACCCTCAGGCACGCCAGCTAGGACCAGCGCGCCCGGCGGAGGAGGCTCGGGCTCCGGCTCGGGCTGAGCCGTCACCGTGTCCTGGGCTGCACTATCCGCGGCGGCGATGGAATCAGGATTCGCGGCCAGTTGCTGCAGCGTGTCGCTCGCCGCCGCCTGGGTGCTGTCTGACGTCGAGTCCATGGCGGCGGCTGCCAGCTCCGTGCCACCCGACCCGGTCTCCGCCGGCACCGCGGTGGTGACAAACGGGTTGCCGATGACAGGCAGGCTGTTCCCCATCACCGCCGTGTAGTAGAGCCCCCCACCAAGTCCACCCACCACGATCAACGCCGCCGCTCCCACCAGCATACCGGATCGCTTCTTCTTCGGCTGCCCCGGGACCAACGACTGGGGCATGGGCGTCGTGGGCGTGCTGGGGGCGGCAGGTCCCGCCGTCGGCACGCCGCCGGTGGGCGGCGCGGGCGCCATGACCGTCGCGGCGTCGGTGATGCCCGGCGGGGCGGGGGCTGCCGTGGTCGTCGACACCTCCCGACCCTCGAGGGCGGCAACCAGCTCTTCGGCGGTTTGGTACCGGTCGTTCGGGTCCTTCGCCATCATGCGGCAGATCACGTCATAGAGCGCACGCTCGTCCGGCGTCTTGAGGGCGAGCGGCGGCACCTCCTCCATGATGTGCTTGTAGCCGATGGAGAAGGAGTCCTCACCGTCGAAGGGTACGGATCCCGACATGCACTGGAACGCCACGACGCCCAACGAGTAGAGGTCGCTCCGGCCGTCCACCTTCTGGGCCCGGGCCTGCTCGGGACTCATGTAGTAGGGCGTGCCGATGGCCATGCCCGTGCCGGTGAGGCGCGTGCCCGTGGCCGCCTTGGCGATGCCGAAGTCGGTCACGACCGCAACGCCTCGGTCGCTGTACATGATGTTGTCGGGCTTGATGTCGCGATGGACGATGCCGTGGTGGTTGGCATACCCCAACGCTCCGGCGCATTGCTTGAGGAGCGGGCGGATCTCGTCGGGGGGCATCGCTCCCCGCTCGGAGAGCACATCGGCGAGGGACTGCCCCCGCAGGAACTTCATCGCGAAGTAGATAACGTTCCCGGTTTTCCCGACGCGATAGATGGGGATGATGTTGGGATGCTCGAGTTTGGCAGCCGTGCGGGCCTCCCGTTGGAACCGCTCGACGAACTCCTCGTCGTGGGAGAGGGAGAACGGGAGGACCTTCAGCGCGACTTCGCGATCGAGGGATTTCTCGACCGCCTGATACACGATCGCCATCCCGCCCCGACCCAGCTCCTTCTCGATCGTGTAGTCGTCCTTGAGGGCGTCCCGGATGACGTCCAACTCGGTCTTTTCGGGCTTCGCAACCTCGCGATCTCGGATCGCGGCGATGGGCGTCGTTGCCGCCAGATCCAGGCCGCAGGAGGGACAGAAATTTGTTTCGTCGGTGCACTCGACGCCGCAACGGGAACAGAACATCGCTACTCCACAGGGCTCGCCATCATGGGAACATCCTGAATACTGTCGAGCGGTGTAGCCGCGTGCAACCTCATGGGTTGCAGGCGCGACGTGATCCGCATCACCGGCCCCGCGAAAGCCGCATGACACGGCCGGTTTTCAGCGCTCGCGCGTCGTCCTTGCAGCGAGAAAGGCCTCGATCCCCTCGAAGACTCCCCGGGCGTAGCGCCACTGCCCCTCCTCGCTGGTCAAGACCGCCTCGTGTTCAGGAATCATCATGAAGAGCCCTTCAACCAAGACGGCCGGCATCCAGGTGGCCCGGGCGAGGTGCAGGTCCCCCCGAGCCACGCCGAGATCGGGGAAGCCCAACTGTCGCACGAGGTCGTGATCTATCTCCCGCGCCAACGGCACCGCCCGGGGATGGTAGTAGAACACGGTGGTGCCGCTGTTCTCGAACGGGTTGGCGCCGTCGCCAAGGGCGTTGGCATGAATCGACACCAGGAGCTCCGCGTCGGCGTCCTCTGCAATCCGGGTCCGCTCGATGAGGCCGACGCCGGATCGTGAGTCCCGGGTCATCACCACGACGGCCCCCCGTTCCTCCAACAGGGTGCGGAGCTTGTGACTCACCGCCAGGGTCACCTCCGCCTCGGTGATTCCGGTGGGACCCCGCGATCCCGCCGGCGGGTGGCCCGCATCGACGGCGATGCGACGGCCACCGAGGGGGTTTTCTGGGTCGATCCGGGGGGGCCGCCGAATCTCCAACTCCAGCTCGCTGCCGGACCACAGGGTCCGATAGCCCCACACCGGCTCGTCCAGATCGACTCGGATCTCGACCTCGTCCTCCGCGGTTTGATGGAACGAGACGAGCCGGACGAAAGGGTCGGCGTCGCGGTACCGAATCCAATCCATGTCGGCGACGGTCCCATAGAGGCGCAGGATGATCGATTGGTGCTCCTCGTCCACGCGAAACGGCACCCGGTGCGACACCGGAACGAACAGGGTCACGGAGCTCGAATCGGCGAGCAGTCGCATCGACCCGGCCACGCCCCGGGGCGGGGGGGTACCCGGGCGCAGCGGCACGACGTCGGAGCCGTCGACCCACGCAACACTCTGCCGGGAGAGCTGAAGTCGGACCTGGCCGTTCGACCGTCCGCTGACCGGAATCACGGTGCCGTTGGGGAAGAACCAGTGGTAGGTGCCGAAGGGCACCGGTCGCCCGGCCAGGACTTCGTCGGTCGTACCGGTCCCCGCCGTGTCGTCGGCGACGAGGGCCAGGGGCGGTGTTGCGCCGTCGACGACGCCCACCCGGAGGGGCCACCTGGTCCGCACGGTGTCGGCCCGCCGGATCGCCTCCAATGTGACCCAGGCAGAGTCGCCCGCCGGAGGCCTCCAGTCCGGAGACAGCACGTGCCCCGGATCGGGCCCGAACGCCCCCACACGCCACGCCACGTACCGGCCTACGTACTGCATCCCCAGGTCGGTTCCGGTCACGCCCTCCCGAAACGCCAGCGTGTCGCCGGTCGGGAGAATCGCCCGGACGAGGGCGCCCCCGGCTGCCCGGACGCTCATCCGGTAGCCCTCATCCCGCCGGACCCAGAGATCACCCGACGGGGCGAACGAGCCAGGATCTATCCAGACCCCGGTCGGGGGCGGCGTGAACGCCTCCACCGTCCGGGCCGTGAAGGTCCCGCGAACCGTGTCCGTCTCGGTCCAGGCCAGCAGATCGAAGCGCGCGATGGGCCCTTCCGGTCGAGGGAGCCAGGCCAACCACGCCCCGGTGGGATACACCTCCACCGCCCGGCCGTTGACCGACAGGCGGGCGTTCCCCCGGCCCACGGATCCGAACACGAACACCGAGTCGACCGGGGGCATGGTATACGAGGAGTCGGCGGCCACCGTGGCGCCGTTGCGGATGACCGCATTCCGCACCTGGGACGGCGGGTAAACGACCCGGACCCGGAGGGGGCCATCCGCCGGTGTCGGAGGGGGAACGGGCTGAGGGACGCGGGATGGGCGGACGCACCCGGCTCCCGCCAGTGCCGCCGTGAGTACCACTCTCCTCATTGGCGCATGCATGGTCGCGGAAGCTACACTAGCACAAGGAGCTACGCGAATTGCCGTTGGCAGACCCGGCTTTCTCTACACATTATATAGATTGGCCAATCCCGGATGGGGCTCCCGCGAGGACATGGGAACCATCCGATACGATGTTTCGAGAGGAGCTAGGTTATTCCTGATACGTCACCATGAGCGCTCTCTTCGGATCAGCCCCTAAGGGGGAGACGGACGCGACGTCCAAGTGCCCCATCTGCACCACGGATCTCACCCTGGGGCTGCCGTACTGTCCCGGATGTGGCTCGCGACTGGACCAACTCGATAGCGCCGCCGCCTGCCCCAGGTGCTCCGCCCCCGTGGGCCCCGTGGCCAAGTTCTGCGCCCAGTGCGGGTACGGACTCGAACCGGGTGTCGTTGCCGAGCGCCGTACGTCGGCGCTCAGCGTGCCGGTTCTGGATTCCGGCGTTCAGCTCCTGCGACTCGACGAAGGGGGACAGCAAGTCAGCTCCCATCCCCTCGCAGGCGACAAGACCACCATCGGGCGGGACGGAGCCGATATCGATTTCCCGGACGATCCGTATCTCTCACCCCGCCATGCCGAGTTGAGCTTCCGGGACGGCCGGCTGTTCGTCCGCGACCTGGGGAGCCGCAACGGCACCTGGCACTTCATCGAAGCACCCCACAAGCTGCGTGACGGCGACCTGGTGCTGGTGGGGTCACAGATTCTCCAGTACCGGCGCCTCGGCTATCCCGGACCCCATCCCCCAGAGGCGGATGCAACCAGGCGTCTCGGGAGCCTCACGCCGAGCGCCGACATCGCGACACTCAGCCAGCTGCGAGGCGACGGCAGCGTGCGCGATGTCATGCACCTGTCTCCCGGCCGCAACATGACCATCGGTCGCGACGAAGGCGATTGGATCTTCTCCTACGATCCGTCGATGAGCGGGCTGCACGCGCAAATCCATTCGGACGATGCGGACTTCGTGTTGGTCGACGCGGGAAGCCGTAACGGGGTCGCCGTGAACGTGCGGGGCGAAGTCGAGTTGAAGCAGGATTCCCGTATCCTGCTCGGCGACAAAATGCTGCGGGTGGACATCCCGTGAAGGTTTGCACGACCTGCGGGACCGAGTACCCGGACGACCAGAGCTTCTGTCCGGCCGACGGGTCGGCCCTCAAGTCGACGGGCGGGGCGGCCGACATGGTGGGCAACATCGTGGCCGACCGGTACCGCATTCTCAAGAAGCTGGGAGAAGGCGGGATGGGTGCGGTCTACCTGGCCGAGCACGTCAAGATGGGTCGGAAGAGCGCCATCAAGGTGATCTCCAAGTCGATGGCGGAGGACCCCGACGCCATCGCCCGGTTCAACCGGGAGGCCGCCAACGCCGCCCGCATCAACCACCCCAACGTCTGCGCCATCTACGATTTCGGCGAGACGCCGGACGGCGTTATCTATCTCGCCATGGAGTTCATCGAAGGAGAGTCCCTCACCGATCTGGTGAACCGGGAAGGCGCGCTCCCACCGCGGCGGGCGGCCCGCATCGCCCATCAGACCGCAGAGGCCCTCGCGGCGGCCCACGAGTTCGGCATCGTGCACCGGGACCTCAAGCCCGACAACATCATGATCGCCAAGTCCCGGGACGGCGCCGATTTTGCCAAGGTCGTGGACTTCGGGATTGCCAAGGCGGCGGGTGGAGACGAGAAGCAGAACGTCACGAAAACCGGCCTCGTCGTCGGAACGCCGGAGTACATGAGTCCCGAGCAGCTCTCCGGCGACACTGTGGACGGCCGCAGCGACATCTACTCCCTGGCGCTGGTGGCCTTCCGCATGTTCACGGGCACATTGCCCTTCCAAGCCGAAACGGCCCAGGAGGTGATGATCAAGCGCCTCACCGACCAGCCGCTGCGTCTGGATGAGGCGGCTCCCGGCGCGGACTTCCCCTCAACGCTCCAGCAGGTGTTGGATCAGGGACTCCAACGCATGCCGTCGGAGCGGTACGGCAGCGCCGCCAAGTTCGGCGCGGACCTGGTGAACGCCGTGAGCGGGATGGCGGATGTGGCTATCGACCTGGACGGTGCCACCCAGCTCCTCGACTCCTCGGAGATCACCGACCAGGATGTGGATCTGGACGGGGCCACCGAGGCCATATCCAGCACGAGGTTCTCGGGGCAAGCCAAGGCGGCGCCCACGCCGGATACGCCCATGCCGCCCACGGCGGTGGCCGCACAGGACGTCGCCGCCGAGAGGAGCAAGAAGAAGCCCCCGGTGGCGGCCATCGCCGCCGTGGTGGGAGCGCTGGTGATCGGGGGGGGTGGCGCCGTGGTGCTCACAAGGGGCGGGGAATCCGAGGCGGCACCCGGAGATTCCCTGGGTCAAATAGCCCAGGATCCTGTGACCCAGGACACAGAAACGGATCCGGGCACAGGCGAAGGTTCGCGGCCAGAGGATGCCAATCCCCCGCCCAGCGACCAAGCGCGCTCAGCCCAACGAGAGTCGAACTTGCCGGCGGCGGACAGCGGACGTGAGATTACTTCGATCCCGACCGAAGACTCTGTGATCACTGCCCCGGCGCGAGCCAACCCGGGGTGGATGTTCCTGGACCGAGCAGATGATCACCTGATCGAACTGCTGATCAGCCTGGACGAGGCCCCGGCGTCGAAGACGGAGGCGGTCCGCGATACCGCAACCCTCTATTACAATGCGGTGGGCATCGGGGACGTCGACCGAGCCACGGCGGCGTACGTCACCGCCCAGGCATTCGGACAGCTCGGAGACGGTGAAAATGCGCTCCTGTGGGCGCGGCGGGCTCTGGACCTGGACTCCGACAACGAGACATACCAAGGTTACGTCACAAGCTTGCAAGGAGGGCAAGGCTCGTGAGCCTCTTCGGGGGAAAGCAACCAACCATCAAGGTCTCCGTCTTTGCACGGACGGACGTGGGCCAGCAGCGCGAGCACAACGAGGACTCTTTTCTGGTGGCGGACCTCACCCAGCAGAACGCCTCGCTGCTCCCGGAGGTGCGAGACCACTTGCTGGGGCCAAAGGGCACCCTCCTCATGGTCGCCGACGGCATGGGAGGCGCGGCGGCCGGCGAGGTGGCCAGCGAGATGGCCACGGACTGTGTGTACGAGCACCTCACGGAGCACTGGGTCGGGGACAAGGAGAGCACGCCCCAGCAGTTCGCGTTCCGCCTGCGGGAAGCCGTCGAAGGCGCCAATACGAAGATCCACGAGCACGCCAAGCAGAATCCCGATCGTCGGGGCATGGGAACGACCACGACGGCGGTCGGGATCCTCGAGGACTACATCTACCTCACACAGGTGGGCGACTCCCGGGCGTATCTGGTGCGCCAGGGCCAGGCCACCCAGCTCACGAAGGACCAGTCGCTGATGCAGCGTCTCGTCGATGCCGGAGAGCTGACCGAGGAAGAGGCGGAGCAGAGTGAGCGCAAGAACATCATCCTGCAGGCGCTGGGTCCCGACCCCCGGGTGCGGGTCGACCTCACCCATCAGGAAGTCCGCAAGGGCGACATCGTGGTGGTGTGCTCCGACGGGCTCTCGGGCCAGGTGACGCCCGATGAGATCGCCAAGGCGGTCACGGATAACCACGATCTCGTCGCCGCCTGCGGCGCCCTGATCGACCTGGCCAATGAGCGGGGCGGACCGGACAACATCACCGCCGTGGTGGCCCGCATGGACGGCGACGGCCTCAGGAAGCCAGGCGACGGCGAAACGGTGGGACGCGAGGTGTATCCGCTGTCGGACAGCGAATCGACGACCGAGCCGGTGCCCGTGTACAAAGGGGACCCACCCGCCCGGAGCGACGCGAAGCAGATGGTGATCGCGGCGGTGTCGGCGGCGGCGATCCTCACCGCGGCCCTCTTCGCGGCCGCGTAATCCATCGAGCCGGGCCTGTGAAGCCACAGCTCACCGTCGTCACCGGCACCCCGGCCGGCACCACCGTCGTTTTTTCCCACACCCACATCACCCTCGGCCGCCACCCCGACTCCGACGTGGTCTTCGATGCCCACGAAGACATCGAGGTATCCGTCCGTCACGCAGCCATCGTCAAGCAGGGCGATCGCTGGGTGGTCCGGGACATGGACAGCCGCAACGGTACCCTGGTCAACGGTCACAAGATCACTGCCGACACCCCCCTCTCCGACACGGACCAAATCCGTTTGGGGACCAGTGGGCCGCTGATCGAGTGTCGCCTAGTAGCGGATCACGTAGCGGACACCCCCAGACGTCCTTCCGGGGCGGCCCGGGAGTCCAGGCCGACCCCCCTCGCGAGTCCCGCCCCACCAGCGAAGCAGAGCACCACCCACCGGGTGCGGGTCGAGGTCGCCCGCCAGACGCGCCGGCTCCGCCGGATCAGCATGTTCCTGTTCGGGACGCTGGTCGCGGTGGCCGCGGGACTGCTGTTCGTCAACTACCAACAACGGCTGGTCCGGGAGCGGGAAGTCACGGCGCTGCAGGCGCAGATCGACAGCGTGTTGTCGGATGCCCGGGAAACCGTGGCCGCCCTCGAGGAAGAGATGAGCGGGTTGGCCGGCACCCTGGAGGCCTCCCGCGGGGAGATCCAAGCCCTGCAGCGGAACCTCACCGAGGCCCGGGAGGCCGGCAACGCGGAGCGGATCGAGACGTTGAGCGCCGAGTTGCAGGACGCCCTCACCATCCTGACCCTCCAACAGCACGCGGCCAACATCGACTTTCCCAGTATCACCCGAGCCAACCAGCCCGCCGTGGCCATGGTGTTCGCCGATTTCGGCGGGGGACGGGTGGAGACCAGCACTGCCTTTGCCGTCCGCTCCGACGGCACCATGATCACCACCCGCCACTCGGTTGCCGGCCCCACCGGAGACCAGCGAGCTCGTCAGATCGGGGTGCGGTTCGCCAACTCCCGGCAGACGTTCCGAGCCCGAATAGCCGCGGTGGCGACGGGAGACGTTGCCGACGTGGCCATCATTACCGTGGAGCTCGAGGGAGAGGTACCCACGGTTCAGGGATTCAACCTCCGGCCCGACACGGTGCCCATCGGCGCGGCCGTGGCCGTGATCGGCTTCCCGGGCGGCATGGACAGCCCGCAGCTCGTACGGCCCGACGGAACCTACGCCACCGCGACTCTCACCGCCGGCACGGTGAGCAAGAACCTCCCCGACGTGATTCAGATCAACGGCTACGGCGTCCACGGCGCGAGCGGGAGCCCGATCTTCGATGCCGGTGGACAGGTCGTGGGGATTCTCAGCTCCGGCGAAGTCGGATCAGGGGGGCGGATCGTGTACGCCGTGCCGGCGGGATTTGCCCGAGAACTCCTGGAATCATTGCGATAGCTCCGGTTTGCTCCAGGGTCAATGTGCGGGATTTATGGTAGCGAGTGACTACCCACAATCAACTTGTAAACTTTTTCTATGAAACGACTTACAGGTAGCGATACTCTTCTCTGATACCACCTCACCCCCGTCCCTCTCCCTCCACCACCGAGGGGGGATCCCCGACGACGTTTCTCACGACACCGCCCGCCTCTGCGAGTAACCTCTCACCTTCGGCGGCGTCCACGCCCTTGAGGGCCATGACGATGGCGAGCTTCACGCTCCCTCCGGCCTCTTCGATGGTGCGGCGGGCCACCTGACGTGTGGCTCCCGCGGCCTCCATTACCATCCGCTCTCCCCGGTCAACCAGCTTCTCGCTCAGCGCCATCAGATCCACCATCAGGTTTCCGAACGCCTTGCCCATTCTGATCATGGCGCCGGTGGAAATCGTGTTCAGGACCATCTTGGTGGCCGTTCCGGCCTTCAAGCGGGTGGAACCAGTCAGGACCTCGGGACCCGCCCGTACGGCAATCACCACGTCGCAGAGGCTCCGCAGCTCGTCGGGTGGCTTGGCACAGGTCACCAGCCCAGTGGACGCCCCCAGCTCCGCCGCCCGGGTGAGCGCCGCGCGCACGTACGGGGTGGTACCGCTCGCCGCAACACCCACCACCAGGTCGGTGGCACCCACCGCGTGTTCGTCCATGGCGGCCGCCCCCGCCCCCACGTCATCCTCCGCCCCCTCTTGCGACCGGGTGAGCGCAGGGAGACCGCCGGCGATCACCCCCACCACCATCTCCGGAGGCGTGCCGAACGTCGGCGGGCACTCGGTTGCGTCCAACACCCCCAGGCGTCCACTCGTCCCCGCTCCGACGTACACTAGCCGGCCGCCCCGCTCCATGGCCTCCACCGCCAGGTCGATGGCGGCGGCGAGGCGGTCTCGCTCCCGGTACACGGCATCCGCCACCAATCGATCCTCGCCGTACATCAGGTCGACGATCTCCCCGCTCGACGCGATATCGATGCGGGTGGTGCGGGGATTCCGTCGTTCGGTGATGCGTGGGTCGAGAAAATCAGGCGCAGGCGACATGGCCCCTCGCTAAGGCAGCGTGTATTTTCCGGCCTGTCAAAACCGGATGACCGAGGAAAGTATGGTGTCTGTGGGAAAAAAGGCATACGGGAAGCGCACACCCGCGAGGTGGTTGGGGAGTCGCTGGGGGATCGCAGCCCTCGCGGTGGCTGCGGCCTGCGGGCCGAGACAGACGGGCCCCGCTCCGGTGGATCCGCTGGCCAACGTTCCGCACGCCTGGCCGCTGTTCGAGCTAAGCGACGAAGTCCGGGCAGATCGTGGCATGGTCGTCTCCAGTCACCCCCGGGCCAGCCAGGTCGGCGCCGACATCATGCGGCGTGGGGGCAACGCTGTGGACGCCGCCGTTGCCGTGGGGTTTGCCTTGGCCGTTGTCCATTCCCGGGCGGGGAACATTGGCGGCGGCGGTTTCATGGTGATCCGCTCGGCAGACGGTGACGTCGCGACCCTCGACTTTCGGGAGGTCGCACCGGCAGCGGCGACCCGCGACATGTACCTCGACGAATCGGGCCGCGCGACCAATCGGCGGGTGCTGGGACACCTGGCGGTGGGCGTCCCCGGGAGCGTCGCCGGGATGGCGGCGGCCCACGAACGCTACGGTGTCCTCCCCTTCTCCGATGTGGTTGCGCCGGCCGTGGCCCTGGCCCGCGACGGCTTCACCCTCGACCAAACCCGGAGCGACGCCATCGCCCCGAAGGCCGACACGCTGGCGATGTTCCCGGCATCGGCCGCCCAATTCTTGCGGAACGGCCGAGCGCCCCCGCCGGGCACCTGCCTGGTGCAGCCCGATCTCGCCCGCACCATCCAGGCCATCTCCGATTCCGGGCCCCGGGTGTTCTACCAGGGGTACATCAGCGACTTGATCGTGGCCGAGATGCGACGGGGTAACGGGATCATCACGAAGGCGGACCTGGCGAGCTACCGACCGATTTGGCGCGACCCCATCATCGCCCACTACCGCGGTCACGTGGTGTACTCGATGCCACCACCCAGCTCCGGCGGTGTCACGATGGCGGAGACGCTGAACATTCTGGAAGGGTTTGCCCCACTGCCTCCGGTGGGCACACCGCGGCACGTCCACCTCCTGGCAGAAGCGATGCGCCGGGCGTTCATCGACCGCAATACGCTCCTCGGCGATCCCGCGTTCGTCGAGATGCCGCTGCGCCGCTTGCTTTCGAAGCGATATGCCGGGGAGTTGCGGAGGCAGATCCAGCTCGAGCGGGCGACGCCGACGACCTCGGTGGTCGGCGCGCACGAAGCAGGCCAACACACGACCCATTACTCGGTGGTCGACGCGGAGGGCACGGCCGTCGCCGTCACGACGACGCTCAACTCGGATTTCGGAAGCAAGGTGACGGTCACCGGCGCCGGGTTCCTCCTCAACAACGAGATGGACGACTTCACCGCCGCTCCGGGGCAACCCAACCAATACGGACTCATCCAGGGGGAGTCCAACATCATCCAGCCCGGGAAGCGGATGCTCTCGGCAATGACACCCACGATCGTCCTCGATCCGGCAGGGGAGTTGCTCATGGTGCTGGGATCGCCCGGCGGGCCGAGGATCATCACGGGCGTGCTGCAGGTGATCTCCAACGTGCTCGATCACGGCATGCCCCTCGGAGATGCCGTCGCGGCGCCACGGATCCATCACCAATCCCTGCCGGACGAGATCGTCTACGAGCCGGGGGGCCTGCTGCCCGGGACCGTGGCGAGACTCCAGGCGATGGGGCACACGGTGTTCGAGCGGGGAGAATACAGCGGTGAGATCATGGCCATTCGGCGGGGCCGTTCCGGCTGGATCGGGGTGGCGGATCCCCGAGTCGAGGGTGGGGCGGTAGGATACCGAACGGTCGAGCGGTGAGCGGTGAGCGGTGATCGGTTGCCACTGCTCACCGCTCACGACTCACCGCAGCACCAGGGGGGCGGTCAACACCAGTCGGATCGGCGCGCCGGCGTCGAGGATAATGTCCACATCGCGGGTCGCCGCGGCGATTCCGACCCCCGCCGCCGCACCAGCGGCTGCCCCGACCACCGTTCCCGTCCTGTTGCCGCCCAAGACCCGACCGGCTATCGCACCGACGACGGCACCGGCGCCCACCTTGGCGGCATCCCCCGCCGTCACCCCCCGCCCCTTCATGCGGCTGCCGATACTGTCGAGGCGCGCCTCCAGCTGGTACACCCACCCGTCCAACTCCACACCATCGAAGGTCAGGACCATCCGCCCTTCGCCACCGGGCGACTCCGCCGGAGCAATGTCGGTTATCGTCCCGAGCAGCACCGCACCAGGAGGAAGAACGAGCATCCCGTTCTCGTCACGAACCCCTTCACGCACTCGAGCGGTCACCGCGTCTCCGATCTCGTTGTGCCGTGACGTGAGCGTATCCTGGGCCTCCACCGTGAACACCGTCCCGGCCATCAGCGTGGGCACGATCGGCTCGGGTTCGGGCTCGGGTTCGGGCTCGGGCTCGGGTTCGGGCTCAGGCTCGGGTTCGGGCTCCGGTTCCGGCTCGGGTGAGCGAGGGCGCGACTGCTCGGTGAGCAGCGGCTCGGGTACCGGTTCGGGCTCCGGCTCGTCGGCGATCGTCCCGATCGGTTCGGCGGCGGGAAGCGTCAGGTCCCGGGTCTCGGTGTCCTCGTCTTCACTGGCCACTTGCCCCCCACAGGCCACCGACGTGGCGATGAGGGCCAAGAACGCGAACCATCTCCGTGTGCGAGCCATGTCTCCATCTCCCGAAAGAACTGTCTCAAATCTCGGTCACGATGCCGGTTGGAACGGGCGGCTCTACGTGACACGGCAGCTTACACCGACTGGGGTGCAAGTGCTGTGCCCGATCTCACACTGCAATGCCGCAAGAGATGGGAGAGGGGGGCCTGCAGTCGTTCCGTCCTTCGTCGTCGTTAAATCCGGTTCCGAATGAAATCGGGCGTCAGCCCTTGGAGCCACGACGCGAGCAAGCTGAAGTATCCGGAGACGAGGAGCAGACCGAGAAAGAGGAGAATCCCGCCCGACGCCTTGGTGACGACCGGCATGTACTGGCGATACCGCTGAAACCACTTGATGAATCGCTCCACCGCGAGGGCGGCCACCAGGAACGGGACGGCGAGTCCGAGCGAATAGGAGAGCAACAGCGTGATCCCCTGTGCCAGGCTGTTCTGCGTGCCCGCATAGGTCAGGATGGCGCCCAGGATGGGGCCGATGCACGGCGTCCACCCGGCGCCGAACGCCACGCCCACCAACACGCTGCCCAGATACCCGAGGGGTTTGTTCTGGATGTGAACCCTGCGCTCCTGCGCCAGCGCTCCGAACCGGAACACGCCGAGGAGGTAGAGACCGAAGAAGATGATGAGGATCCCGCCGATCCGCTCCAACCACACCTGATGGAATTGGAGCAACCGCCCGACACCAGTTGCCGTCGCCCCGAGCATCAAGAAGATCAGGGTGAACCCACTGACGAACAGGAGCGCGTGGGTAAAGGCGGCGCGGCGATGTTCCCCCATCTCATCCAGCGACATGCCGGTGATGAACGACAGGTAGCTGGGGATGAGTGGCAGGACGCAGGGCGAGAGAAAGCTCAATACCCCCGCCGTGAATGCGATGAAAAACCCTATCGAAGTCGTTGTTTCCATGACACCCACGGAACGGGTTGGAGGGTTACGAGGTTCCCTGGGAATTCACCGCGTGGAAACCGACCATCTTGTAGATCAGCTTCGCGGCCAGGAAGTCGGGAGCCACCATACCCGGAATCGGGGCCAACTCCACCACGTCACAGCCAACCACGTTCCGCTCGCGGAACACCCGCTCCAGCAATCGGAGCGTCGGATGCCACGTTCCTCCGCCGGGTTCCGGGGTGCCGGTCGCCGGCATGAGCGCGGGGTCGAAGTAGTCCACGTCGAAGGTGATGTACACGTCGGGCCCGAGGGCTTCCACGGCCCGTTCCATCCAGGCATCCCCCTCCATTTCGTGCGAGAAGATCACCGGAATGTTTGCGGCACGCAACAAGCCACGCTCATCTGCGGTGAGGGACCGGATTCCCACCGGGACGACATCCACCCGCTCGTGAACCCGATGCATGACGCACGCGTGGGAGAACGGCGTCCCGCCGTACTCGGTCCGCAGGTCCGTGTGGGCGTCCAGTTGGAGCACGGAGAGACGGCGGTCACCCAGGCGGTCGGCATGGGCCAGAATCGGCGGAGACGAGAGGCTGTGCTCCCCTCCCACCATCACGACGAGCTGCTCTCGCTGCACCAACTCGTCCATGACGTCCCGCAACACCTGGAGTGCCGCTTCGGGTCCGGTGTCGGGCAACACCAGCTCCGGGAGCGTGTGGATCCCGACCTCGTACGGATCACAATCCAGCTCGTGATCGTACAGCTCGATGTAGTGGGAAGCGTCGAGAATGGCTTGCGGCCCGTTTCGGGTGCCGCTCATCCACGATACGGTTGCCTCGTACGGCACCGGCAGCAGCACCACACCGGCCTTTTCGAAGTCGGTGTACTCCGGGGGCAGCCCGAGAAAGGTGTCGGGTGCGCCCCACGGAAACCTGGTCAGCGCACCGGGAACCCCTGTCACCGCGTTTCGGAATTCATTCATCCGCAGAACGCCA
Source organism: Gemmatimonadota bacterium (assembly GCA_039588255.1). Taxonomy (GTDB): domain Bacteria; phylum Gemmatimonadota; class Gemmatimonadetes; order Gemmatimonadales; family GWC2-71-9; genus B3T1B10. The sequence goes on along the minus strand of JBDHAF010000021.1, from coordinate 14,587 downwards.
GCACACTCACCACGGTTACCCACTTCCCGTCCGTGGCTGCCTTGGCGGTGCAGCTGATGTTTGTGGACTTCACGATCTCACCCGACAGCTTCCACTGCTCGCGCCGCTCGTCCCACGCTTCGTCCGGGTCGAAGGGCACACCGAGCACCGTGGCCAGCATCGTGGCGGCCAGGTCTTCGGCATAGTCGCCGGCCGGACCCTTGGGCATACCGAATGCGTGGTGTTCCGAGATGTATCCGTAGTGATTGGGATCTTTGGGAATCGCCAGCCCGATGGACGCCGTGGCCAGCCGTGAGGGCTCGTTCGTTTGGGCCCGGGCCTGGACCACGAATACGATCTGGCCCGGCCGTAACATCTTCACGCCCCGGGCGCGCGGCACGAGCTTGCAGTGTGCCGGGAAGATGGAGCTCACCGTCACGAGGTTGTACTCCGCGATCCCAGCGTCGCGCAAGGCGAGCTCGTAGCTCGTGAGCATCTCTCTGTGTCGGCCGGTCCCCTTCGCGAGAAACGCCTTCTGGGGTACGAGCACGTGCGAGTCGATCACCGGATCCCCCTGCCGCTCCTGTCCAGTTTCCTGTCCGGAGTGCCGGCGGAACGGTCCTGGCACTCTGTGCAAACACCGTAGATATCCAGCCTATGGTGGTGATGGCGAAAGCCATGCTCGTCTGCGATCAGTGCTTTCATGCGCTCGATCCGTTCGGAAGTAAACTCGACGACCTTGCCACAGGCCAGACAGATGAGATGTTCGTGGTGATTTCGGGCACTGCGTGGCTCGAATCGCTTGAATCCCTCTCCAAAGTCGTGCTCATCGATCAACCCGGCCCGCACTAGCAAATCCATGGTTCGGTAGACGGTGGCCTTGCCGACGTGTACGTGGTTGTCCCGGAGAATCGCTTCAATGTCTTCCACCGAGAGATGTTCCTCCGAATAGAAGAGCGCCGAGGCAATCGCTTCGCGCTGATGTGTCAGCGGCAGGTTGTGGTCCCGCATGTAACTGCGAAACCGCTCCATCAACTCGCCGGCGTCAAGTTTCGGTGGGGGGCTCGTCATCTTCCTTCGAGAACCAGAGTTCGGGAGAAATTTCAATCGGAGGCTCGCCGTCTCCCGTGCGCGACTGGACACCGCTCACGACATCCAGCACGACGTTCACGGGACCCTCGCCGACCTCATCCAGTTCCACCTTTCCTTGGCCACGCTGTCGCCCGCGGGTGGTCAACATGTACTTGGCCGTCAGCACGACGAAGCGCTCCGTCGTCGCGTGTTTGGCAACGACGGCCGTGCCCCATTCCCGGCCCTCGCGACGCATCGGCGGGAACACCCAAATGCGCGCCACGTCGTCGGACGCGACGGATTGGCCGAGGGTGTCGGCGACTTTCGACCACCCCAATCCCAGGCCGGGAGTCGGGCCCTGATAGCCCGCAAAGGGAGGAACAGAAGAGGTCATGACGACATGTCCGGGCGGAGCGTAGCCGTTGGGACGCGACCCAACGTTAATGACGGCAGCAAGTTACCGGAGTTGAGAACGGGTTTCAAGCCACGGCGTCCTTCACAGCAAAGACACGGGATCCCGATCGAAGATCACACGCACCGCACTGCGCTTCGTGTGCGGCGCATGCCCCGATGCATACCGCAGGAGCTTGCCGAGCGCCCGTGGTTCCGCGGTGCGCACGATCAGGTGCCAACGCCATCGGCCTTTGATCTTCGCCAGGGGAGCCGGCGCGGGACCCACCACCTGTGCCGCGGTCCCGGTCTTTGCGGCGAGTCCGCCGAGCCACTCCGCCACCTCCGCGGCCGCCGCCCCGACAAGGCGCTCCGACGTCCCGCTCACCACCACGTTCGCCAAAGCCCGGTGGGGCGGGTAGGGAGGATCCTCGCGCTCGGTGATCTCCCGCTGCGCGAAGCCCTCGAAGTCGTGACGGGCCGCGGCTTGCAGCGCGTAGTGGTGCGGCACCCGTGTCTGCACGAGCACACTCCCGCCGGCCGGGCCCCGCCCTGCTCTGCCGGCAACCTGGGCGATCATTTGGAACGTCCGCTCGGCCGCGCGGAAGTCCGGCAGGTACAACCCCGTATCGGCATCGACGACCCCGACCAGGGTGACGCCGGGGAAGTCCAACCCCTTGGCGATCATCTGGGTCCCGAACAGGAAATCGACCTCGTGTGCCGCAAAGTCGTCCAAGATCCTCCGATGCGACCACTTGGTGCTTGTCGTGTCGGCATCCATGCGGGCGATCCGGGCTCGGGGAAACCGCTCGGTGAGCCACCGCTCCAACTGCTGCGTTCCGGCTCCCCGCGAGCGTTGCGTCTCGCCGTCGCACGACTCGCACCGCGGGGGAACGTCCCGATCGAATCCGCAGTAGTGGCATCGCAGCCTCGACGGCGTCCGGTGGACGGTGAGTGCGATGCTGCACGAGGGGCATTGCACAACCTCGCCGCACGACATGCACTGCAGGAAGTGGGCGAACCCGCGGCGGTTCAGGAGCAAGATGACCTGCTCGCGGCGCACCAGCCGCTCGGCAACTGCCTCATCGAGCTGCTCCGACCACGGCAAGGGTCCACTCTGCCTCACCCGCTTGGCGGAGCGCATGTCCACCAGCACGACCTCCGGGAGAGGCTGGTCCGTCACCCGCTGGGGAAGCGACACCACGCGAATGCGATCTCGCCGGGCCCACGTCTCCAGCGACGGGGTGGCGCTCCCGAGGACGACCCGCGCCCCCTCCAGCTTGGCCCTGCGGAGCGCCACGTCCCTCGCCTGGTATCTGGGGATCTCACCGTTTTTGTAACTGTGGTCGTGCTCCTCGTCCACCACGATCGTCGCGAGGTCCTGCACGGGTGCGAAGACGGCCGACCGTGCTCCCACGACCACACGACGCCGACCGGTCACGAGGGCGCGCCAGGCGTCGGCGCGCTCGCCGTCGGACAACCCACTGTGAAGCACTGCGACCGTGTCGCCGAACACCCCGCGGACCCGGGCCACGGTTTGCGGCGTCAGCGCGATCTCCGGCACCAACACGATTGCTCCACGCCCCTGGCCGACGTCACCTCGCATCGCCTCGAGATAGACCAGGGTCTTGCCGCTTCCAGTGACACCGAACAGCGTGACTGCCCCGGCAGGGGGCAGCCTCTGGATGGCGCCGATGGCCTCTCGCTGCGCGGCGGTGGGTTCAGTCGGCGGAGGAGTCGATACGCCTTCGAAAGGATCGCGAAGCTGCTCGCGCTGCTGCAGAGACGCGAGCCCCCGGTCGACGAGGGCGCGAATCACGCCACGGGAAAATCCCAGATCGGTGCTGAGTCGTCGGAGTGACGCCTCGCCCCCCAGGGCGTCGAGCGCCTCGTACGCCTCACGTTGGCGCTTGGCACGGCCGAAGGCCTCGTCACGCTCGAGCAACGAGGACAGCGTCCGCGACAGCACCACGACCGTCTCGGATCCGGGGGCCGGGCCCAGGGCCGGCGCAACGGTGCGCAGCTCCACCGCCCCGGCGCGCCCCAAGCGCTGCAGCACATCCCACACCGGACGCTGCATCTTCCGGGCGAGACGCGCGGCGGACGCCCTGCCCCCGGCGCGCTCGAGCTCGTCCACCAAAGCCCGTCCCACACCACCCGGCGCGTGCGATGGATCCCGGAGCTCAGCGACCAGCCGCGACGTCCCCCACATCGCCCCCGGCACCATCGCCTTCAAGGTCAATCCCGGTGGTGCGGCATAGTACCGTGCCACCCAGCGGGCCAACTCGAGCAAGGTGGATGGGAGCAGCGGCGTGGCATCGGGAGCCAGCAGGACCGGCTTGAGGTTCTCCGTATCACCCTGGTCGACGGCCAACACGATTCCCACCATCTCCCGTGTCCGGACCGGCACCACCACCCGGGCTCCGGGCACGACACGATCCGCCAACCCGGTGGGGATGGCGTAGCTGTAGGGTGACTCCACGGGGATCGGGAGGGCGACGGAACAGGTGGTGGGGAGGCGGTGGCTCAAGGGGAGGCTTCGGTCAGGCGGCTACGAGTGCGCGGACCATCTCGCCTGCGGCCGCCCGAATCCGGTCCGGCGCGTACCCTCCTTCGAGTACCGCCCCCATCGGCGCACCGAGTTGCTTCCACTGGTGCACCCACGCGGCATAGTCCTCGGGCTCCAGTGTAAAACCCGCCAAGGGATCACCAGCCATGGCGTCGAAACCGGCCGAGATGAGAATTAGATCCGGCGACCATCCGTCGGTTGCTTGCTCCACCGCCGCGTCGAGGTCTGCGACATAGGTCTCTCGCGGCAGACCCGGCGGCCGCGGCACGTTGAAGACATTCCCGACACCACGCTCGTCCGCCCTCCCGGTGCCGGGGTAAAGCGGAAACTGATGCAGCGAGACAAACCGGATCCGGGGATCGCTCTCCACCAACGCCTGCGTGCCATTCCCATGGTGGACGTCCCAGTCAACGATGAGCACCCGTTCAGCCCTCAGGTCCTCGATCGCGGACCGAGCCGCGACGACCACGTTATTGATGAGACAGAAACCCATCGCCGTGTCGGCGGTGGCGTGGTGCCCCGGGGGACGGATGGCTGCGAATGCGGGTTGTCCTTCGAGCGCCCGGCGCGCCGCCTCGACGGCAGCCCCGGCGGCGTGCGTGGCGGCCACGTAACTGTCGCTGCTCAAGAACGTATCGCCGTCGACCATTCCCCCACCGCGCCGCGCCATCTCCTCCAGCCGCTCCAGGTAATCCGCCGGATGTACGCGGTGCAGTTGGTGCACCTCCGCGGCACCCGACTCGGACCACTCGACGATCCGGTCATACGTCGGTCCGCGGAGCTCCTCGAGTATGGCGCGGATCCGTGCCGGCGACTCGGGATGACCGGGACCGGGATCGTGTTCCAGTGACGACGGGTGCCAAACGATGTGCACGGGCATGGTGCGTTAGTCTTCGCTTTGCTCCGCGCCCGGGAGATGCTCTCCACCCATTTCCATCAACTCGCGGAAGCGGGCTTCCAGCCCCTGTTGGATCTCCCGGAGCCGGCGCAGGTAGCGCCGCCAGTACCAGAAGACCGCCACGGCGCCGAGTCCGAAGACGGCACCCCACACCAAGAGCGCGGGACGCCCCGCCCAAATCCCCGCCATGATCAACAGCGCCCCGTCGAGCCCGAGGAATCCCACCGCCAGGACGGTGATGGTACGCCCCGGCCGCCTCCGAGCCGACGTTCCGTCGCTCAGAGAGCGGATCCACGATCGACCAGATATCTCGTCGTTGAGAATCGTCTTTCCACCCGGTCTCAGCGCACCGGCTGACGGTGCGCGGGGAGCACAATCATCGGTGCGCCATCGGGGACGTCAGCCTCCCCGAGAGTTTGGGCTTCGTCCGTCACCAAAGCGCCCCGAAATTTGATAGCGTACCGCGATGGGTCGACCGACCGCCCCATCGCCTGCGCGAGGGATGCCGACTTCAGATCGGCGAACGTCTGGTCTCGCGGCGCAGACACTTCGACCGTATCCCACACGTCCGTCACCTGTACGCGAATCCGCACTGCGTTACCCCTCCGCCGGCGGTAGGGTGGAAAAGAACCGCCCGATGGCCTGATCGAAGAACAGCGTCGAAGCCCGAACCCGGGTTCCGTCGTCCGCTCCGATCACTGCCAGAGCGATCTCCTCACCACCCTGCCCGCGAAACGTGGCATGTGCCGGACCCTCGTGCTCGAGAAACGCTCCGTTGTGCGGGACCCGTTCCGTGAAGAAGGTCTTGGCGCGCTGGATCACGTCGTGCCCGGAAAGCGTGGTCGTCATCTCGTGTAGCATGCAGACCTCAGTGCGAAATCCGCTCGACCAGATATGCGGAGAGTTGTTCGGCCGACACCCGATCCTGTACCAGTGTATCCCGATCGCGGACCGTCACCGTGTTGTCCGACGTGCTCTGACCGTCCACGGTAACCCCGTAGGGTGTTCCCGCTTCGTCCTGGCGCCGATAGCGTCGTCCGATCGAGCCCCCTTCGTCATAGAATACCGGGAATCGCTTGCGCAACTCGTCGTGGATGTTTCTGGCCATCTCGGGCATGCCGTCTTTCTTGACGAGGGGAAAGATCCCGGCTTTCACCGGAGCGATCGAGGGATGCAGCCGCAGCACGACTCGCATCTCGCCCTCCACCTCCTCCTCCCCGTAGGCGTCTGCCAGGACCACCAGGAACAACCGTCCCACGCCGAGCGCCGTCTCCACGACATACGGGGTGAACCGATCCTTGTTTGCAGCGTCGACGTACTGCAGCTTCTTGCCCGAAAACTCCTGATGCCGTGACAGGTCGAAATCCGTGCGGTTGTGAACCCCTTCGAGTTCCTGCCACCCGAACGGGAACTCGTACTCCACGTCTTCGGCGCGTTTGGCGTAGTGGGCGAGCTCATCGGGCCCGTGGGCATGGTAGCGCAACCTGTCGGGGTTGATACCGAGGTCCTTGTGCCACTGCATCCGCTCCGCGTGCCAATACTCGAACCACTCCTCGTCATCTCCCGGCTTGACGAAGAACTGCATCTCCATCTGCTCGAACTCACGCGTTCGAAAGATGAAGTTGCCCGGTGTGATCTCGTTGCGAAACGCCTTGCCCACCTGTGCGATACCGAAGGGGATCTTCTGCCGTGACGCTTGCATCACGTTCAAGAAGTTGACATAGGTCCCCTGCGCGGTTTCCGGCCGCAGGTAGATCTGCGACGCATCGTCCTCGACCGGACCCATGAACGTCTTGAACATCAAGTTGAATTTCCGTGGGGCCGTCAACGTGTCTTTTTTGCCGCACACCGGACACTGCGCCCCCTCTTCCCCGGGGGTCCCCTTGATGCGCTCGTCGTCCCCGCGGAAGCGGTTCTTACATTGCCTGCAGTCCACCAGGGGATCAGTGAAGCTCGACACGTGCCCGGATGCCTCCCACACCGTGGGATGCATCAAGATGGCGGATTCCACACCTTCGATGTCCTCACGTTCGTGCACCATCGAACGCCACCACCGCTCGACGAGGTTCTTCTTGAGTTCAACACCGAGCGGTCCGTAATCCCACACCGAGCCCAGCCCGCCGTAAATCTCCGAAGATTGAAACACAAAGCCCCGCCGTTTGGCGAGTGATACGAGTTTTTCCATGCGTGGTTAGGAAGCCACCGTCGTGCGATCGGACGGAAAAAGGTCAACAGTCAAGAAAGAAGCACGAGGAAGATAGAGGTGCGCTATGCGGGCGGCAAGCGAAGCATTCGTTGCATGAGGGTGCGCGCGCGCCGCTCCAGTTCAGCAATGTCCCAATGCCCTCCCCCGCTCTCGACGAGCACCCCCGGCGGCACATCGGTCGCCGTCGGCGCCAGCAGGCCGACGGGTACTCGGGCGCCGGCCGCAGCACGGATCACCTCCCCGGTTAACTTCCCGCGCGTGGACGTGGCGTCGAATCCACCCTCCCCAACGATGACGATTGCCGCCTTCCCAAGCGCCTCGTCAAACCCCAGCCGATCGAGGACCCACGGCGCCCCGGGGACCAGGCGTCCTTCCCCGAACGCCAGAATCCCGAAACCCAATCCCCCAGCCGCTCCCGAGCCAGCCTCCCGCGCCCAGTCCATTCCCGCCTGCCCCAGTGCTGCCGCCAAGCGCCTCAACCCACCATCCAACAGCGTCGCGTCCTCCGGTGACGCGCCTTTCTGGGCGGCGAAGACCCACGCGCCGTCGCTGCCGTAGAGGGGACTCCGGACATCCACCAAGCCGATGATCTCCACCGGCGGGGGACGCCCTGGGTCGACGGTGCCAAGGCGCACCAGCCCTCCGCCACCGTCCTCCACGACGCGACCTGCATCGTCTCGGGGGACCCAGCCCCACGCCCGCGCCATCCCCATTCCGCCGTCCATCGTGGCGCTCCCACCCAACCCCACATAAACGCTCTCTGCTCCCTGCTCCGCGGCCGCCAGGATCAGTTCCCCGAGCCCCCGGGTGGTCGTCCTAGACGGATGGCGAGTCTCCGGTGGCACCAGCCCCAACCCGCATACCAGGCGGGATTCGATCACAGCGGTTTTGTGATCCAGCCAACAAAGGGGGACGCTCACCGGATTTCCCAGAGGCCCGGCGACTTGGAAGGAGGTCTCGCGAATCACCCGAGGTCGCAGGGATTCGAGGAGGTCGTCGCCACCGTCGCTGCCAACGAACACGGTGACGGCGAGCCCCTCGGCGTGAGCCGCGGCCCGGTAGGCCGCCGCCACCTTGGAGGCCGACAACGTCTCCTTGAAGGCCTGGGCCACGGCCACGACCACTCCGGGCCCGTCGCTCATGCCCGCGGGTCCACAACCGAAGAGTGACCTGGGTCACATGTAAATCTATGATTCATAACGACTTGCGGTTTTTTCCGGCAACCACTAAGTTTTGGATGGCAGTTCGCCGGGGTGCTCACGGGGGCAATTGCCCCCTGGCCGGCCGTCAGGCTCAACGGCGTTGGAATGATGGCCTCCGTCGAGTCATTCCCAGACTACCCGCCCACGCCGAAGCGCAGCCTTCGGAGGGCATGAAAATTGCCTTTTCTCTCGAGATACGAGAACCGGCACCCCGACACGTCGCCATCGGTCTCATGAGTGCCACGGTCCAGACGTAGACGCAAGTCGGCCGGAGAAAGGCCCGGAGCCAGGTGAACGAGCAGCCCTTCTCGGAGGGCGCACGAGAGCCCCAGCGAAGATCGCCGCACCGCGAGGTCCACCTCAGGGATCTCGCGACGGTCGTGGCGCGTCATTGGATTCTGGTGATCCTCCTCGCCGGACTGGTGGGCGCCGGGGCGTTCTACTCGGGCCGCAAGACCGTCCCCCAGTACCAGTCGGCGCTGACCGTCCAGATCAGCTCTCCCAAGCAGGTCTTCGCGCGCCTCGACGACATCGACATCGACGAGCTGGCTCTGCGAACCGACCCGATTCTCTCGGAGGCGCTCGTGCTCACCACCCAGGGTCTGGCCCTGAAGGTGGTCGACGACCTGGGACTGCAACTGCAGCTGGCCGACCCTCTGCTGCGCCGTGGCGAGGTCTTCGCGGACATCTCCATCGACAGCGCGGCGCCGGGCGCGTGGCAACTGGCCATCGGCGCCCAAGGGTACCAGCTCCGGGACATCGCAGGCACCGCACTGGCGGCGGGACCGTTGAATGAGACGGTGGTCGGGCCGGGCTTCTCGTTCCGGATCATCCCACCCATCGAGGACACTGCGGTCGACTTCCGCATCACCACCCGTCGCGCCGCCGCCGGCGGCGTGACGGGTGGCCTGTCCTACCGAGTGCGGCAGGGCACGAACGCCGTCGATCTCTCGTACACGGGCACCGATCCGACAATCGTTCCCCTGATTCTGAACGAGGCCGCGTTCCAGCTGCGCAACATGGGCGTGGAACGGGCCCTCGCCAGCGCCGGATCCAGGCGCCAGTACATCGAGGCTCAGATCGAGCAGTCGGACTCCTTGCTGCAACGGAGCCTGCGCGACCTGCAGCAGTTCAAGGAGACCAGCCAGATCGCCGACCTCTCGGCTCAAGAGACCGCGATCGTCCAGACGATCCAGCGGCTGGAACAGGACCGGCAACAGGAGTTGGTGACGATCTCCACGGTCCAAGACGCCATGTCGGTCACGGACACGATCGGCGTCGAGACGCTTAACCGGCTGGCGGCGACCGAGGGCATCGGCGACAACGCCGCCATGAGCTTTCAGATTCGCGGACTACTCCAACTCTACGACGAGCGCCGCGAGCTCACCGCCGGAGCCCTCGGGTTGCGCGAGGGCAACCCGCAGGTCAGCTCCATCGACGTGCAGATTCGCCAATCCCACGCGGCCCTCCAGAACGCGGTCGACGCTGCGCTCCGCACCATCCGGTCGCGGTTGGACGCGCTGGATCAAGAGTTGGCGACCCAACGCAACGAGCTGTCCCGATACCCGGGAATGGAAACGCGCATTGGGCAGCTGAGCCTGGAATCGAGCATTCTCGATGAGACCCACCGGTACCTGCTGAGCCAGTACCAGCAGGCTCGCATGCAGGAAGCTACGATCGCACCCTACATTCAAATCTTGGACGGCGCGTCTCCGGCTTTCCGCGTCGGCACCAGCCTACGACAGCGCATCATTCTCGGCGTGCTTGTCGGATTGCTGCTAGGTCTCGCGGGAGCATTCTTCCTCGAGTACTTGGACCAGACGGTTAAGACGTCGGCGGACATCGAGCGCGTGCTCGGCGTCCCGGTCCTCGGGACGATTCCCCACGATCCCAAGCTGATTACGCGGTCGGGCGGGCGCCGGGGAGGAATGGTGACGATCAGCCATCTCGATCCCGACGAGCCGTCGGTCGAATCCTATCGAGCGCTCCGGACCAACGTGACGTTCGTGGGCGCGGAGAAACCGCTGCAGTTCATCTCGGTCACGAGCCCCGCACCGCGCGAGGGGAAATCGACGACCGCGATCAACCTCGCGTTGACCCTCGCGCAGAGTGGGCGACGCACCATCCTAATCGACGGCGACCTGAGACGTTCTTCGGTCCACCGCGCGTTCGGATTGGTGCAGGAGCCAGGGCTCACCGACGTCCTGATCGGCGGCGTCAGTGCATCGGAAGGCATCCGCCCGGAAGTCGCACCGTCGCTGGATCTCCTCCCCAGCGGATCCACGCCGCCGAATCCCTCCGAGCTGCTCGGCTCGGCCGCCATGGACGCGCTGATTGCCGAGCTGCGCCACGATTACGAGTACGTCATCATGGACACGCCGCCGACGCTTCCCGTGACCGATGCCGCCGTCGTCGCCACCAACGCGGACGCCACGATCCTCGTGGTCAAGAGTGGAGACACGGAAGAGAGCTCAGCGCAGCGAGCGATTGACCAGCTGCGGCGGGTACGGGCCCGCATTGCCGGGGCGGTGTTGAACTCCGTCACGCAGAGGAAGGACCCCCAGTACTCGTACTACAGCTACAGCTACCGCAAACACCCACCGTCGCGCTCCCGCATCCGCGCCACGGCCTCGAAGATTGCGGGGATGATCTAGCGGGAAACTCGAGCCCCACTAACTCACACCGATAATCTGATCCCGTCGTGTGCCCACGCTCACGTAGCTGATCGGCACGCGGATCAGATCCTGAATGCGGTCGAGATACGCCCGCGCCTGTGATGGGAGATGCGCCATCCGGCGGGCTCCCGTCGTGGGGCGCTGCCAGCCGTCCAGGCACTCGTTCACCGGCTCGACGCACTCTAGTGTTCGGGCGTCGGACGGCATCTCCTCCACCAGCTCCCCACGTATTCTGTAGCCGACACACAGCGGAATTGTGGGAAGGGTATCGAGGACATCCAACTTCGTCACTGCGAGGTCGGTCAGGCCATTCACGCGGGCTGCGTACCGCACCACCACCGCGTCGAACCATCCGCACCGGCGCGGACGCCCCGTGGTTGCACCGAACTCCCCGCCCAAATCTCTGAGCACGTCCGACTCCCGGTCATCAGCCTCGGTGGGAAGCGGCCCGTTCCCCACGCGGGTCGTGTAGGCCTTCACGACACCCAACACGGCGTCGATCTTGGTGGGGCCTATCCCGGCGCCGACGGCGGCGGCGCCCGCCGTCGTGTTGGACGATGTAACGAACGGATACGTTCCGTGGTCCACGTCCAACTGGGCCCCTTGCGCGCCCTCCAACAAGATACGGCGTCCTGCCTCGAGCGCCTGCTGTGTGATGAGACCGGTGTCGGCCAAGAGGGGAATCAAACGCGGCGCCAGCTTCTCCACCTCTCCGAAAACGTCATCAGCCGACACATGCTCCTCGCACCCCATCATCTCGAGCCGGAGGTTGACTTGGGCAATGCGCTCGTCGAGATGATCTCGGACCCGGTCCAGCGCCCGGAGGTCGCCGGCTCGGACGCCGCGCCGCCCGATCTTGTCCTCGTACGTCGGGCCGATGCCGCGTCCGGTTGTTCCGATGCGTTGTCGTTTCTCGAACGCGCTGTCCAACAGCTTGTGGTATGGAAGCACCAGGTGCGCCCGGTCCGACACGACCAGGCGTCCCGACACATCGATGCCACGCGCATCCAGAGCATCGACTTCATGAAGCAACGTTACCGGATCGAGCACCACACCGTTCCCGATGATACACTGGGTGCCCTCGTGGAGAATCCCCGACGGGATCTGGTGAAGGATGAACTCGTCCTCGCCTTTCACCACCGTGTGTCCAGCGTTGGCACCACCTTGGTATCGCACCACGAGATCCGCCCGTTCCGCCAGAACGTCGACGATCTTCCCTTTCCCCTCGTCACCCCACTGGGCACCAACTACCACTACGCAGAAGCGTTTGGGATCGAACATGCTCTCCGAATCCTCTCGGTACGCTACCAGAGACCACAAAAAAATGCCCCGCGGGGTCTCCCCGTCGGAGCATCCTTTGACGAAAGCTAGGAGGCTACCTGCGGTGCGTCAACCGAACAGCTCCTCCGTTACTCGCGCAACGATTCGTCCGACCTGGATTGCGCTCTCCGGGTCGGTTCGCTCGACGGTGTCCTCCGCCGTGTGCACCACTCCGAGGGTCGCCCAACTGCCCCGGCTCACCGTGACGCCGCCCAAGCCCCCGGCCGCAAGCACCGAACCGTCCACAAACACACCGATGGGCAACCTGGATGGGCGCACCTTGTACCCGGCCTCCACGAGTTTCGCGGACAACGAGCCCCGGATGCCCTTCGCGGTTGGTCGCTGCGAGGCTCGAGTCGCGGCTCCCTTCGGCGCGTGCACCATCACGTTGAACACGCCCACGTTGTCGATGCCGTCGAAATTCACGAACGTGCCCGACGCAACGTCCAGGGTCGTCCACGCTCGCGCACCTTCCATGCCGAATTCCTCGGCACCGGTGACGAGCACACCGACATCCGAACGATGCTTGAACCGCTCCGCAGCAACCAGCACGGCCACGATTCCGCTAGCGTTGTCCACCGCCCCCGGCGATGACCCGACGAGGGCGGGCCCGGACAACGCCGCCCCGCCGGCGAGCGTCAGCACGATCCACGGGACCACGGCAAGCGGCGGGAGCGGTCCGGCCACGCGCCATCCCAACAGCGCCAGTAGACCTCCGATCCCGATCGCCAAGCAGGTGAACGCGACAACCCGCCCCCGAAGAGACAGCCGTTGACCCTTGCTGTCGGAATGCGCCACCAGCCAGAATCGCGGTGCCCGATCTTTGACGGCGAGCAGGTTCCTCGCGGTGACGAGGTTGTCGTCGACCCACACCATTCGCCGGGCGACCCCCCAAGCGAGCAGCGCCGCCGCCGCCAGGGCCGCCGCAACGGTCAGGGCCACGATCCAGCCGGGAAACGGGAGGACGAAGAGGGGATAGGACGCCAGGGCACACCAGCCAAACCCGGCGCCGGCGACTGCCACTGCCCGCAACCGGTGGGGGGCGGTGGAGAAGGATTGCCATTGAACTTCAAACCCGAACGACCGGAGACGCTCTTCCACCAGCGATTCGACGTTTGCCACGGCCTGCGACCCCGGAACGCGCGGAACGGCGATCCGGCGGAAAAACTCGTGGGCCCAATCCGCCGTCACGCTACACGGAGCTGAGTTGTGCCGTCCGCAGCAGCTTCTCGATCCGGTCGCGGTCGCCGTGGCCAGGGCTCTCCAGGGGTGCGCGAACCGGGCCACCGATGAGGCCCACGGCGTCCATGGCCACCTTCACGCCCGGAGGCCCGAACTTCCCGACGATCTCCTTGTGGAGCGGCGTCAACCGCTCCTGCGCGCCCCCGGCGGCCTGGCCGTCGCCCCGGGCAAAGGCCTGGGCCACCTCCACCGCAGTCTCCGCCGCGAAGTCGGCGACGGCAAGTACTCCCCCTGCGGCACCCAATTCCAGTGCAGCGTAGAACAGCGCACCCGACCCGATGAACATCGCCCAATCGGGCACTGCATCCCGGTACGCCGCAAAGTTCTTCAGATCGCCGCTGGAGTCCTTCGCTCCGATGATGTTGGGATGCGCCGCCAGGACCGTCAGGGTCGAGTCGGCAATAGGCAGGTTGGTGTAGAGGGGAATATTGTACACCAGTATGGGTATTGGCGACTCGTCCGCGACCGTGCGGAAATGGTCCACCAAGGCGTGCTGCGAGACGATCCGCGAGAAATAGGACGGCGCCCGCACGAGCGCGGCGTCCGCGCCGTGCTCCGCGCCACTCCGGCACGCCGCGACGGTGGCCCGCGTGGACTCACGCCCCGCACCAACGATCAACAGCTTGTCGTCCGGAACCACCTCCCTCAGCCATCCCACCATCTCTCCCGCTTCGTCATCGCTCAGCAGGGACGCCTCGCCCGTCGACCCGGGGCGACGACCACGCCATCGGCCCCGGCGTCGAGCACCGCCCGCGTGTTGTTCCGCAGTGCGACCGGGGCGACGTTACCCGTCGCCGGGTCGAAGGGCGTCGTCAGCGGCGCGAGGACCCCGTGGAAGCGTTTGTCGGTCATGAGGTGGTGCGACCCTTCTTGGAGCGCCGGCGCTTGGGCGGTGGCGGCTCGAAGATCGAAGGATCGGTCGCCGTCGCCGTAGCAGTCTCTACGCTGATCGTTTTCTTCTGGACGAGTTGTTTGAGGTGTTGGTCGAACGTCTGTGTTTGGTGGTCGTCCTGCCCCGACTCGAGCATGCCGTGG
>JBDHAF010000020.1:0-43449 GCA_039588255.1 Gemmatimonadota bacterium | reverse complement strand
TCGCTCAGGTCGACGCCCTCATCGCCGGCGGCAGCTTCGGATGCCCCACCGGTCCCGCGTGCGACCAGGCCCGGGCCAGCGTGACCCGGGCGACAGCCCTCCTCGGCAACCTGCAGGTGATCACGGGACTCGCCGCCGGCTCGGACGTGGTCCCGTTCGCACCACTGGGCACGTCGGCGGCAGGGGCAGCCGTGCTCGCGGAGATCGCCGCCGTCTCGGCCGAGCTGGAAGCCCTGGGGGCCGGCGCCCTGTCGGCCACCCTCCCGCTGCCGACGGCCAAGCTGAGCGCCGACAGCATCAACAACACGTTGTTGCCAGGCCCGGAGTTCTCCGCGCTTCCCATCGCGTTCAACCGCCAGACCTCGTTCGGCGACATCGAGGTCGGCGCCCGGTTCGGGCTGCTGATGAACACCGCCGTGCGGGCGGTGCTCACCGCCGACTTGCGTTTGCCGACGGGGCGCGTGGACCGGGCCGACAACTTCGTGGACATCCCCACCGGAGACGGTCAGATGGACGTGGAGGTGGGGATCGAGGGCGCCTTCGAGCCGGGGAGTGCGGTCGGCCTGTCGTTTGGAGCGTCGTACACGTTGCAGATGCCGGGAACACTCGGCCGCCGCGTGACCACGCCCGATGCCCCCCTCGTGCCCGCGACCTGGCAGTACGCGGTGCAGCGCAATTTGGGAGACGTCATACAGCTTTCCGCCTATCCCACCATCAGGCTGAGCAACGTGTTCCGGGTGTTCGGGTCGGTGCACTACTACCGGAAAGGCCAAGACACCTTCACCTATCCCGGCCCGTCGCCCGACGGCGCCCCGGCGCTGTCGCCCCTCGAGGTGGAAACGGAAATGCAGGCGTTGAGCTACGGCGGCGGCATCGCCTACCGGGCCGATCGCACCACAGGACGGGCGCTGCCCATCGAGGCCGGCCTCAACTACCGGGCGGCGTTCTCGGGCTCGGGCGGCCAGACGCCCAAGACCAGCAGCATGAATCTCTACCTGCGGCTGTTCTTCAGGGCTTTTGGAGGGGAGTAATCAGCGCGGGCGCCTGATCGGAGATACCCAACAGTTCCCTGGCGTGCTGCAGCAACGATTGATCCGCTTCGTCTCCCAACATTCGCGCGATTTCCCGAACGCGCTCGTCTCCAGTGAGCACTTCCACTTCTGCGGTCGCCATGCCGCCTCGTTCGCCTTTTGTAATGCGAACGTGGTGGCTCGCCCGGGCGGCAATCTGGGGAAGGTGTGTGATCACGAGCACCTGTCGCGATTCGGCGACGCGCTCCAGGAGCTCGGCAATCTTCGCTCCGGTCGCGCTTCCCACCCCTTGGTCCACCTCGTCGAACACCAAGGTCTGCACCACGTCGTGGGCGGCAAAGACGACCTTCAGGGCCAGCATGATGCGGGACAGCTCTCCGCCACTCGCAACCTGCGCCACCGGACGGGGATCCATTCCTCTATTGAGCTGCACCACGAACGTGACAACCTCACGGCCGGAGGGCCCGACTTCCTTCGTGGTGTGGAACTCGGGAACGAGCGTGGCATCAGGCATGCCCAACGACGGCAGCAGCTTGCCCACGGCCTGGGACAACCGTTGGGCGGCGTCCTGGCGAACCGTTGTCAGCGCATCAGCCGCCGCCTCGAACCGCTTCTCCGCCACCGCCCGTCGTTCCGCGATCTGTTCCAGATCGAGATCGGCGGTGTCCAGCACATCGAGCTCCTGGCGCGCGTCATCTCCCGTCTCCAGGACCGCTTCGATCGTCGCGCCGTACTTCTGGAGCAAGCGGTAGATTCGATCGCGTCGCGCCTCGACCTCCGCGAGCCTTCCCGGATCCTGCTCGATCGACGACCCATACTCCCGCACCTCTCTGGCCAGCTCCTCGATCGCCGTGAGAGCAGCCTCCACCAGCTCCTTCCAGCGCGTCACGCTCTCATCGATCCGGGCCAACTGTTCGAGGGTCCGGCGAACGGCACCCATCGTGTGCTCGGCGCTCGACTCACTCTCGCCATCGAGCAGGTCGCCGATCTGCTCCGCCAAACGCGTCAGGTCCTCCACGTTGGCCAACCGCTTCGCCTCGGTGGCGAGGGTGTCGTCCTCTCCGGGCTTGGGGGCGGTATCGTCGATTTCTTTGACCACATGCCGCAGGTAATCGGCCCGTTTCATGACGTCGTTGCGTCGCTCGATGAGCTCGGCCTCACAAGATCTCAGGTCCAACAACTCGCGGTGCGCCTCCTTCACCCGCTGCCGCTCGTCGCCCGCGCCGCCGAACGCATCGAGGATGTCCCGCTGCGCCGCCGGGCGAAGAAGCGACTGGGCCTCGTGCTGGCCGTGGAGATCCACCAAGGAGCGGCCCAGGGTCGAGAGCACACCCACCGTCGTGGGGCTGCCGTTGGCCCAGGCGCGATTGCGCCCTTCGGCGTTGATGTCCCGGCGTACGATGAGGACGCCCTCCTCGATCTCCACACCTGCGGCGTCCGCGGATGTGTGGACCTCCGACCCGCGGCGAAGCTCAAACGCCGCTTCCACCACGGCCCTTGCCGCACCGGGCCGGATGATGTCGGTGGTGGCGCGCTCGCCGAGCAACAGCGAGAGCGCGTCGATGAGGATGGACTTCCCCGCCCCGGTCTCACCGGTCAGCACGTTGAGTCCCGGCTGGAGTGGAAGTGTGGAATCTGAGATGACGGCGAGATCGCGTACTCGGAGCTCTGTTAGCACATCACACCTTTTCGCGGCCGCTCAGGTCTCCCCATTGTAGCTTGCTGCGAACACGGTCGAAGAACCCTTCGGTCCCCAACCGTACCATTTGCACGGCCGTATTGGCGGATCTGACACACACAGAGCTCCCCGGTTCCAGCGTCGTGTCCCACTGACCGTCGTACGAGACCAAGACGGCATCGGTGTACGGTGAGATCTGCTCGATGCGGATGACGGCTGACCCCGGCACGATGATGGGCCGTACGGCGAGGGTGTGGGGACAGATCGCCGTCACCGCCAACGCATCGACGCCCGGCACGACGATCGCGCCGCCGGCGCTCATGGAATACGCCGTGGAGCCCGTCGGCGTCGCCACGATGATCCCGTCGGCGCTGTACTGGCCCACGACTTCTTTGTCGACGGTTACGCGGAAGCGGAGTACCCGCGCAACACCACCCTTGTGCACGACGACGTCGTTGAGGGTGAAATCGGCGGGGCCCTCGCCGTTGGCATCGATGATCGTCGTGGACAGCGCTCGCCGGGACTCCACCACGTACTCTCCCGCCACGAACGCATGGAGGGCCTCGTCCAGATGATCGATGGGCGCCGTGGTCAGAAAGCCCACCCGGCCCAAGTTAACACCCATGATGGGGACCTGACGGCCTGCAAGGACGTGAGCGCCCCGAAGCAACGTGCCGTCTCCGCCGAACGTCACCAACAGGTCGAGGGTCTGTGTCGGGTCGAGCACCGGCACCTCTTGGGGCCAGAGCCCCACCAGATCCGGGTCGGTGAACAGCGTGAGGTCGTGGACCGGAGCGACGGTGAGAAACCGACTCAGGATTCCACGGATTTCTGCGTGTCGCGGATTCCCAACGACCCCAAGGTTCATGCGGTGGAAAGGCTTCCCTCAGTCGCCCGGGCCCGGACCTTCTCTGCAATCCCCTCGGCGGTCAGCCCGGCGGATGCCAACTGGGACGCGCGCGGTGCGTGCTCGTAGGTTCGGTCGGGGGCGCCCATGACCTTCACCCGGACATCGGGAGCCATGTCGTGCACGACGGCCGACACGTGGGCGCCGAATCCGTTCACCACGGTGCCGTCCTCGACGGTGACGAGGAATCGGTGGTCGGCGGCGAGCGTCTGGAGCATGTCCTCATCGAGCGGCTTGATGAACCGGCAGTTGACCACCGACACGTCGAGTCCCTCGGACGCCAAGATCTCCGCCGCCTCCATGGCCGGCTCGCACATAACACCGACCGCGAGGATGGCGCAGTCCTTCCCTTGGCGCAGCATCTCCCACGTGCCGTATTCGATCGCGGCCACCTCGGCAGCCGGCGGCGCCGCCGCCGGTACGCTGTCTCTGGGATAGCGCAAGCTGAACGGCCCGTCTTGATGGGCCAACGCACAGCGCAACAGGCCGACGAGCTCCGCCCCGTCCTTCGGTTGCGTGATGGTCATATTCGGCACCGCGAGGAGATAGGCGATGTCGTACAACCCGATGTGCGTCTGGCCATCCGCACCCACCATTCCCGCCCGATCCATACAGAAGATGACCGGCAGTTTCTGAATGGCGATGTCGTGAATGATGCTGTCGTATCCACGCTGGAGGAATGTGGAGTAGATCGCCACAACAGGGCGGATGCCTTGCGTGGCCAACCCGGCGGCGAAGGTCGTTGCGTGACCCTCGGCGATGCCCACGTCGAAGAACCGGTCGGGCCACTCCTTCTGGAAGATGTTCGTGCCCGTCCCCGACGGCATCGCCGCAGTGATCGTCACGATCTCGGGATGCTCCGCCGCCAGCTCCGTCAGCGCCGTGCCGAACACCTTGGTCCACGCCGGAAGTCCGGAGGATTTTGCGACCTTCAGTTCGCCAGTGGTGGGATCATATGGATTGCGGGCATGGAATTTCTCAGGGTGGGGCTCGGCCAGAGGAAAGCCCTTGCCCTTCTGCGTGAGCACGTGCACCACGCGCGGCCCCTTCACCCCCTTCGCCGTCTCGAACGTCCTGATCATCGCTGTGATGTCGTGCCCGTCGATGGGCCCGAAGTAGCGGAAGCCCAGTTCCTCGAACAGCATCCCCGGAGACCAGAGGTTCTTGACGCTCTCCTCGATGTTCTTGGCGAAGTCCACCATGCGTTTGCCGCCGACGAACTTCGACGTCCGATTGATGATGGCCTTGGCCATCCCGCGTAGCCGGTTCGCGATGGCGGACGCGTCGAGAGAACCGAAGTATTTGCTGATGGCGCCCACATTGGGGGCGATGGACATTCCGTTGTCGTTGACCACCAGGATGATGTCGCGCTCGGAATGCCCGGCGTTGTTCATCCCCTCGTAGGGCATGCCGCATGTGAGGGCGCCGTCGCCCGCTACCGCCACCACGTGAAACTCGTCGCCCTTCACGTCCCGCGCCGCTGCCATGCCAAGCGCCGCGGACAACGCGGTCCCCGCGTGCCCCGCACCAAAATGGTCGTGCTCGCTCTCGTCCCGACGGAGGAACCCGGAGAGGCCGCCTTCCTGCCGCAACGTGGGAAACCGGTCGTTCCTCCCCGTGAGGATCTTCCAGGGATACCCCTGATGCCCCACGTCCCAGAGGATCTTGTCCGTCGGGGAATCGAAGCAGCACATCAGGGCCACGGTCAGCTCGACGACACCGAGTCCCGCACCGATATGGCCGCCTGTTTCAGAAACCACCTCGATGAGCCGTTCACGGACTTCGTCCGCCAACTGCTGGAGCTCTTCACGCGGCAGGCGCTGAACGTCTTCAGGGCCGTGAATGGTTTCCAAGAGAGGCATAGTCGCGCGTCGGTTCCTTTCTACGAGCGCCGATTCACGATAAAGGTAGCCAGGCTACTGAGGAGAGGGGAATCTATCCCACTACCCCCCAAGTGGTCTATGGCGCGTCGGACCCGCTCGTGCGCCTCTTCCATCGCGACGTCGGTGCCCAAAAGAGTGGCAAAAGTGGCCTTCTGCTGCTTGGCGTCCTTCCCGGCCGTCTTCCCCAGTTCTTGGGACGTGGCCGTGGCATCCAGGACATCGTCGGCGATCTGAAAGGCCACCCCGATCTCTGCGCCGTACGCCCGTATCGACGTCAGCTGCGGCTCGGCGGCTCCCGCCGCCATCGCCCCGATGACACCGCTGGCGGTGATCAAAGCACCCGTTTTCCTGCGGTGGATCTCCCGGAGGTGGTCCACGGCGATGGGCCGACCCTCGGCCTCGAGGTCCAGCACCTGACCCCCGATCATGCCGCTCGCACCCGCCGCTCGGAATAGCTCCTGGCCCACCCGGCCGAGGGCGGCGGGGGAGAGGTCGAGTCTGGCACACCCGGCGGCCAGCACCCGGGCGGCGAGGGGGACCATGGCGACCCCGGCCTCCACCGCGGCGGCCACGCCGAACTCCCGGTGCGTCGTAGACCGCCCTCGGCGCAGATCGTCGTCGTCCATGCACGGCAGATCGTCGTGCACCAAGGAGTACGTGTGGACGACTTCCACCGCGGCGCCGATCTCCGACACGTCGCCCTCCCCTCCCAGCTCGCGGAAGACCCCCAACACGAGGGCGGGACGCAACCGCTTGCCGGGGGCGGAGAGACTGTAGGCCACCGCCTCGCCCACCGCACCGGGGAGATCGCGCCGCACCCGGTCACACCACTCCGCCAACCTGGCGTTGGTCGTGTCCCGGGCCTCCGCCAGGAAGACGTCGAGATCAGTCGTCGAGGTCGTCATCGGGGAGGTCGGCATCGGCTGCCTTCACGACTTTCTTCACCGTGAGCTCCGTCTCCTGAAGTAGCTTGCGGGCGTTTTTGAGACGCTCGACGCCCTCCTGGAACAGCTCCAAGGCTTCGTCCAGATCCACCTCGGAGTCTTCCAGGCCTCGCACGATGGCCTCGAGGCGCTCCAGCTCCTCGCCGAACGACGGTTGCTTGCTCACACGTCCTCTCCCGCGACGCGGGCGTGCACGTCGCCATCCGTGACGGTCAGACGGAAATCCGCGCCCGGCCTGAAGCTCTTGGTCGACTTGAGCACCTGTCCTCTCTCATTGCGTGCCACAGCAAATCCTCGTTCCAGTACCTTGAGCGGGCTGAGTGCATCCAACTTGGCTGAGAGGGTCGTGAGGTGCGTCGTGCGCCGTTCGATCTGGCCGGACATGGCACTATGAAGACGGTCTGCAGTGCGCTCCAGCCGTTCCCGTCCCAACCGCGTCCGGCCGGCGAGGGACCCTCCCAAACGCCGGGCCAGCATGGCAACGACCCGTCCCGCCTCGCCACGGTCGGGCACCACGGCCTCCGCGGCGGCCGACGGCGTGGGTGCCCGCACATCCGCCACCAGGTCGGTGAGGGCAACGTCCTCTTCGTGGCCCACTGCCGAGATGATGGGAACTTCCGTTGCGGCGACGGCCCGCGCCACCTTTTCGCTGTTGAAGGCCCAGAGGTCCTCCCGGGAGCCGCCGCCCCGGCCCACGATCGCCACGTCGACGGCAATCTCGTTCACCAGCCCCAACGCCCGGCAGAGCTCCCGCTCGGCGCCGTCGCCCTGCACCCGGGCCGGCAGCAAGAGCACCTCGACCGTCGGCCAGCGCCGCTCGATCACGGTGAGCATGTCGTGGAGCGCGGCTCCGTCCGGGCTGGTGATGATGGCAATGCGGGATGGGAATTCGGGCAGGACCTTTCGCCGCGCCGGGTCGAGGAGGCCGTCCCGCTCGAGGGCCGCCTTCGCCTTCTGCAGCCGAAGCTCCCACTGGCCATCGGCGTCCGTGGGGAGCAGGCGCTTGACGGTGATCCGAAATTCACCCCGCTCCTCCCACACCGTGGGCCGACCCTCGACAAAAACCTGCAGTCCGTCTTCCGGCGGTTGGGACACCCGCTGATTGTCGCTGCGCCACATGACGCAACGCACCTGCGCTTCCGCGTCGCGCAGCGAGAAGTACCAGTGCCCGCTGCGATACTGCTTGAAGCCGGTGACCTCTCCCTTGATCCAAAGAGGATGGAATCCCGCGTCGATCAGTTGTCGAGCCCGGCGCGTGACCTGCGCCACCGTCCACGCCCCGTCGGAGGACGACGGTGGACCGGAGAAGAAGAGGTCTAGTTCGCCGTCCAACGTTTTGCGGCCTGAACCGTGTTGTAGATCAGCATCGTTACCGTCATTGGACCGACGCCTCCCGGAACCGGCGTGATGGCCGACGCGATTTCCTTCACCGCCTCGAACTCCACGTCGCCCACCAAACGGTATCCCCGCTCCCGCGTGGCATCGTCCACCCGGTTGGTGCCCACGTCGATGACCACGGCTCCGGGGCGTACCATGTCACCCTTGACGAACTCCGGCTGCCCGATGGCCACGATCAGGATGTCCGCCAACCGCGTGACCGCGCCGATGTCCTTCGTCCGGGAATGGCACACCGTCACCGTGGCGTTCGCGCCCTCTGCCTTTTGCATCAGGAGAGACGCAACGGGCTTACCTACGATGTTGGAGCGCCCCACGATGACCACATGCGCTCCCGCTGTATCGACGCCTGCACGAATCAACATCTGCTGCACGCCGAAGGGCGTCGCCGGAGGAAACCCCGAGTCGTCCCCCACCAGGATCTTTCCCACATTCACCGGATGGAATCCGTCCACGTCCTTTCGGGGATCGATGCGCTCGAGCACCTTGGTGGAATTGATGTGATCGGGTACGGGAAGCTGAACGATCATGCCGTGGATCTTCGGATCCTCGTTGAGTCGATCCACGGTTGCCAGCAACTCGTCCTCCGACGTCGTATCCGGCAGCGTGATCGTCTCGCTGTGCATGCCCATCTCCCCACACGCCTTGCCCTTCATGCGCACGTACACCTGACTCGCAGGGTCCTCGCCAACCAGCACCACTGCCAACCCGGGCGTGACCCCTTTATCGGCCTTCAACTGTTCGACCTCGGGTTTCAAATCCGCCCGAATCTCGGCCGCAATTTCTTTTCCGCTGATGATCTTAGCGGGCAATGTCCACCGCCCTTGTCTCCCGAATCACGACCACCTTGATCTGACCCGGGTATTGAAGTTCTTCCTCGATCTTTCGTGCTATCTCGTCGGACATTTGCGCTGCCTGATCATCAGGCACCTGGTCGGGGGATACCACGATGCGGATCTCCCGTCCGGCCTGAATCGCGTAAGTCTTCTCGACACCCGGGAAGTCGTTGGCAATTTCTTCCAGGCGCGCGAGGCGTTTGACGTATGTTTCGAACGCCTCCCGGCGCGCCCCGGGACGTGCCCCACTGGCGGCGTCCGCCGCCTGGACGATCACCGAGATGGGGCTTTCATGCGGCACGTCATCGTGGTGGGCGGCAATACAATTGATCACCACCTGGTGCTCGCCATACTTCGTCGCAACCTCGACGCCCAGTTCGACGTGCGTGCCCTCGTGCTGGTGCGTGAGGACTTTGCCCACGTCGTGCAACAACGCGCCGCGCTTTGCCAGATGCACATCCAACTTGAGCTCGCTCGCCATGATCCCGGCCAGCCACGCCACCTCCTTGGAGTGTTGGTACATGTTCTGACCGTATGACGTACGGTATTTCATCCGGCCCACGAGCTTCACCAGCTCGGCGTGCAGCCCGTGGATTCCCAATTCGTACGCAGCCTGCTCTCCCGCCTCCACGAGCTGCTGCTCGACCTGCTCGCTCGTCTTGGCAACGATTTCCTCGATGCGGCCGGGGTGGATGCGCCCGTCTGTTATCAGTTGCTCGAGAGCCAAGCGGGCAACTTCACGCCGTACCGGGTCGAAGCACGAGACGACCACCGTGTCGGGGGTGTCATCGATGATGACATCGACGCCGGTCGCCGTCTCGAAGGCGCGGATGTTGCGGCCCTCGCGACCAATGATCCGACCCTTCATCTCGTCGTTGGGGAGCGAGACGGCGGAGATGGTCATCTCCGAGGTGTACTCGGAAGCGATCCGCTGCACCGCGGTCGCGATGATCTTCTTGGCCTCTCGATCCGCGTCGCGCTTGGCCTCTTCCCTCAGATCGCGCACGATCGCCGCGGCCTCGCTGCGCGCCTTCTCTTCGGTCTGGCGCAGCAACTGGGCTTTAGCCTCCCCTGCAGACATTCCCGAGAGTTGTTCGAGGCGACGCTGATGCGTGTCGAGCAACTTCGAAAGCTCCTCGTCCTTCGCATCCACGTGCTTGTCCTTGTCGCGAACCGACTGCTCGCGGCGCTTGAGCTCCGCGTCCTGGTCTTCCAGAGAGTTGATCTTGCGATCGAGGTGGGTTTCCCGCTCTTCGAGGCGACGCTCGATCCTACCGATCTCCTCGCGCCGCGCCTTTTCTTCCCGTTCCCAATCCTCCCGGGCCTGCATGACCTCTTCCTTGCCCGCGAGGATCGCCTGCGCTTTGGCAGCATCGGCGTCGCGTTGTGCGTCACCGATCAAACGCTCCGCACTCTGCTCGGCGGACCGGCCTGCCATTTCGGCCAATCGTCGCTCGACTCGGCGGCCGAAAAAGTAAAAAACCGCTCCAACAGGGACCATTGCCCCAAGGGCGGCTATTACCAATACAGCCACGTTGTCCATAATCTATCTCCAGCGGCACCCAGCCATCCGTCCGGCGGGCCGCGTTGGGCCTGGGTCACGGTCCCCGGCTGGCCGCCCAGCCGAGGCTATGAAAAGCTAGCCGTCGTCGACAGATGAGGCAAACTAGCCGGTACCGCTTGGGGGGCGCTTTCTCGGGGGAAGGAGGCGGGACACCTCCACCGTGAGGGCGTTCAGCCGCTGCTCCATCTCACGCTCCGCACGACGCGCTTGAAACAGATCGTCCGTGACGGCAAGGGCTGCCAGGATGGCGGCCTTGTGACTCTCGATCAACTGACCAGACGACCTGACTTCCGTCATGGCCCGATCGACATGATCGGCCACCGCGCGAGTGTAGTCATCGGAGCGATCGGAACGCAGGCTGAACTCGTCCCCGCCGATCATGACCTTGACCAACGTCTTCTTGGCGCTCATCGGCGGGCCTCCCCAGTGGCCGTTTGCTCTTCCAGGAATCGCAGGCGAGTCAATAGCTCGGTGACGCGCCGCCGCGTATGCATGACACGATTGTGCAGAGCCTTGTTCTCGCCCTCCAGCTCCACTATGCGTGCGCGAGCGTCCACGATGTCTCCGTCCCCGCTGAGATCGACGCGGTCGGATTCCGCTTTATGGGCTCTCCGCCGCCACGTGGCCAGCTCTTCCGTGACTCGCTTGATCGCTGCTTCCAGTTGTTCCAGCGCCTGAAAATCAACTCGCTCTGCGTTCGACACCGAGTTGCTCCTTCAATTCCTTGAGGATCTTGCTCAACACCGCGTCCACATCCTTGTCCCGTAGTGTTCGATCGGGCGAGCGGAATACCAACCGCCACGCGACGCTCCGTCCCCCCACATCCTTTCCGCGAAACTCATCGAACAAATGCATCGACTCGAGCAACTTGCCGCCGCGTGCCGCCACGATCTCCTCCACCTGGGCTGCGGTCACATCCGGCGGCAACAGCAACGCGATGTCCCGCTCGACAGGCGGCGTTCCGGGAAGCGCTTCGAACTCTGGCCGCGGCTGAGGCTTGGCGAGGGCGTCGAGCTCGAAGCCGAACAGCGGTGCCGCCCACGCCGGGCTGTCGGCGTCGAGTTCATCGGCCCATCCCCGCGTTTCGCCCTTGTGGTCCCGCAACACCCACCGCCCGCCTTCTTCCACCACGGTCCCCCGGGCCCGCACGGCATGCACCGCCTCCTCGAACAAAGATTTCACGTCCCACCGGTCAAAATCAACGGACTTTCCCCCATCCGACCAATGCGGTGGGCGGCGCGCGCCCGACACCAAGCCGGCCAGCCGGCGCTCCTCGAGGGGCATCTCTCCCTCCCCGCGATGCTTGAACACCGACCCGATCTCGAAGAGCCGAACGTTCCGTTCCCGAAGCGCCCAGTTGCGCTCGACCGAACGAATGAGCCCCGTCACGAGATCGGTGCGCAAGAACCCTTCCTCCGTGGAAAGGGGATTCAGCACGGCTTGGGCGTTCTCGCCCTGTGTCGGACCGAGTGACAACGTGCGCGCCTCGTTGAGACCCAGCCCCGTGAACACCCGGCGGATCCGGGACTCAACGGCCTGCACGCCGTCGGAGGGAACGGTGCTGGGACGCAGCGGCCGCATCTCCGTGGGGAACGAGTCATACCCCCGCAGTCGCGCGATCTCCTCGATGAGGTCTTCCTCGCGCGTGACGTCGGGTCGCCAGCCGGGAACGTGTACCGCCAAACGTCCGTTCTTTGGCCCCACCGAGAACCCCAGACTCGTGAGGTATCCTTCGATCTCTTTCTGGGGCACCTCGACACCGAGCAGGTGCGCCACGCGTTCCGGACGCAAGAAAATGGCCGGCGTTTTGACGGCGTTGGGATAGACGTCGATGGACGGGCCTGGCTCCGAGCCGCCGGCCACGGCGATGATCAATTGCACCGCGCGCCGCAACGCGTCGGCCATCCCCTGGAGGTCCGTCCCCCGCTCGAATCGGTACGACGCCTCCGTGCTCATCTTCAACGCCGTGCGCGTGGTCCGGATCCGCTTGGGATCGAAGTAGGCACATTCGAGAACCACATCCGCCGTCTCGTCCGACACCTCGGAATCCCGCCCACCGATGATGCCGCCGATGGCCGTCGCGCGATCCGCGTCGCAGATGGCCGTCATCGAGGCGTCCAGCGTCCGGTCCTCGTCGTCCAACGTCGTGAGCTTTTCCCCGTCACCACCACGGCGGATGATGATCTTCGAGCCGCCGAGCTTGCTCCGATCGAATGCGTGCATCGGCTGGCTGAGCTCGAACAGGATGTAGTTGGTGGCGTCCACGACGTTGTTGATGGGCCGCTGGCCGATGCTGCGGACGCGGATTTGCAGCCAATCCGGGCTCGGGCCGACGGTGACACCTTCGATGACTGCGGCCATGTACCGCGGACAGCCTTCCACGTCCTCCAGAATCACTTCGACCCCGCCCACCACACCACGCTTCTCCGCTTGGACGGGCGGGTGGGCGTCCCCAGCAGCTCCCGGAATCGGTGGCAGCTTGACGGGGCGCTGCAACACCGCGCCGAGATCTCGTGCGACACCCTTGTGACACAGTAGATCGGGACGGTTGGGGGTCACCTCTACGTCGAGACAGTAGTCCCCGATGGGCAAGGCCTGCAGCAGCGGCGTGCCGGCGGCGGCGTCTGTGTCGAGCTCCAGAATGCCGTCCGCATCCGTGCCCAGCTCCAGCTCGTTTGCGGAACACAACATGCCGTTCGACTGAACACCGCGGATTTTCCGAGCCTTGAGCTTGAATCCCCCGGGAAGCACCGTGCCCACAGCTGCGTACGGGTATTTCTTTCCGGCCTCGACGTTGCGCGCGCCGCACACGACTTCAATGACCTGGGTCCCGTCGTTGACGTGACAGAGTGAGAGCCGGTCGGCATCGGGATGCTGCTCGACGCGCTCCACCTCGGCGACGATGATGTCGCCCAGATCTTGATGGACCGGTTCGATGGCCTCCACCGGCGCCCCCAGCATGGCGAGCCGGTGCGCGACATCGTCCGGATCGAGTTCCGTGTCCAGGAGCGCCGAGAGCCAGTTGATCGAAACGTTCATCGTCTACTCCCCGAACTGCCGGAGAAAGCGCATGTCGTTCTCGAACAACATCCGGATATCCGGAATCCCGTACCGCAACATGGTGATCCGATCGGGACCCATGCCGAACGCGTAGCCCGAATACCGCTCCGGATCGATCCCGCAGTTCTCCAGCACGGCGGGATGCACCATCCCCGCGCCCATGATCTCCAGGAACCCCGTCCGCTGACATGTGCCGCAGCCGTCGCCCTTGCAGATCTGACACTGCACTTCCACCTCGGCCGACGGCTCCGTGAAGGGGAAGAACGACGGGCGAAACCGCACCGCGGTGTCTGCGGAGAAGAACCGCTTGGCAAAGAAGTCGATGGCGGCCTTGAACTCCACGAAGGTCACGCCCTCGTCCACTACCAGGCCCTCGATCTGGGAAAACGCGGGGGAATGGGACGCATCGAAAGCGTCCCGCCGATACACCATCCCCGGCACGACAATGCGAATCGGCGGCTTATGCCGCTCCATCACTCGCGCCTGTACCGGCGATGTGTGGGTGCGTAGGAGCACCCCGGGAGACAGGTAGAAGGTGTCCTGCATGTCCGCCGCGGGGTGATCCAACGGGATGTTGAGCTTGGTGAAGTTGTAGTCCTCGGTCTCGACTTCCGGGCCGGTGACACGAGAGAAGCCCAGCTCACGAAAGATCTCGCAGATCTCGTCGATCACCCCGGTCACCGGATGGATGGCACCGCGCCACGCACCGCGACCCGGCATCGTGAGGTCGGCATCCACGCGAGACTTGCTCACGCCGCGCAGCTCTTTCTCCCGCGCGGCCACCGCCTCTTCGGCTTCTCGCTTGAGGACGTTGGCTCGTCGCCCGATGTCACGCCGATCCTCGGGCGTGAGCGTCGGGAGGGACCGAAGCACTAGTGTAAGTCGGCCGCCTTTGCGCCCGAGCAGCTCGACCTTGAGCTGCGCAAGGCGGTCAGCGTCCGCCTCGTGCAGCTCTGTAATGGTCCGTGCAACGGCCTCTAGTTGGTCGTTGGGGGAAGCTTCTGACATGTGTTGTCCGTGGACGAGTACTGCAACTGGCTTCGATTACAGACTCTTTTTTGCAACCTCGACCAGTGCGCCGAAAGCCACAGGGTCTCGCACGGCCAAATCAGCGAGGAGCTTTCGATTGACCTCCACGCCGGCTCGCTTGAGACCCGCCATAAATCGACTGTACGACAAGTCGTGCAGCCTGGCCCCGGCGTTGATACGGACAATCCACAGGCGACGAAAGTCGCGCTTCTTCCGGCGACGGTCGCGGTAGGCATACCTCAGACCGCGCTCGACGTTTTCTTTCGCCGTTTTGTAAAGCTTGCTCCGGCCGCCGCGCGCACCTTTCGCGGCGTGCATGATTTTGTTCTTCCGCTTCAGGCGGGCAACATGGCTTTTGACTCGTGGCATGCGTCCCCCTTATGCGCCGAGCAGTCGGCGGATCCGTCCAGCGTCGGCGGCGGACAACGTGGTCCCCTGACGAAGGCGGCGCTTACGCTTCGGATGTTTCTTCGTGAGAATGTGGCTCTTGAACGCCCTCCGGCGGGTGACCTTGCCGGACCCCGTCACCTTGAAGCGCTTCCGAGCCCCTCGCCTACTCTTCTGTTTCGGCATTGTCGTCAACCAATGTCGTGTGGTGTTTCGGAGCTGTTCGGCAGATTACCCGCCGCCTGACCGACTTATTTCGGCGCCAGCACCATCGTCATGTTGCGGCCTTCCAACTTTGGCTCCACCTCGACTTTTGCCAGGTCCTGCAGTTCCTCCAGCACCCGGGCCAACACTTCCTGGCCCAATTCGGGATGCGTGACTTGCCGTCCCCGGAACATCATCGTGAGCTTCACCTTGTTGCCTTCCCCGAGGAAAGTCCGCGCGTGTCGCACCTTGAAATCGAAGTCGTGCTGGCTGATCCCCGGCCGGAACTTGACCTCCTTCATGTGGATCACGTGCTGCTTCTTCTTCGCCGCCTTCGCCGCCTTGTCCTGTTCGTAGCGGTACTTCCCGTAATCCATGATCTTGACCACGGGCGGGCGGGCCATCGGGGCAACCTCCACGAGATCCAATCCTCGCTCACCAGCTTCCTTCAACGCCTCTTCCACCGGCATCACCCCAAGCTGTTCTCCCGTGTCAGAGATCACCCTCACCGGGCTGATCCGAATCTGATTGTTGACACGGGTGCGTGGCTCGCGTTGCGGTTGTGGCCTGTTCGAATAGGTCAGTGAGGCTACCTCCTGTTCGTGTTCCGATGCTCTCCCAACAAAAAACGGACCCCGTTTTCAGGGAGCCCGCCGCGCAGGCAAGGGGCCGTGCCCCGCCTGTTACGTTGGAACCCTGAACGCACGCCACTCGGCGGCAAAAGGGTGAAGCGCCTGGGCGCTTGCTTTGCGAATTGTGGAATCGAAGCTACCCGGTTGCCACTGGGGTGTCAACGGGCAAGTGGTTGAAATCCAAAGGACTTACCGTCCTGCACCGCCCGCCCAATGCCCCGCTCCGGATCGTGCTCGAAGACGAGAATCCAGCCCTCGGCCTCGGCCTGAGACAACAGACGCCGCTTGCTCTCGAGGGTCACCAAGGGCTCCAGGTCGTATCCCATGATCCACGGCAGCGGGAGGTGGGCCGTGGTGGGAACCAGATCGCCCAAGAAACAGGCGGTTTCGCCGGCGTCGGCGATGAGGACGGACTGGTGGTGTGGCACGTGCCCCGGCGTCGGCAGCGCTCGAATCCCCGGGAGGATCTCTTCGTCGCCTCGGAGGAGTCGCCAGCGGTTTGCTCCGGTAACCGGGGCGAAGTTCTCGGGCAGGTAGCTTCCCGCGGTCCGCTCATTCGGCTGCATTCCGAAGTCGAGTTCCCCGGCCTGTACCACATAGGTGGCGTTGGGAAACGCCACCTGGGCCTCTGCGCCGGTTGGGGCATCGCAGGGAACGAAGGTGTTACCCCCGGCATGGTCGAAGTGGAGGTGGGTGTTGACCACGTATCGCACATCGGCTGCCGAGAGACTCAACGTCGCCAGGGCGTCTTCCAGTTGGGTGGGCCCCGCCTCGCCGGCATTTTCCACTCCATAGATTTGGCGGAACTTGTCCGACCCCTTGTTGCCGACGCCCGTGTCGATGAGCACCGGCCCGTCTCCGTGCTCCACGAGGAGACATCGCATCGCCAAGGGAATGCGGTTGCGGTCGTCCGCCTCGATGCGACGGCTCCAGAGCGGCTTGGGCACGACCCCGAACATCGCCCCGCCGTCGAGACGCTGGACGCCTGCTTCCAGGGCGTGACACGTGAGCCCCCCCACACGAAACGTCGTGACCAAACTCATGCCTCGTCCATTGTCGCTGGGAGCGCTCGCCTTTTCTTGCGTTTCTTTTTTCGCGTGACCCGGCGCGTCAGATCCTCGAGCTCCCGCAGTGTGTCGATGCCCCGTTCCCCCGCCAGGGCCAGGAGACGCTCCAGCGCCCATGCCGTAGCCACGGCATCCCCCGCCGCCCGGTGCCGGTTCTCAATCTCGATCCCGAAATACCGGGCGACGCTGTCGAGATTGCGGGACCTGAGCCCTGGAATGAGGCGCTTGGCCAACCGCACGGTGCAGAGCCGGGGACCGTCCAGCGCCACGTGGAGAGCCCGGCGCGTTTCCGAGGCCACAAACGACCAGTCGAATCGCATGTTGTGGGCGACGAAGATGCGGCCCGCCAGAGCCCCGACCACCTCGTCGGCGATCTCCCCGAAGCGGGGTTTGTCCCGCACATCATCGTGGGAGATCCGGGTGATGCCGGTGACGGCCCTCGGGATGGGCCGGTCGGGATTGACCAGGGTATCCAGCACCACATCCACCGATCCGCCCGAGAGCAATGCGACGGCGATCTCGATCACCCGGTCGCCCCGCCCGGGGCTCGATCCCGTCGTCTCCACATCGACCACGGCAAACGTGCAGTCGGCGAGCTTGGGCGAACCGACGGCCTGCCCCACCAACTCCCACCGGGCGTCGACCCGACGCCGCACCCGAGGATCCGAGCCGAGGAGCGCCGCCGCAAGGCGATCGGCGATGACGGGCGTGGCCGCCGGAACGCCGAGAACCTCGTGGGTCAGCTTCGTGCTGTCGGCGGGCCCCGCCCCGAGGAAATCGAGGGCGCGATCGACGAGGGTCCCGCTCGCCTGGGCCTGGATTCCGCCCTCCGTCACAGGGGATCTCGCCGGAGCGGCAGGGACATGCAGCGCGGGCCTCCCCCACCACGCACCAGTTCGCTCCCCCGCATCGTGATGACGGCCCGCTCCCCCTCGTCTACGTCCTCCTCGCCGAGGAGAAAGGACTCCGACTGGACGACGCGAAAGCCGGCCTTCTCGAGCTCGGCGAGGGTGGCCTCGTTGCGCCGGAAGGCCACCACCACTCCGGGCCGGAGGGTGAGCATGTTGCAGCCCGAGGCCCATTGCTCCCGCTCCTGTAACTGGCGGTCGGCGCCGCCGCAGAGAACGGGCTCGAGGGCAAAGTCCACCTCTTCGAGGGCGGCGAAAAAGTTGGGCATCTCCCGCGTCCCCGCCCGGTTCTTCTTCCGGTGCAGCACGGCGAGGCGTGCCGGGCCGATGAACTGGGGCGGCGACACCACGCAGAGCTCGCGATCGACCTGCGTGAAGATCATGTCGAGGTGAATCGCCGTCGGCTGCCCCGGCATGACCACGACAATGACGTCGGACACCGCACACTGCTCAAACACCAGGTCGCACAGGTGGTCAAGCGCCACGGCGCTCGTGCGGTCGCTCAGCCCCACGATGAGGAGGTCGTTGCGGACTGGATGGACGTCACCGCCCTCGAGGGTGTAATCCAACCGCCGCTCTTCGGAGCCATCATACAACAGACCGCGGTTCTCGAGCAGCGGGTGGTGCGAGAAGAGCGACTTCACCAGCAGCTCTTCCGACCAGCGTGCCTCGTGACGCATGGAGCCGATGACGGCGTGATCGCCGATCACGATCCCCACGTCGCGCATGAAGAAGAGATTGGGGAGCGGCGGGAGACAGTACCCGCCCTGATTGAGGGTCTCGGCGATGGGTCCCACAGTCTCTTCCGTACCCTCCACCAACATCTCCACGAGCCGTGCCGCCGGCCGATCAACCAGTTGCTTGGCAAGTGTCCCCGAGGGAGCCGCAAACGCCGTTCGCACCGCCAGGAGCTTTCGCACCTCTTCCCGATCGGCGATCTCGAGGAGCAGATCCCGGGCTTGGCGGACTTCCGCGAACCGCTCCAGCACCGCGACCATCTTGCGGTGCTCGGAACGCGCCGTGTCGAGCTCGATGATGTCTTCGTAGAGAAAGTCCTGTCGGGTGCCGGGCGTGACGGCGAGGACCTCTTTGCCCGGTTCGTGTACCAGAACGTCCCGGAGTGGACCAATTTCTGAAGCGATATTCACGGATGGCATTCTGCGGAATCTAGCGGTTCCGCAAGCCGTAACTCAACGCCTCCAACTCCAGGGCCAGGCTCACGTTCTTGACGACCACGTCGTCGGTCACCCGCAACTGCACGGGCGCAAAATTGAGAAACGCCTTGACGCCGGCCTTCACCAGGCGATCCGCGAGGTCTTGCGCCTCCGATGCCGGGGTTACGAGGATCGCCATGTCGATAGGGTCCTGGGCAATGTCGTCCTCGATCTGCTGTTGGTCCCGAACCACCACGCCGCCCCGTTTCTTGCCCACCTTCTTGGGGTCCGCGTCGTACAGGGAGACGACATGGAATCCGTGTCGCTCGAAGCCCCGGAAGTGGACCAACGCCACACCGATGTTCCCGGCGCCGATTACCGCGACGCGGTAGGTCTTACCCAATCCCAGGATGTCCCGGAGGCGCGACGCGAGCTCGGGCACCGAGTACCCGAGACCTCGCTTCCCGAAGGACCCGAAGAAGGACAGGTCCTTCCGTACCTGGGCGGAGGTGGTACCTCCCCGGGTGGCGAGGGCTTCGGAACGGACGGTTTCTACGCCCTGCTCTTCGAATTCCTCGAGGAATCGCAGGTAGAGGGAGAGGCGGCGGACAGTCGACTCGGCAATTTTGCGCATGATTTTGTGAAATTTTTCACAACTTAGCCGCTCGATGGAAGGCCGTCAACGAGGAAGGAGTCTGAATAGATCCATAAATTCCTGGGGCGTCAGCACTTCTGGGCGCGCCGCCGGATCCAGCTCGACGCGGTCGAGGAGATCAGCGACTCCACCGGGGGAGAGGCCCGTCACGGTTCGAAGGGCCCGGGCCAGCTGCCGGCGTCGCTGGCCGAAGAGACCGGTCACGAACCGCCGGAAGGGCTCCCGCTCCTCGACTCTCGTCAGGGGGTCCTTCCGGGGGATCAGGCGCACCACCACAGAGTCCACCTTGGGAGGCGGGCGAAAGGAACCGGAGCGCACGGGGAAGAGCCGCTCCACCGAGGCGACCGCCTGCACGCCGACGGAGAGCGACCCGTAGGCTTTTGATCCCGCCGCTGCCTCCAGACGCTCGCCGACCTCCTTTTGGACGAGAAACGTGATCGACACGGGAAGGGGCTCGGTGAGGGCCTTGTCGATGAGGGGTGTGGTGATGGCGTAGGGGATGTTGCCCGCCACCTTGTACTCGGCTTCACCGGGCGGTCGGGCGAGGTAGGAGCGCCAATCCACCTCGAGTGCGTCGGCGTGAATCACCCGGCAGTTTTCCGGGACCGTCGCCTGAATCTCCTGGGCGAGGGCACCGTCCCGCTCGATGGCCACCACCGACGCGACCCGCGGCGCTAGTCGCAGTGTCAGTGTGCCCTTCCCCGGCCCGATCTCGACCACCTGGTCGTCGGAACGGGGACCCACTGCATCGACGATCCGATCGAGGATGGCCGGATCGAACAGGAAGTGTTGCCCGAGCCGCCGTCCCACTCAGGCCTTGAGGACCACGACCGTCTGGTCGTCGGTCCGTGCCGGGCAAAACGCGTCCACCTCCGCAAAGACGGCTTCCACGATCTTCTCGGCCGGTTGGGTGCAGGTCTTACGGACCACGTCGATGACCCGTGCCTCGCCAAACGGCTCACCGCCCTCACTCCTCGCTTCGGTGATCCCGTCGGAGAACAGCAACAGGAGATCGTCGCCCCGCTCCCACGTGACGCGCGCGCCCACCATCTCGTCGAGGTCTCCGAGTCCCAAGGGGGGAACCGTTGCCTCGAGGCGCTCCGGCGGCCCTTCTCGAGGGATGCGGAAGGCATGAGGGTGCCCCGCGTTGGCGTACTTGAGCTGGCCGTGTTTGGCATCGGCCACGCCATAAAACAGTGCGAGGTGCATCTCCGCTTCGGCCAGCTCTGCCTTCACGGAGGCCAGCAACCGTTCGAGGGCGGTCTCGGGGGATTTGGCCGCCAGGGCATGAATGGCGGCGGCCGACAAAACCAGCGCCATGACGAGCGCCGCGGAGAACCCGTGGGAGGATACATCGCCCAGCATGATCCCCACCTGCGATCGCGGCAGCCGCACGAATTGATAGAAGTCTCCGCCGACACTCTCGGCGGGCCGGAACTTCGCCCCAACGTCGACACCCGCTTTGAGCACCGTCGGTGCCGGCAGCAATCGGAGCTGGAGGTCGTGAGCCAGCTCCAACTCCCGCCCCACGCGCCGCTGTTGTTGATCGAGCACGACGAGACGGGCATTCTCGATGGCCGCACCGATCTGATGGGCCACGGCAGTCACGAGCTGCACGTGGGCGTCTCGAAAAGCGTCCTCCTCCATCCGGTCGGTCAGGTTGATCACGCCAACCGGTCGTGGCGTCCCGCCGGAATCGGGATACACGATGGGGACCGACAAGAAGGCGTGGCCGCGGTACGAGCGGTCCAGGGACCCGGCAACGCCGTTGCCCGACTTGGCGTCTCCGAGGATCGCGTCGCACTTGCGGAACGCGGAGGCGGCGATGGACGATTCGTCGTCCACAGGGACGGGCTTGAAGTCGCTCACGTCGATTCCCCACCCAGCCACCACCCACAGCTCGGCCGTTTCGGGATGATGCACGAGAATGGACGCGCGCCTGGCCCCGACCACCGCACTTACTTCCCGCACGATCACATTGGCCGCCTCTTTCAGGTCGATCGTGCGGCCGAGCACCTCGCTGATGGTGTAGAGGAGGTGAATCTCTTCGTAGCGGCGCGCCAACTCATCCGCCACCTGCATGGTTTCGCGCTCGCTGTCCAGAAGACGGGCGAGCAGCGCCCCGAGCTCAGCGTCATCCCCTGCGCGATCCCACTGGTAGTAGTAATCGGGTGCGCCGGGGAGCGCGGTGACCACGGGTCCGGAAACGTGCTCGGAAGGGAGGGAGGGGGTCGGTTCGTCGGGCGCCAGTGGCTCGCCGGCGACGAGCTGTAACGCTCCAGCACTGACCCGCCACAGGCGCACCTCACCCTCGACCACCGAGCTGAGCGCCCGCAAGGCGGTATCGAGTCGGCTTAGGCGCGGCGGAGCGTCATGCAGATGGAGTTTCCTTCTTCGTTGAAGGCGAGATCATCAACCAGCTCTCGAATGAGAAACAACCCGCGGCCTTCAGGGCGCTCGAGGTAGTCCGGACGCCTCGGATCGGGGATACCCGCCGGATCGAACCCGTCGCCCTGGTCTCGGACGTAGACCTCGACCCCTTCACCCTGACGTCGCAACGCCACATGAACCCGCTTGCCGGGATCAAGTCTGTTTCCGTAGACAATCGCGTTGGCCAGCGCCTCGGAGAGGGCAACCCGGAGGTTGAACCGCACCGCCCGCGCCGAGAGGCCGCACGCCAAGCAGTGGCGAGCCACGATGTCGACGGCGTGCTCCACCATATCGAGCTCGCTAGGCACGGTAATGGTCATCTGGAGACTCGCGTCCACACCGCGGGTGCGCGTGAGATTCGGGCGGCGCACACAGAGGCGCAGCGGGACCATCACCATCTTAGAAACTGTCGAGGGCTTCGTCGGTCGTATCACAAATCTTGAACAGCGTGTCCAACTTGGTCAGTTCAAAGAGCATTCGAAGATCTTCGTTGAGACCGGCGAGACGCAGATCGCCGCCTGCCTCCCGTATCTTCTTCGAAACCGAAACGAGAACGCCGAGGCCCGACGAATCGATGTACCCGGTGGATGCGAAGTCCAGCACGAACTTCGACTCCCCGGACTCCAGTGCCTCGAGCACCTTTTCCTTGAGCTCATTCCGATTCGCTACGATCAACTGGCCGTCCACTGCCACGATCATCACGCCGTTCGGGGCGTTGCTCACAGTGAACGTCATGTATCCTCCCGCCGAGTGAGTTATAGATTGTCCGTTTGCAGTATGGCCACCGCAGCGACATCGACGATATCGTCCGCCGACGCTCCGCGGGATAGATCCGCCACCGGTTTGGCGAGGCCTTGGAGAATGGGCCCGATCGCAACCGCCCCCGCGAGGCGTTGTACCAGTTTGTATGCAATGTTCCCACTGTCAAGGTCAGGGAACACCAAAACGTTCGCCTGCCCACCTACAGGCGAATCCGGGGCCTTCCGCGCCGCGACCTCCGGCACCAAGGCGGCGTCCCCCTGGAGCTCACCGTCACACGGGATGTCTGGCGCAAGGTCGCGAAATCGCTCGACGGCCGCCCGCATCTTCGTCACGCTCGCGCCCTTCGCGCTTCCCCTCGTCGAAAACGACAGAAAAGCCACAACGGGCTCATCGCCGACGACGCGACGACGGTCCCGGGCCGCGGAGAGGGCGATTTCCGCCAGTTGCTCCGCCGTGGGCTCCGGCACCACGCCGGCGTCCGTAAACGTTAACACCCCAGAGGCGCCCCACGCCGGAAGGACGGACGGTGGGAAAGACCGAACCTCCGGAACATACATGTAGAAGGCGCTGCTCACCGTCTCGATCCCGTCCGCCGGCCCCACGAGCCGGAGTGCTGCGCGCACCACATCGGCGGTGGGACACGTGGCTCCCGCCACCGCGACGTCCGCCTCACCGAGGGCCACGAGACCCGCCGCCAACACGACCGGGTTGGCCGCCAGCTCGAGGGCCTGGGCGGCATCGACCCGATCCGGGCAGCGTTCCCGCATGAAGGCCGCGACCTCGGCAACCTGCGGCAGGTGATCGGGATGGAGCAGGACCGTATTGGCAATCTGCGACTCGTCGAGCTGCCGGGCGGCGGCGGCGACCCGCTCATCCCACCCCTCGGCGAGCACGACCGTGCACTGTTTCTGGCCCGCGCGCTGATGGAGCTGCTGCCGGAAGCTCATCTATCAGAGCTTTTGCGACAGGGCCTTCTGGACGACCGGGTGAACCAGATCGGAGACGTCGCCGCCCAGGCTCGCGACTTCCCGAACCAGGCTGGAACTGAGAAACGTGAGATGGAGGGCCGGCACGAGGAACACGGTTTCGAGTCCGTTGTGGAGCTTGCGGTTCATCAATGCCATCTGGTACTCGTACTCGAAGTCGCTGACGGCGCGGAGTCCCCGCACCACGAGATTCGCACCGGCTGCGTCGGCGAAATCGGCGAGCAGGCCGTCGAAGGGCTTGACCTCGACCCGGTCCTCGTCGGAGAGAATCTCGGAGAGAAGGCCGACCCGTTGCTCGACGGTGAACAGGGTGTCCTTGCCGCTGCTCTCCGCCACGCCCACGATGAGCCGGTCGACAAAGTGCAGACTGCGATGGATCAGGTCTTCGTGACCTCGCGTCGGGGGATCGAAGGTCCCCGGATAAACGGCAACTCTCGTCACGGTCGATAGCAGAAGGTTATGGCCGCATCTCCATAGCAACGTGTCTCGCTGCCTCCGATATCGTCTGCGGACCGATGTTCCACACCCAGTATGTGGGCGAAAGGACGGGCGTCAAATACCTCAACGAGCTTTCTCGCGTAGTCACCGGCGTACGGCGGATCCGCAAACGCGATGTCGAACACATCCGCGGCGATCCGCTCGAGAAACCGCCCTGCGTCGACGCGGTGGATACGCACCCGATCTTCCACGTCGAGCGCCGTCACGTTGGCGCGGAGCGCGCCGACCGCCGCCTTCCCCAGCTCGACGAATTCCGCTCGACTGGCACCCCGGGAAAGCGCCTCCAACCCCAGCGCCCCCGACCCGGCGAACAGATCCAACACCGTGGCACCATTGACCCGATCCCCGAGGATACTGAACCACGCCTCGCGGACCCGATCGGCCGTTGGGCGAGTGCGATGATCCCCCGGGGGTCGGAGCGTCCGCCCCCCAAACTCTCCGGCGATGATGCGCATCAGCCCGCCGGGCGCAACGCCAGCACACGCGCTTGGAGGCTCACGTTGCCGCGATACTCATTCTCCTCGAGCCGAAGCGCCACGTCCACTGGACCACCCAGCCAGCCTGATTGTACTCGATCGGCAAGCTCGAATCCAATGGCGTCGAGCCGTCCGGTGTCGTCTTCGAGAGTGAATTTGAGGTGGTTCTCACCCACCTCACGGGGGTGTGTCGCCCGGGCGTTGGTCACGACGAACACCGGTGCGGGGTTCCCCAAACCGCACGGCTCCAGGTGCCGGAGCAGGCGCTCGAGATCGGCGTCCAACCCGCCCACGGGGGTCTCGACATCGACGCGTTGTTCGTGGACCAGGTCGTCGTGCGACAGTTGGGCCCGTGCCGCCTGGTTGAAGGCCTCGCGGAACGGGCCGATGGCGTCACGGGCGATGGTGAGACCCGCCGCCATAGGGTGTCCCCCAAACTTCACCAAGTGCTCCGCACAACCCGTCAGCGCGGCGTGGAGGTCGAACCCCCGGACGCTGCGGCCGGATCCTTTTCCTTCGTCACCATCCAACGCCACAAGGAACGTGGGACGGGCATAGCGTTCCACGACACGGGATGCCACGATCCCGATGACGCCCGGGTGCCACCCGTCCTTCGCCAGCACCAATCCGTAGTGCTCGTCGAGATCGAGGGTCTCGTCGATTTCCTCCGTCACGGAGCGGAGGATTTCCTGGTCCATGGCCTGGCGCCGCGCGTTCAGAGCCTCCAATGCCCTGGCTTGGTCCCGGGCGGACGACTCGTCGTCAGTCAGCAACAACCGCAGCCCGTCCTTCGCGTCGCCGATACGGCCCACGGCGTTGAGGCGCGGCGCTAGGATGTAGCCCACGTGCCCGGCGCGAATCGTCTTGTCGCCCAAGCCCGCCGTCGTCACGAGAGCGCGGACACCGGGCCAGCGCGACTGGGCCAACGACTTCAAGCCGAACCGCACCAGCGTGCGGTTCTCCCCCCTCAGCGGGACCATGTCGGCCACGGTGGCCAGGGCCACGAGATCGAGGAGGTGTAACGCCATGTTCTCGGGAAGCCCCAGCTCGCCGATCAGCGCCTGCGCGAGCTTGAACGCCACCCCGGCTCCGCAGAGTTCCTTCGAGCGAGACGGACAGTCCGGCCGATTGGGATTCACCACGGCGTCCGCCTGAGGCAGCTCGCCGGGAACGTGATGGTCCGTGATCACCACCTTCATGCCACGCTTCTTGGCATCGGCGACGGCCTGGTGCGCGGTGGTTCCGCAATCGCAGGTGACGATCAGGGACGCTCCGTGCTCTTCGGCGAACGCCAGGCCGGCGGGGCCAAGGTCGTAACCGTCGCGCACCCGGTGGGGCACGAACGGCTTCACGTTTGCTCCCGCCTCGGCGAGC
This sequence comes from Gemmatimonadota bacterium, assembly GCA_039588255.1. GTDB lineage: Bacteria > Gemmatimonadota > Gemmatimonadetes > Gemmatimonadales > GWC2-71-9 > B3T1B10. The sequence goes on along the minus strand of JBDHAF010000020.1, from coordinate 17,589 downwards.
ACGCGCGTCAGCAGCGCGGCCCCGGATTGCCCGTCCACATCGTAGTCGCCGTGCACAACGACCGTCTCTCCGGCACGGACCGACTCTGCAACCAGGCGGGCGGCTTCGGGAAGGTCCTTGAACTCGGCAGGGTCGCTCAGGGATGCGAGGGACGGCCGCAGGAACGCTTTCGCGTCCTCGATCGAGCCGAATCCCCGCAGAATCAGCAGGGAAGCGAGAGGCTCGGGAATGTGCAGGGCGTCGGCCAGACCGCTGCTGGCGGCGGCATCCGGTTGCTCGCTGAATCGCCAGCGCGTCGCGACCGACGTCATTCGGGAATGTAGATCAGGACTCCGCACGCCTCGCACGTCGCAAACGACTCATTGCGCTGTATCTGTTGGCGCAGGTGCATGGGCACGGACGTATAGCAGTGACCACAGGCGTCGGCGTGGAGTTCGTACATCGCAAACGGTGCCCGGCCGCTCCGAATCCTATCGTACATGGCCAACAGATTCCGCTTGGTCTCACGGATCTCCCCCGCGGCCTCCTCCCGCTGCGCGAGCGCCTCCTCGAGCCGTTCGGTGCACTCGCCCCGAATCGCCGCGATTTCTTCGCGCCGGGGCGCCTGTTCGCCGTTGGCGGCCTCCACCCGCTCCGTGGCTTCCCTGGTCGCCGCTTCGATCTCCTGGACTTCGTCCGCCGAGCGGATCCACTCGGCCTCTTCTTTCGCCAACACGCTGCGCGCCAGATCGATTTCCGCCATCATCGCCGAGGCTTCCTTCGCGCCTCTAACCCACTCCAGCTTCTGGCGGCGTCGCTCCTGCATCACGCGGTACGTCTCAATGTGATCTTCCAGTTGGGATCTCTTCTCTCTGGCTTCGTCGAGCTTCGCTTGCAGCCGTTCCGACTCCCCGTTCAACTGCTCGAGGACCGCGTCTAACTCCGCGATCTCGGGTTCCAACGCGCGAAGCTCTTCCTCGACGCTCATCACGACGCGGTCTACATCCTGCAAGGCTAACAGATGTTTTAGGTCAGACTGCACTACTCCTCCCAGTTCGAATGACGTTCCAGCGTCCGGGCTTCAGGTTCGAAAGCTTCCGGCTCAGGGAATCGATCTCTTGAACGATCCCCGGTTTCTCGTCCTCCGGTGCCACGGCCATGTGGCGCTGGAGGTGTTCCAGCTTCTTCTCGATGCTCCGGCTGCGGAGATGGTTGAGGGAACCAGCCACCAGCGCGTCGACGTCGATCTCCCCCCACCCTTCCTCCAGCACGCTCTCCAAGACTGTCCGTGCCTCGCCCTCGACGTGCGCCACCATCTCGGCACCCGTCACGTCCTCCGGTTGAATCGAGAGGTACTCGAACAGCGCCCGGTCCGGCTCACCGAGCAGTGATGCGTCCGGGACCTGCTCCGCAATCCGCGATCGCCACTGGGGCTCGTGGACCAAAACCCGGGTGAGGTTCCGCTCCGCGGACATGGGACCTGCACTGCGGGACGCACGCCGGGACTCCTCGGCACGGTCGCGCGCCACCTGAGGACGACGGGACGGTCCCTCACCGACCTCGCGGCGAATCGACTCCGCCGTGATGCCCAACGTCTCCGCCGCACGAGTGACGTAGAGATCGCGGGTCACTGGATCCCGGGCCGCGCGGAGGGTCAGCAGGAGCCGGTCGAGGGCACGGCGCCGCCCGGCCAGCGACCCCATCCACCCCTTGCGATCCAACAACTGGAGTTTGCGTTCGAAGACGTCCATGGCGTCGTCGACGATGGCGATCAACGCCTCGGCGCCACCTTTGACCACCAACGAATCCGGGTCCTCCCCCTGAGGTGGCGTGGCAATCGTGACCCGACTCGCCGCCCGCAACAGCTCATCCCCGGCGCGAAAGCTCGCACGCATCCCGGCCTGGTCGTTGTCGTACAGCAACACTACTTCCGGCGTGTAGCGCTTGAGGAGAGCGGCCTGATCGGACGTGAGCGCCGTCCCCAGCGGCGCGACCACGTTCTCTACTCCGGCCTCCACCGCGCGCAACACGTCGAAGTACCCCTCCACCACGATCGCTTTTTCAGCGCGGCGGATGGCGGGTCTCGCGTGGTGCAGGTTGTAGAGCAACTGTCCCTTGTGAAAGATCCGCGAGTCCGGGGAGTTGAGGTACTTCGGCTCGCCGTCGCCCAACACGCGCCCGCCAAAGCCCACGACCCGCCCACGAAGATCGTGGATCGGAAACAACAACCTCCCCCAAAAACGTGGTCGGACCGACTCGTCTTCGCGGCGGACGGCCAACCCGGCCTCCAGCAAGACCTCAGGATCAATCCCGAGTTGCTCCATCGCCTCGAGGAACGCGCTCCCCTTCGGTGCGAAGCCCAGACCCAAGGGGTGAAGCGCTTCGCCGGAAAAGCCGCGTCTGGCCAGATAGTTCCTGGCCGCTTCACCGTCGGGCGCCTCGCGCAACCGCTTGGCATACCACTCGGCGGCAACGGCGGTCGCCGAAAAGAGCGGCTCGCGTGGGTCCGGTCCACCTGTGGGTCGCTCGGGGATCACCACGCCCACCTTCGCCGCCACCTCTCTCACGGCGGTCGGGTAGTCCATCCCGAAGTGCTTCATGAAAAACGTGAATACGTCGCCACCCTCGTGGCATACGAAGCAGTAGTACATCTGCTTCTTCGGGATCACCGCGAAGTTCCGCTTCGTCCCACCGTGGAAGGGACATGGCCCGCGGTAATCCGTTCCGGTCCGCTTGAGATCAACGTGCTCGCCCAGCACGTGGATCAGATCGGCCGTGTCCCGAACTTGCTCGATGAGCTCGTCAGGAATGGTGGTCACGACTTGAACTCAGCAATGGTGACCCCCCAACCCCCTTGGTGGGGTGGCGATTCATGAAACGAGACCACCCGCTGGTCTTGCGAGAGCAAGGACGACACCCGCTCCCGGAGCGCCCCCGTCCCCTTGCCGTGAATGATGCGGAGCGATCCCAAATCGGCGACCACCGCATCGTCGATGGCCCGCAGCACGACTTCTTCGGCTTCGTCAGCGGTCATCCCCCGCAAGTCGATCTCCGTGGGCGCCGCCCGTCTGGATACATGCAACAGCGGAGGCGTTTGCCGTTTGACGCGGGGCGCCGCCGTCGATCCCTTCGGTGTCGCCTTGTCCTCAGACCCGCGAATCTTCCATCCCTTCTTGCGTGCTTCCGCCTCCAGCTTCTTCAGGGCCGACCCCTCGTCCCGCACGCCCTCCTCTACCAAGCGCCGGGCTTCCTTGGCCGTCGCCTCGGAAACCGCGGCCCGCGCCACGCCCAACGCGTCTTCCACCCGCCTCCTGGCCTCCAAGAGGAACCGCCGCGCCTCGGCGCGACCGTTGAGCTCCAGCTCCCGGGACTGTTCCTCGAGCTCCGCCGCGCGCGCGGCCAGGTCCGCACGCAGCTGGTCCAGCCCGTCTCGCTCGGCCTCGAGGCGGGCACCGGTCTCGGCTGTTTCCCGGGCTTTCGCCGTCAGTTCCTTGTCACGCTTCTCAACGTCCGCAAGAAGGGACTCCAGCTGGCGATCGGTGTCGGGCTGCAGTTGCTCCGCACGCACCATCACGTCCGCCGGGAACCCGAGCCGTTGGGCGATCGCCAAGCCGTATGACCGGCCGGGTATGCCCTTGATCACGCGGTAGGTCGGCTCCAGGTGTTCCGGGTCGAACTGCAGCGACGCATTGACGGCTCCTTCCGTTTCCGAGGCGAGGCGCTTGAGTTGGTTGAGGTGCGTCGTCGCCAACGCCACGCAGCCCTTCTCGCACAACGCCTGGAGCACCGCCCCTGCCAGCGCCGCGCCTTCCGACGGATCTGTCCCGGTGCCGAATTCGTCCAGTAACACGAGAGAGCGGTCGTCCGCCGATTCGAGTACCGTCTTCAATGCCGCGACATGACCACTGAACGTACTGAGGTTTTCCAGGATCGATTGGTGATCCCCAATGTCCGCAAAGATCGTTCCGAACACGGGCAACGTGGTGCCTGCACCCACTGGTGGAATTACGCCCGACTGTGCCAGCGCGTTGATCAAGCCCACCGCCTTGAGCAGCACCGTCTTTCCCCCGGTATTGGGTCCACTCACCACCACCACCCGCTCATTCCCGTCGGTTTCGAGGTCGAACGGGACGACCGTCTCCAACTCGGCGAGGAGCAACGGATGACGCCCCTGTCGGATCACCATCTGTGACGGCGCATTGACCACCGTGGGAAGGCTAGCCTCGACGTTGAGGGCGTACCGGGAACGGGCGTACAGGTCGTCCACCCGCACGCACATGTTCCACCCCTCCTCGATTTGGTCGACGTGGGGACGTGCGAGCTCCGTCAAGCTGCGGAGCACCTGGAGCACCGCCCGATGCTCCGCGGCTTCACACGCGCTCAGCTCGTTGCCCAACGTCACGGCGTCCTGGGGCTCGACGAACAACGTGGCGCCCGAGCCCGACTCCCCGTGGACAATACCCTTCACCCGGGATTGGGCTTCCCGGCGCACCGGGACGACATAGCGTCCCCCGCGCATGGTCACCCCCGCGTCCGCGCTGGAGACGGCGGACGCATACTGCTTGATCAGAGCTTCGAGGTGTTTGACCAGCTTGTCGCGGGTGGCCCGGAGATTCCGCCGGGCGCGGGCCAACTCGTCGGACGCGCCGTCCTTGACGCTTCCATCGACATCGATCGCTTTGCGGAGACGGGTTGCCAACTCGGCCGGCGGCGGCTCGACCGCCAGCGCGTGGATTCGTGGCCCGTCCTTCTCCAGCCGGCGGAGCTCGCCGGCCATCGTGCGAATCGCGTCGACTACCTGCCCCAATTCAGAGAGTTGGGGACCTTCCAGCACGCTCCCCGGCACCGCGAGGTGCTCGAGAACCGGTCGCACATCGGGAACGTTTTGGGGGCTGAACCCGTCCCCCTGATCGATGAGGTCGGCCAGCTCCGCCACCGCAGCGAGCTCTTCGCGCACCTCGTCTACCGATCCCGCTGGACGCCGCTGGCGTACCCGCTCGGCGCCGGCCTCGGACACCGCGAGCCGGGACACCAGTGCCAGGGCCTCAGCGACCTCGAGCTGCGACGCGCTTCCCCCGTCCATCGCCGTCCCAAATGAGGAAGGGGCGCCGGTGACCTCAGTCATCCTCAACCACCGAAGGCTTCTTTCATGCGGCTCCAAAAGCGGCGTCCTAGACTCTCGTCTCCAGGCGGCTCCCCCTCCAGTTCCCTGAGCCGCTCGAACAACTCCTCCTGCTCCGGCGAGAGACCCGTGGGTGTCCAGACCTGGAGCCGCACGTGGAGATCCCCGCGACCGCCCCGGGACAGGCTCGGCAGACCCTTGCCCCGCAGCGTCACCACCGATCCGGTCTGCGATCCGGCGGGGACCTTGACGGTCTCGTCACCCAGCGGCGAGGAAATCACGAACTCATCCGAGAGCGCAGCCTGGGCGAACGACACCGGCAGATCGTAGACCAGATCGTCGCCGTGGCGCTCGAAGTGTGGGTCTTCCTCGAACTCCAGGCCCACGATCAAATCGCCGGGCGGCGCCCCCCGGATCCCTGCCCCACCCTGACCTCGCAGCGTCAGATAGTTGTTCTCGGCGACGCCGGCGGGAACGTCGATCTCCACCAGCTGCTCGGCCCTTGCGCGGCCCTCGCCCTCGCACTCCCGGCAGGGATTGTCGATCACCCTCCCGCCGCCATCGCAGCGCGGGCACGGCGACACCGACACGAAGTTACCGAAAAAGGACTGCGTCGCCTGCCGGATTTCTCCCGTGCCGCCGCACGTGGTACACGCGACCAAGCTGCCGCCGTCGCCAGCACCCGAGCCCCCACATACTTCACATTTCTGTAACGCCCGAAGTTTGACCTTCCGCTTGATGCCCTTGGCCACATCCTCCAACGTGATCTTCAGCGAAATGCGGATGTCCTGGCCGCGGAGTTGATCGCGCCGCGATCGCTGGCGCCCTCCGAAGATCGACTCGAACCCGCCGCCGCCCCCGAAGTCGCGCATGAAGATGTTGAGCGCCTCGGAGAGATCGAAGTGGTGGAAGCCCCCAGCAAACCCGCCTGCTGCTCCCTTGAGACCCGCCTCGCCAAAGCGGTCGTAGCGACTCCGCTGCTGTGCGTCCTGCAGTACCTCGTACGCTTCCGTGGCCTCTTTGAACTTCGCTTCCGCCCCCTTGGATCCTTCGTTGCGATCGGGGTGGTACTCCATCGCCTTGCGGCGATAGGCCTTCTTGATCTCCGTCTCGGACGCGTCGTGGGAGACGCCGAGAACGTCGTAGTAGTCGCGTGGCATGTTAAGAAGATCCGCCTCTCCGCCACCTCACTGGCGGAGATCCCCGATGAGCCGGCTGGTGTGCTCGACGATGGAGATGATCTTTTCGTAGGGCATCCGGGTGGGACCCATGACGCCGATGACGCCGACGAGCCCGTCGCGCTGGTACGTGGACGTGACCAGCGTGAGGGAGCTGAGTTTCGGATCGAGATGTTCGGCGCCAATTGTGACGGTGAGACCGTCGTGGTGCCTCGCCTTCAAGGCCTGCATCAGCACCTCGCGACGCTCGGTGAGCTCGAGGAGGTCGCGCATCTTCTCGTTGGACTTGAACTCGGGCTGATCCGCCAGCATCTGTGCGCTCCCCAGCACGATGGCGTCCTCGTCGTCGCCCGGTCCGTGGAAGATGTGATCGGCTTCCTCGACGAAGATGTTGAACAGTTCCTGCCCTCCGTCCTGGGGTAGAATATCGCGCAGGCGTTGGTGGAGCGTGGCGCGAATCTCTCGGAGACTGCTGCCGCTCAGCCGTTCGTTCAATACCAACGCCACCTTGTCGATGGCCTCCGACGGAAGACCGCTGGACACCTCGATGAACAGCGTCCGGGCCACCGCGTTCTGCAGCACCAGCACCATCAGAATGCGGTCGCTGGACACGGTTACCAGCTCGAGGCGCTCGAGAACGGCCTCCTCGAACGACGGCTGCAGGGCGATCCCCAGCTCCTGCGTCAGCACCCCGAGCACCTTGGCCGCCTTGTCCAATAGCGACTCGATCTCGGTGGACTCGCTGAGCTCTCTAGTGAGGGTATCCTGCTGGCGCCGCGTGAGAAACGACGGCGCCATGAGGCGGTCCACGTACACGCGATACGCGAGGTCGGTGGGAATCCTCCCCGCCGACGTGTGGGGATGATAGAGATACCCCCGCTCCTCCAGGTCGCTCATGGTGTTGCGGATGGTGGCCGCCGACACGCCGAGGGTGAAGTTCTTGGCGATCGTCCGTGATCCCGCGGGCTCCGCGGTGCTCACATACGAGTGAATGACTGCCTCGAGAACCAGCCGTTCCCGATCCGAAAGATTGCTGTCTTCCATGATTCCAAGTTATGTCGGCGCAGGAATTTACCCACCCTCGGCCGAGGTGGTCAAGGACGTGATTATGGCGTCCAGCCTGAGCCACCCGTGGGGTGTCGGCCGAATCACGGGTCCCTCCATCTCGAGCCAGCCTGCGCCGACGGCCGCGTCGAGCGCCGGGCCAACAGGCTCCCCCCCTTGGGGGACGCGAACCCCCTCTGCCCTCCGGAGACCGAGATACCATTGCTCCAACAGGCGCTCCGTCGGGCTCAAGGTTTCTTGCCCCGCCAGCGGGTCGGCGCCGCCGGCCACCGTGCGGGAATACTCGGCCCAGTCGCGCAGGTTCCAGCGACGCGTCTCCCCGTCGAAGCTGTGGGCCGAGGGACCCATCCCCACGTACGGAGCGCCGGTCCAGTAGGCGCTGTTGTGCCGGCTCCGACGACCCGGCTTGGCATAGTTCGAGACCTCGTAATGCTCGAACCCAGCTCCCGTGAGCACGCCGCGAAGCCTGAGGAACTCCTCCTCGTACACGTCGTCGGCCACGTGTCTCACGGCGCCGCGCTGGGTCCACTTCGCCACCGGCGTGCCCGACTCCACGGTGAGACCGTATGCCGACACGTGGTCGAGCTCGAACTCCAGGAGCCGTTCCGTGTCACCCAACGGATCGGACTCCAAGGCTTCGGGGAGCGCAAAGATCACGTCGGCCGATACCGAGGCGATCCCCGCTCGGGTGAGGGTGCCGATGGCCGTTAGGGCCTGCCCCGCATCCACGCCAGGACCGCGGGCTGCAAGGACTGAACGCCGAGGGAACACCGATTCACGCCGGCCGCCGCCCACGCGCCGGCCGTCTCGGGGCTCACGTCATCGGGGTTGGCCTCTAGCGTCACCTCAACGGTAGGATTGGCAAAGCCGATTTCCGACCGGAAGAACCCGATGAGGTCTGCGATCTGGTCGGTGGAAAGCAACGACGGCGTGCCGCCGCCGAAGTACAGGGTGTCGAGCGGCTCCGTGGGCGACTCCCGCAGGGCGTACTCCCGCTTGATCAGCTCGACGAACTCGTCCCCCGGCACCTGCTTCCGCACGGCGATGGCGAAGTCACAGTACGAGCAGCGCCGCTTGCAGAAGGGGACGTGGACGTAGAGGTGCATGGAAGAAAGTAAGCAGGAGCTGGGCACGGGGGATTAGAGCGGAGCATCCGTTTGTCCCTGCAGCGCGCGTTGGTTCTCATCGGCCGTTCCCGATATCCGGATGTGAATCAAACCGCAGCGCGTGAAAGGGACAAACGGCATGCTCCGCTCCTCCACCCTGCGCTGGGTCGCTCGTACTGCTTACCGCTCACACCTCACCGCAACGGACTGGTGGGGCGAAATATCTTCCCCGGCTCCTGCGCGACCAAGCCCCGGATCTCCAGAGACGTCAACACGGCAAGGGCCTCCGCCGGGGCGCATGCCAGGCGGGCGGTCACGTCGTCCACCAGTTCGGCCCCGTCGCTCACCGCCTCGAGAACTCGCCGCTCCGCCTCGGAGAGATCCGACGGCAGCGACACCTCGGGCACGTCGGAGATGCCGTATTCCTCCAGCACGTCCCCGATCCCCAGCACGGGCTTTGCCCCCATCTGGATGAGGCGGTTGGTGCCGGCGGATACCCCGCTCGTAATCGGTCCCGGCACGGCCATGACCTCCCTGCCCTGGGCGAGAGCCGCGTCAGCAGTGATCAGGGCGCCGGATCCCTCACCGGCTTCGATCACGATGGTGGCGTGAGAGAGCCCGCTGATGAGCCGATTCCGTCGGGGGAAACTCCCGGCCGTGGGTCGCTCTCCGGGAGGAAATTCGGTGAGGAGACATCCCCCGGTCACAACCCGATCGTAGAGCGCCCGGTTGGCGGCGGGGTACACCACCCCCAGTCCGTTCCCGAGCACGCCGATGGTCCCACCCCCGGCGTCGAGGGCTGCGCCCTGGGCAACGGCGTCGAGGCCGCGTGCCATGCCGCTCACCACCGTGAGGCCGGCCCGGACCAGCCCGGCGGCGAGGTGGGATGCCGCCTCCGACCCGTAACGGCTGTGATCCCGACTCCCGACCATTGCCACGCACGGCGCCTGCAACAGGTCCAGACGTCCCTTGGCGAACAACAGCGGCGGGCTGTGGGGAATCTCCCGGAGGGCGTCCGGAAACCCCTCGTCCCTCGGGTCGAGGGCGACACCGCCCTCGCGAGCAACCCGTTGGAGCACCCGGGCTCCCGCATCCGCCGACGTCTGGTGAATCGACGTGGCGACTGCCCTCGAGATCCCCTGGACGGTGCGGAGCAGGCCGATAGAGGTGTCCAACACCGCCTCGGCCGAGCCAAACGCCTCCAGGAGTTTCTCGAAGCGCACTGTTCCCACGCCGGGCACGAGTGCCAGGGCCAGGTACGCAGCGTCGGTCATCGGTCTACGGCAGGGGGACGGATTCTTCAGACGGGGATCCCGATGACTCCGACACGAGACGCCAGAAGAACTCTTTCATGTCCGAGAGTCCCTTATTGGCGACTGCGGAGATCGACACGACGCCAAGAGCTTCGGGAACCTCGATGGTGGGCGCCGTCTCACCTTCGGGAAGGAGATCCGTCTTGGTGAGCACCACCACGTGCTGCTTCTTTCCCAACTGCGGACTGTAGGCCATCGCTTCGTCGCGCAACAACTGATACGTGGCTTGCGGATCGGGACTGTCGATGGGAATCAGGTAGGCGAGCACCCGGGTGCGTTCCACGTGCTGCAGGAAACGGTCGCCGAGGCCCTTCCCCTGATGGGCGCCCTCGATGATGCCCGGGATGTCGGCCACCACCAATGTCCGGGAATCGGACAGCGACGTGACGCCCAGTTGAGGCTCTAACGTCGTGAAGGGGTAGTCGGCAATCTTCGGGCGCGCCTCGGAGATGACCGAGAGCAGTGTGCTCTTCCCCGCGTTCGGCTCGCCCAGCAGGCCGACGTCGGCGATCAACTTGAGGACGAACTCGACGCGCAGCTTCTCCCCTTCCTTGCCGGGTTGCCACTCCCGCGGCGCCTGGTGCGTGGGTGTGGCAAACGATGCATTCCCCCGACCGCCCCGGCCACCCTTGGCCACGAGCAGCTCGTCACCGGAAGCGATGACCTCGCCGATGATTTCACTCGTGCTCTCGTCGATGACGACCGTGCCCGGCGGGATCGGCAGGTAGAGATCCTCCCCCGACTTCCCCGTCTTGTTCGCACCCTGCCCGTGTTTTCCGCTGTCGGCTTTCCAGTGGGCGCGGTATTGGTAGTCGAGGAGCGTTGAGAGATGCGGTGACGCCTTGACATACACGCTCCCCCCGTGGCCCCCGTTGCCGCCGTCAGGACCGCCCTTCGGCACGAACTTCTCGCGGCGAAAGGACATGGCGCCGGCTCCGCCTGAGCCGGCCGCCACTTCGATAACCGCGTGATCGATAAACGTCACTGATTCCCCTCGGGCACTCTACGACCACTCAATCTGCGCATCGGACACATTTCCGGATCACCAATCTACCGCGTATCGTGGCCGTTGGCCGCGGCAAGCAACCCGGCGAGTGTCTCAGTTGCGTACGGCCTCGTACCGGCCTACGACCTCACGGTTGGTGTTGAGGATGACGGGGCTGGCAAAGCGAGTGAGCAGTTCGGCTTGTTGCGCGTTGATACCCAGGTCGGACAGGACTGTGAGCAAGGCGACCGATGCGGCCTTGGCATCACCATCCAACACCTTGATCGCAATTCCCAATCCCTCGTCGAGCACGCTGGCGCCGTAGACACCACCCGCGCCAACCTTGGTGATGATCTTCCCCGGATAGGCCTGCATCAGCGCGGTGCACAAGCGTCGTTTTCCGGCCACCAAGTCCGGATGCGTGGTCATTGCCGACACCACCGCTTGTGCCGGTCCGTCGGCCGTCGCGAGCCGTGCATACCCCGTGGCCAACGCCCGGAGCGGCAGCGCCCACGACACAACACCGCATCCATCGACCGCTCCCCCCACCTTCGTCGCATCGATGTCGCACAATTGCGAGATCACGGAAAGGCAGTTGCGCTGCACGGGGTGCTGCGCCACCGCATATCCGTCCAGTTCCCATTCGTGCTGCTTCGCCAGATTCAACATGCCGGTGTGTTTGCCGGAGCAATTACTGGCCACGCGCGACGGGGGCGCCAATTCTACCTCTTCCCACGTGCCGTCGTGGCACACAAAGCCCAGGCCCTTCGCCAGCGGGCGGTGCGGTCCGCACACCAGGTGGTCCTCCTGCAACCCGAGGCGTTCCAACCACGCCCGCACCACCGCCACCTGGTACTCCTCCGAATTGTGCGATCCACACGCGACAGCTAGCTCTCGACTGCTGATGTCGAACGCCTCCACCGCGCCGTCTTCCACCAGGGGAAGCGCCTGGAACGGCTTCGCCGCAGACCGAATAGGTGTTACCAATTCCGCATCGCCGTACGAGCAGCGCAGCGCGCCGGTGTGATCCACCACCGCCGCCGCAACGTTGTGTCTGGTCTCGGTGTCGCCGCCCCGAACGGTTCGGACGAAGAAATTCGACATGTAGCGAGTATAGTATGATACTGACGAGCGTTTGTCATGATCGATGATTACCCACGCGCGCCGTGGTGGGTGCGACTCGCGTCACCCGTCATATCCCGATTCCCGCTGGGGAGGTACCGGGCTCGACTCGCGTCACCCGTCATATCCCGATTCCCGCTGGGGAGGTACCGGGCTGCTAATCTGTTCGGGCGACGAACAAAGCCGTTCGTCATGCGATCGCCGGCGCGAGTCGGCGGGTTCTGGTTCGTCTGTGATCTCCGCGACAGCATTTCCCGCGAAGTGTGCTTCACCGGAAGCTACGAACCTCAGGAGACCGCGCTGGTCGACGACATGCTCCAACCGGGCATGACGTTCGTGGATGTCGGGGCCAACTGGGGGTACTTCACACTGCTGGGAGCGAGTCGCGTGGGACTCGCGGGCCGTGTTGTGGCTCTCGAACCCGACCCGCGCATGTTCTGCTTGCTGGCCGACAACGTCCAACGCAATCGCGCGAGTCAGGTGACGTGCCTGCCGGTTGCGGCGTCGGCACAGGCTGGGACGGTCCAGCTCACCGGCTTCCGGGAATCGGACGGTAATTTCGGATTGTCTCGTGTCGTGGCGTCCAATTCGGGTGCCGACCTGATCGAAGCCGAGGCCAAATCCCTCGATGCGATTCTGGATGACCTCGACATCGAATCCGTCGACCTGTTGAAGATGGACATCGAAGGTGCCGAGGGATTCGCCCTCTCGGGTCTCGCCCGTTCACTCGCAGCACACCGAATCAAGCGCATTCTCCTCGAACTGCACCCTGACTATTTGAACGAGCACGGAATGACAGTCGAGTCCGCGGTGACCCCGTTGGTCGATGCGGGCTACGACGGGATGATCGTCGACCACTCAGCGCAGGCCACGCGAGACGTTGCCTACGGACGAACGAGCCGGAGCGATCTCCTGCTTCGCCCGTTTTCGCTGGATCAACGTCTCGACGAGTGGCCGCACCTGCTTTGGGTGGCACCCCAGGAAGATTGACTCGCGCCCCCGTGCAACCCCCCCACGCGCGGGCGGAAAATGGTTGACGAACCCAAGGGACGACCCTAGCTTCGGGACATCGAAAAACCGAGTGTTGCAGTCGGTGGTACGGTACGGTTCCGGGACTCCGACACAACAACGAACAGGGGAGTACGGAATGCGTACGGTTGGCAAGGTGAAGTGGTTCAACAACTCCAAGGGTTTTGGCTTTATCACTCCGGAAGACGGCGAGCGCGATTGCTTCGTGCACCATTCGGCGATTCAGGGTGAAGGCTTCAAGTCATTGGCCGAGGGCGAGCGCGTGGAGTTCGATCTCGTGGACGGCGAGAAGGGTCCCGCCGCGGAGAACGTCGCGAAGCTCGAGAACTGAGCGACGCTCGCACAGATGTAATTCGGGCCGCCTTGACGGTCTATCGGGGCGGCCCTCGCTTTCTGGGGAAAAACGAAACACATTAGCGCCTATGACCGAAGTCACCGTGGGAGAGGGCGACCGTCTGGATGCCGCCCTCAAGGCGTTCAAGCGTAAGGTGATGCGCTCCGGAATTCTCAAGGACCTCCGGAAAAAGCGGTTCTACGTCAAACCCAGCACCGCCAAGCGCCTCAAGGCCGCGGCCGCCCGGCGCCGGATTCGGTCCGACCTGCGCCGGCAGAACCGCAAATAGTCCAGTGTCTTAGCCGACCTTCGTCACCGCCCCCAATACCTCGCCGATCGGCTCCAACGCCCACTCCAGATCCGCCTTTTCCACCACCAGCGGCGGTGCAAACCGGACGACCTGTTCGTGCGTTTCCTTGGCGAGGATGCCCTTGTCCATCAAGGCTTCGCAGAACGGCCGGGCCGTTCCGCTCTCGTCCTTGATCACCACACCGATCATGAGACCCTTCCCCCGCACGTCGGCGACGTGGGGAGACTCCAACGCGCGAAGCTCGGCCATGAACCAGTCGCCGAGCTCGAGTGCCCGCTCCGCGAGATTCTCGTCGACCAGCACCTTGAGGGCGGCCCGTGCCACCGCTACCACCATCACGTCGGGCTTCACGTTCTCCCACTCGGAGCAGAACATCTTTCCGGTGCGTCCGAGACCCGTTTGGATCTCGTCGGCGACGAGAAGCACGTTGTTGCTCTTGCAGATCTGCGACGCCTTCGCCAGAAATCCTTCCGGCGGGATGACGACCCCGCCCTCACCCTGGAGGGGCTCCACCAAAAACGCGGCCGTATTGGTCGTGATGGCATCTTCCAGCGCCTGTGCATCGCCGTAGGGGATCACCTTGAATCCCGGCGTGAACGGACCGAAGTCCGCGTTGTATGAGTGCTCCGTGGAAAACGACACCACCGTCGTCGTGCGCCCGTGGAAGTTGTTCTCACACACGATGATCTCGGCCTGATCCGACGGAATGCCTTTCACCCGATAGCCCCAACGCCGCACCGCCTTGATGGCGGTCTCCACCGCTTCTGCTCCCGAGTTCATCGGGAGGGCCTTCTCGTAGCCCGACAGCTCACACAGCTCGCGGAGGAAGGGGCCCATCTGGTCGTTGTGGAACGCCCGGGACGTGAGCGTCAGTCGATCGATTTGGTCCTTGGCCGCCTTGACCAAGGCCGGATGCCGGTGCCCCTGGTTGAGGGCCGAGTACGCGGCCAGACAGTCCAGGTACTTGTTGCCTTCCACGTCCCACACCCAGGCACCTTCCCCACGCGAGAGCACGAGGGGCAGCGGGTGGTAGTTGTGGGCGCTGTAGCGATCGACTTCGGCGATGTGATCGTGCTTGCTCATTGAGACATCCTTGGGTTCAGAACTCTATCGAGCGTATGAATATAGAGTTACAGGAATATTTATGCAATATTACTCATGATCTATGCCACTTCCCGTTCGAAAGTGGCAGGATTATGCCTTTTCATGCGCTCCACATGGCAAACAGACCAAGCCAGGTCGTCTCCAGGTTGGCTACTGTCATCCGGCCGTGCCCAGCCACCGGATACCCCTGGTCACAGCGCTCATGCACGATAACGTCCCCGACCCGTCCCTCCCGTGAAAGTCTTTTTATCCGCGGCCCACTTCATGCGCTCCACCCCATATTGCCCTCAGCTCTTTGTACTGCCTCATGTGTTCCGCTCGTTGATATGGAGGGAGGCAGCCATGACCGGTCAAACCGACGAACAGCCTGCTGGAATCAGCAGACGAGATTTTGTGCGCCTGTGGGCGTGTGCAGCGGGGGGTGCGGTGGTCGGGTCATGCGGTGGGCCCACCGAGGCCGCAGAGCCCACCGCCCAGGTGGCCGCTGTGCGCGGTACCGACCTGTACGCCATGACTCGCGACGTGTTGGACGCCCTGGGCGGCATCCAGACGGTCGTCCACCAAGACGAGACCGTGTTCATCAAGCCCAACATGGTCACCCTGCCCTGGGCGGGACAGGGAAATCCCTTTGCCGCAGGTGAGTGCACCAAGCCGGAGATCGTCGTCGCGGTGGCCGAGGAATGTCTACGGGCGGGCGCGGCCGAGGTGATCATCGGGGACGGCTCCCATGCGCCGTCCCTGAACTGGGAGTACGCCATGACCCTCGACCGCTCCACCAACCTGGCGGCCGAGGCGGCGCGCCTCAGCTCGGCCTACGATCGCACGGTTCGGGTGGCGTCCCTCGAGGTCGATTCTCCCGAGTGGGTGGAGGTCCCTTCGGATACCTATCTCGGCGTGATCGCGGTCTCGAGCCTGGTCGCCAATGCAGACCGCGTGATCTCCATCCCCGTGGCCAAGACCCACTCCTGGGCGCAGCTCACGTTGTCGCTCAAGAACTTCATCGGAATCACTCCGCTGGAACGCTACGGCGATCTCGCAGCCGGGATCCCGGACCGCGGGGTCGTATTCGACCACAGCAGCACCCGGGCCATCGCAGCCATCTATCTCGACATCGTGCAAGGCGTTCAACCGGATCTCGCCATCGTCGATTTCTCGATCGGCGTCGAAGGCGACGGGCCGAACCTGAGCCACGGGGGACGCACCGTGGATATGCGGGACCGGCTGGGGTCCTGGCTCCTGCTGGCGAGCACCGACTTGGTTGCCGCGGACGCGACGGCGGCGCGGATCATGAGTCACGACCCGGACGACGTGACGCAGCTCGTCATGGGATACGAGATGGGGATGGGGGAGATGCGCGAGGACCGCATCGAATTGCTCGGCGAGCGCCTCGACGACCTGCGGGTCCGGTGGTCCCCTGCCCGGTTGCAGAATCAGCTCTCGTCGAGCACGGGGGGCTGTCCGATGCACTCCGGCTCGGAGAGACCGGTCTACGTGTAGCCCCAGGCCAAACCGGATCGTCTCGCGAGAAAGCCCCGCAGCCAGTAGGTCAAGTCATCCGGACGACGGCTCCGCAGACCGGCAGGTCCCTTCAGCGCGCTGCGGTTCGATTCACGTCAGGTCAACCCAACAAAGCCACACCTTGCGAACCACCGATCGCCTCGCGACAAAGCCCCGCTGCGCCGTGACACGTTGCGGGGCTTTCCTTTGACTCGATGGGCGGTGGCGGATTCGAACCGCCGACCTCCGGTATGTGAGTTCTCACCACTCTTCTGCGTATAGCTGCGTCTGGTTCGATCTGGCCGCGTTTCCTGAGAAAAACACCGGGACCTTTTGCGTCTGACCCCGTCTGGTTGCGTGTGGCTGCGGGCGTATGTGCCCAATGATGTGCCCAGCAAGAGGCCGGTTCTCTTGCGGAACTGTGTACTTCGCCTCATGATCGCCATTGCAGCGCCATCGGTGGCCCATTACGGACCCGTCGAGATGCTGCGCCTGCCTGTAGGCCGCCCCGCCCGACGACGAGACCGCTGACCCACCAACGAAAACAAGAAGATTGTGTCATTAAAGAATAGAGGATTCCCATGCGCTCCACTGTCCTCGCCGTAGCCTTTTCCACCATGTCCGTCCTTGCCTGTGGGAGCGACACGCCCACCGGTAACGGGACGCCCACCGTGGCTTCCGTGGTGGTGACGCCGAGTACTGCCGGGCTCGCCTCCTTCGGAGAGACGGTGCAACTCACCGCCAGTGCCAAGGACGCAACCGGGAATACGATCTTCGGCAAGACGTTTAGCTGGTCGTCGTCCGATCAGACTATCGCGACGGTCAGCGCCACCGGTCTGGTGACCGCCGTGACGAACGGGTCGGTCACCATTACAGCGGCCACCGACGGATTCAACGGGACGGCGACAGTTCTCGTGGATCAGGTGGGTGCGCAATTGGCGTTCACGGTAGAGCCGCCGACGCTAGCAGAGGCGACAGTGCCGCTCACGCCCGCAGTCGAAGTGATCATTCTGGATGCACTTGGCAACGCCGTAAGGGACGCGACGGAAGCGGTGACGGTCGCGACCGGGACGAACCCGAGTGGAGGGATGCTCTTGGGGACAACGACGGTCAACGCAGCCGCTGGCGTTGCGAGCTTCAGCGACCTGGCGATCGACAGGGCGGGGAGTGGCTACACCCTGACCGCCACGGCGGGCAGCTTGGCGAGCGCCACCAGCACTCCGTTTGATGTTCGGTATCGGGCGGCCTACGTGGCAAATAACGGCTCCAACGATGTGTCGGTGCTTGCGACCGCCAGCAACACCGTGGTGGCCACCGTGCCCGTGGGCATTCAGCCGGTTGGCGTGGCGCTCACGCCGGACGGGGCGTTGGCCTACGTGACGAATTTCGCCTCCAACGATGTGTCGGTGCTCGCGACCGCCAGCAACACCGTCGTGGGCACCGTG